>NZ_JBIALO010000048.1:0-43459 GCF_042873595.1 Streptomyces sp. NPDC004629 | reverse complement strand
GGACGCATCGTCTCCCTCGAACACTTCGGAGCCTCCGCCGACGGCAAGACCCTCTTCCACACCTACGGCTTCACCACCGAGAACATCGCCGCCAAGGCCCGGGAATCCATCGCGGAGGTCACGGGAACCGGCTGCTGAACTCGCCTGGTGCGGCGGTCGGCGGCGGGGATGCCGGTTTCACGGGGGCAATTGCCGCGATCCTCATGAGGCCGATTAACTGCGTCTTAAAGGCGGCTTAAGCGCGCCCCGTTCCTGCCGCAGCCCCCAAGTCGCCGCAGGTCAGGGGGGTTTGAGGGCCAATGGCGGCGGTTGGCGGGTGCCGTGGTGCTGCGTAGCATCGGGGTCCGGCCGCACTCAAGAGAGCGCTCTCGCCCGCCCGTCGGCGGCGCTCCGAGCCGCCACGTACCAGGAGGACCCCCCACATGACTGCTCGTCACCAGCGCCGCCTCACCCGCCGTAGGCTCCTGTTCGCCCTCGGCGGCACGGCGGTGGCTGCCCCCGCCGTCGCCGCCCTCGGCCCCCACGCCCTCGCGGGGACGGACGCCACCGCCACAACCGGCACTGCGAAGGCCGCGGGCGCGCTGCCGCTGACCGTCGCCAACGACAGCGGAGACTTCGACAACGCCTCCGTGCACGTCTACGTCGTCGGCAACCAGGACGGGAAGCAGGTGCGGGTCACGCCCGACGGCACCCTCGCCCCCGTCTCCCTGTCGGACAACGGCGCCGACGGCTTCACCGACTACGCGATCCCGCTCGCCGCGAGCGGCGACACCCGGCTCTCCCTGCCGTACATGTCGGGCCGGATCTATGTGTCGCTCGGCGAGAAGCTGAGGTTCAAGGCGGTCACGGACGGCAACGGCGCGCCGGCGCTGCAGTACCCGGCGGGCTGGGTGACATCCGACCCCAACTACCCGGTGCTGCACGATTGCTGCGAGTTCACGTACAACGCGGCCGGAATGTTCTGCAACACGACCATGGTCGACATGTTCAGCGTGCCGATGGCCATCCGGCTGACCGGGGCGCAGGACCGGACGACGGGCACGCTGGCCGACGGCGGCCGGGCCGCGGTGTTCGCCGCGGTCCGCGACACCGAGGGGTTCGCGCGGCTCGCGGTGGACGACACCCGCGTCATCGCGCCCGGTCACGGCCTGGACGCCGGACTGTTCGCCCCGGACTACTTCGACCCGTACATCGACGAGGTGTGGAGCACGTACACCGGCAAGGACCTCACGGTCGGCACGAACGCCGGCACCTTCACCGGCCGGGTGCGCGGCGGGAAACTGACCTTCGACGGGCCCGCACCGGTCGCCTTCGACCGGCCGTCCACCCGGGACGTGCTGTTCTGCGACGGCGCACTCGCCGCGCCCAACGACGGCACGACCGGTCCCGTGGCCGCCGTCCTCGGCGCCGGGTTCAACCGGTCGACGCTCGTCACGGCGGCGGCACAACCGACCACCGACGCGTCGGCGTTCTACCGGGCCGGCGTCACCAACCACTACGCGAAGGCGCTGCACGCGGCGACCCGGGACGGCAGGGCGTACGGCTTCGCCTTCGACGACGTGGCCGGCTTCGCCTCGTACATCGAGGACCCCGCGCCGACGGGAATCCGGGTGACCCTCACCCCGTTCTAGGACGCCCGGCAAAGCCCTGGCCGTGCGCGGCCCCCGCCCCGGCCCCGGCTCCCGGCGGACGCCTGTGACCTGGGCGTCCGCCGGGCGTGCCGACCGTCCACGGCTGCCGGCGTGCTCAGTCACGGCGAGCGCCCGGCCTGGGCGGTATGGCACGGGGCTGTGCCGGCGCCCCAAAGGGCAAGGCCGTGAAGTTATGGGCTGATGGGTCCTGTCAACAGGATGTCGATGCTGATGGTGGCTTTGTAGGTGCGTCGGTCCACGCGCAGGCTCCGGTAGGCGTATCGGGACAGTGGTCGTTTGACGGCGCGGGGGCTGATGCGTAGTCGGCGTGTTGTCATCGGCTGGTTCAGGACGGCTCGTCCGATGGTTCCGACGAGGTCGACGATGGTGTCGGCGATCACGTCTGCGGCTTGGACGACCTGGTCGCGGGCGGTCTGGAGGGCGATGCTGAAGCCGGCTCGGTCGGGGTCTGCGTCGGGAAGGGTCGCGGTGGCGTCGGCGATGGCGATCCTGATCAGCTGGTAGGCGGTCAGCAGCGCGTAGACCTCCTGGGCGATACCGGACATGGTCCGGGCGCGCAGGACCCGGCGGCCGAGCATGGACTTCTTGATCGCGAAGAAGGCGGACTCCACTTCCCACCGCTCGTGATACTGCTTGACCAGCTCGAATGCCGGGTAGCGGCGGTGGTCGAGCAGGGTGGTGGCCAGCCGGTAGACGCCGGTGGTGCGCCCGGCGGTGGTGGTGATGGTGATCTCGCACTCGATGACACGGACCTCCAGCCGGCCGATCCTGGACAGGAACGAGCCGTCCTCGTAGCGGTGCAGGATGGGTGGTCTGCGGGTGGCGGACAGCCGGACGAGGAACGCGGCGCCGGTGTCCGCGACCGTGGCCAGGAAGGCGTTGGAGGACAGGCCGCGGTCCAGCAGGACGATCATGCCCTCGTGCAGGGAGCGGGCCAGGCGCTTGCCGTGGGTGCTCTCGCCGCTGGTGCGCGGGCCGAAGACCGCGTCGATCACGGCCCGGGTACCGCAGGCGACCAGGGTGACCAGGCAGATCTGCGGATAGCCCGAAGTGGCGTACTGGTTGGAGCCTTTGCCCAGGTGAGCCCGGGTGGCGGGAGTGTCGGGGACATCGAGGTAGGTGCCGTCGACGGCGACGACCGGCAGACCCGCCCAGCGGGCCCCGGTGGTGCGGATCGCGCTCGCCGGGCCGCGCAGCAGGTCGAACAGGGCCCGCACGGGGCGCACCCCGAGCCGGGCGCGGGCGTGCCACAGTGCCGTGGCGGTGACCTTCGGGACCGGCAGGCAGTGCAGTGCGGAGGTCAGCCTGGCCCACACGGCCGGATAGCCGCACTCCTCGAACAGAGCGGCAGCCAGGAGGAGGTAGACGACCACCCGGGCCGGGAGTTTCCGCAACCGCTGCTGGACGGCCCCGCACTCGGCCAGGGCGGCGTCGACCATCTCGAACGGGACGATCTGCGTCAGCCCGCCCAGATGCCCCGGAGCGAAAAGACCATCGGCTACCGCGATCTTGCGGCTGATGACACACTGACCCGACAGCGGAGCCTCCGGTGCTGTGAACGGCTTGTCTTGGCGGACCAGCCAGTTCTACCGGGGCTCCGCTCCTCACGTCCGGCATTCCCCAGATCAGACACCACTTGCAGCCACAGACCCGATCCCTAACTTCATGGCCTTGCCCCAAAGGGCGCGGGGAACTGCGCGCTGAGCCACGACGCCGCGGCACCCGGCTGCCTGCGTGCCGTGCCACGGCGAGTCGCCGAGCCCGGCAAGAGCGCAATGCGCAGAGCGGGTCGGGGACCGCCGGTGGCGGACGGGTACCGCGGAGCGCATCATGCCGTTATGACCGGTGGACCCGAGCCGATCGGCGCCGAAGCCCGTCGGGCGCTGGAGCGGGAGCTGGCCGACCTGCGCTCCGAGCGGGCGGCGGTCGCGTCGTCGCTGCACAGCGACGGTGGGACGGGGGACACCGCCGACCAGGCCGACGAGTTGCAGCGGGCCACCGATCTCGCCCGGCTCGACGACCGGATCTCCCGGATCGGCGAGCGGTTGCGCACCGCGGCCGTCGCGGGCCCGCCCCCGCCCGGTGTGGTGGGCGTGGGCAGCACCGTCACGGTGCGGTTCACGGACGGCACGGCGCAGACCCTGCGGATCGGCGAGGTGGCCGCGCCCTCCGACCAGCGGCTGGTCACCGCCGACAGCCCGCTCGGCCGGGCCCTGCTGGGGCACCACGCCGGGGACACCGTCGACTACAGCACTCCGGACGGACGGCACAGCGCCGTCGTGCTGTCCCTGGAGGCGCCCCCGGCCGACGACACGGCCGCAGGAGCGGACGAGCCGCCCGGAGCGTAGGGAGGGCGCACGGCGCCGGCCGGAGCCGGTCCCGACGACCGGGGTTGTGCGCGGCGGCCAGGATGCCCGAGCCGTGCGCGGTGGGCGGCCCTGCGGGAGGGTGTCGCCCGCCGGCCTGGGTCAGGTCGCCGCCGCTGCGGACCCGTCGTCATCGGTCAGCAGGTCCACGAGCGTGGTGCGGGCCCGGGCCACCTGCGAGCGGACCGTGCCCACGGGACAGTCGCTCACCTCGGCCGCCTCCGCGTACGCCAGCCCGTACACCTGGGTGAGGACGAACGCCTCCCGGCGCTCGTCGGGCAGCGCCGCCAGCAGATCCAGCAGGACGACACCGTCGTCGAAACCGGGCAGATGCCGGGGCTGCGCCCGCTCCACGGCCAGCGGCCAGTCCGGTACGTCGGCGAGGCGGGGCCGGGCGGCGGCGTACCGGTGGCTGTCGATCACCGCGCGCCGGGCGATGGCCAGCAGCCAGGTCCGGGCCGACGAGCGCCCCTCGAACCGGTGCAGGCTGCCGAGCGCACGCAGGAACGTGTCCTGCGCCAGGTCGTCGACGGCCTGCGGATCGGCGCACAGGTGGGCGACAAAGCGCCGTACGTCCCGGTGCAGGGCGTGCACGAAGTCCTCGACGGCCCACGGATCGCCGCCGCGGGCGGCCAGCGCCCGGGCGGTGATCGACTCGTCACCGGGCGGTGGGGCGGCGCTCGCGTCGCGCGAGGCGGGCAGGGCAGGAACAATCACCTGGTGTCCTTCTCGGATCGTCCGGATCCGGTCACGGACGCGCGGGAGCACGGGCCGGACCGGCATGTTCCGGTGAGCGGGGAGACGGCCGCGTCCCGGGGCGCCACGGCGCGTGCGGGCGTACGGCCGGGACCCGGGGCGCGCGGGGGCGGCCCCGGGGAACCGGCTGTCGTCAGGCGACAGCGGTTCCCGTGGGCGGCCCCCGTGTGGTGATCGCATGGACGAGAAGCAGGAGCCGCGGCGCCCGGTCGCAGCGGAGGCGGCGCACGCGGACGCGCGGGCCGTCCGGGGTGCCGGGCGGGGCGAGCAGCAGGCGCAGCGGAGCGGCGAGCCTGGCGGCCACCGCCCGCAGGACGCGGAAGGCGGCCCGCTCGCCATGGGCCAGCCACAGGCCGCACAGCACGGCGGCCAGCAGATGCGCGACGAGCATGCCGAACGAGGAGGTGCCGGCCGTTGGATGGCCCAGATGATCCATGGGGCCCAGGCCCATATGGCCGGCGCCCATGTGCCCACCGCCCATGTGTCCGACACTCATGTGGGCCACGCCCGTATCCATGGAGCCCATGTCCACGGACTCCCTGCCCATGGAGCCCGAACCCATGGGGTCGATGGCCATGGGGTCGATGGCCATGGAGTTCACGCCCACGGGGTTCACGCCCATGGCCCCCGTGTCCCCGGATGCCCGCTGGGCGAGGGAGAACGCCGAGTGGAGCGCCGTCTGGGCGGCGACCACCGCCGTCACGATCAGCGGCAGCCCCCGCTCACGGCCCGCCAGGCACCAGCCCGCCGCACCGGCCGCGACGACCCCGGCGGCCACCGCCCACGCGGGCACGTGGCGGCCGGACATCAGAACGTGGCCCAGGGCGGCGAGCAGCACGGAGACGGCCGCGAACAGCGCGGCCCGTACCGTGCGAGAACACCACCCTGCGGTCATGGCGCCTCATCCTCGGGTCAGGGCATCGGTCGTCACTCCTGGGTACGGATCCTGTCCCCGTCACACACTCAATTCACCCCATGTGATCCAGAGCACACCGCCATCGGTGCCGGATCCGGTCAGGCGGGCCCGTCCGCACCGCGGGTCGTCCGGCGCAGGAAGCGGATCACCGGGTGGCCGGGGTGCTGGGTGACCTCGGCCCGGACGCCGTAGACCCGCTCGATGAGGGCGGGCGTGAGGACCGTGGACGGGGTGCCTTCCGCGACCGCCCGGCCGTCTTGCAGGACGAGCAGCCGGTCGCAGTACATCGCGGCCAGGTTCAGGTCGTGCAGCGCGATCACGGTGGTGACCGGCAGGCCGGCGACGAGGTCCAGCAGGTCCAACTGGTGCTGGATGTCGAGGTGGTTGGTGGGTTCGTCCAGCAGCAGTTCGCGGGGTTGCTGGGCGAGGGCACGGGCGATCTGCGCGCGCTGGCGCTCGCCGCCGGACAGGGTGTGCCAGAACTGGCCGGCCCGCTCGGTCAGCCCGGTGCGGGCCAGTGCGTCGGCGACCGCGCGCGCGTCGTCGGCACCGGCCGCTGCCCAGGCCCGCCGGTGCGGGATGCGGCCCAGGGCGACGACGTCCCGGACGGTCAGCTCGGTCTGGGTGTGCGCATGCTGTTCGACGGTGGCGATGCGTCGCGCGGTGGCCCGCCGGCCGACCCGGGCCAGCGGGCGGCCGTCCAGGGTGACGACTCCCGCGGTGGGCGCGAACACTCCGGCGAGCAGTCTCAACAGGGTCGACTTGCCGCTGCCGTTGGGGCCGAGCAGGCCGATCGTCTGCCCAAGGCGGGGGGCGAGGGTGACGCCGTCGACGATGATCCGGCCGTCGATGCGGCGCGCGACGCGCTCCGCGCGCAGACCGGGTGGGGTGTTCCGGTCGGCCGTGGGGTCCGGGCCGGTCATGTCCGCCTCCGTCCGCGGTACAGGACCGCCACGAACGCCGGTACGCCGATCAGCGACGTCACCACGCCCACCGGCACCTCCTGGGGATCGATGACGGTACGGGCGACCGTGTCCGCCCACACCAGGAAGACGGCTCCGGCCAGTGCCGTGACCGGCAGCAGCCGGGCGTGGCCGGAACCGGTGAGCGCGCGGGCCGCGTGCGGCAGCACCAGGCCGACGAAGCCGATCGCCCCGGTGCAACTGACGAGTGTCGCGGTCAGCAGCGCGGTCGCGCACAGCAGGACCAGCCGGGTGCGGGCGACGCGTACACCGAGCGCCGCCGCGGCGTCCTCACCGAACGCGAACGCGTCCAGGGTGCGGGCGTGCCCGAGGCAGACCACGAGAACGGCGGTGAGCACGACCGCGCACAGCAGCACCTCGCCCCAGCCGGCGCCGGTCAGCGAGCCGAGCAGCCAGAACAGCACGCCTCGGGTGGTCTCCGCGTCCGCCGACGTCAGGACGGTGAACGAGGTGAGCGCGGAGAACAGTTGCATGGCCGCCACACCGGAGAGCACCACCCGGTCGGGGGCGCCGCCCAGGGTGTGGCCGAGCACGAGGACGAGCCCGAAGGCCAGCAGGGCGCCGGCGAACGCACCCGCCGACAGGGACACCGCTCCCCCGCCGATCCCGAGCACGACCACGGCGACCGCGCCGGTGGACGCCCCGGAGGACACCCCGAGCACGAACGGGTCGGCGAGCGGATTGCGCAGCAGGGACTGCATGACCGCTCCGCACACCGCGAGGCCCGCGCCGCAGAGGGCGGCCAACAGGGTGCGGGGCATGCGCAGGTTCCATACGATGCCGTCCCGCAGCGGCGCCAATGTGCTGTCGCCGAAGCCGAGATGGGCGGCGACGCAGGCCCAGACGTCGCCCGTGGAGATGTCGGCGGGGCCGATGGTCACGGCGAACGCCACCGAAGCGGTCACCGCGAGCAGCCCGCCGGCGGTCAACAGCGAGGCGCGGAGGTTCACTTGGCGAGCCCGAGGTCGCGCAGTCCGGCGGCGACCCGTTCGATCCCCTCGACCGTGCGGATGGACGGGTTCATGGCCTGCCCGCTGAGCAGGATGTACCGCTTCTTCCTGACGGCGGTGAGATTGCGGGTGGCGGGGTCGGTCTCCAGGAAGCGGATCTTGGCCTTGGCGGTCTCGGCCGTCTGGGACCTGCGGGTCAGGTCGCCGAGGACGATGACGTCCGGATCGCGGTCGGCGACGGTCTCCCAGTTGATCTGGGGCCACTCGTCGTGGGTGTCGGAGAACACGTTGTCGGCGCCGACGGCCCGGGTGATGGCGCCGGGGGCGCCGCAGCAGCCGGCCAGGTAGGGCGACTGGGAGTTGGCGAACCAGTACATGAGCGAGACACCGGAGGCGTCGAGGCCGGCGGTGGCCGCCCGCACCCGTTCCTTCAGGCCTGCGACGAGCCGGTCTCCGCGTTCGTCGACGCCGAACGCGCGGGCCAGGTCGCGTATCTCGCCGTACACGGTGTCGAGGGTGAGCGGGGCGCTGCGGGAGCCGTCGCCGCCGGCGGCGTTGTCCTTGCCGGCGGCGCAGTCGGACGGGGAGACGTACGTGGGCACGCCCAGCTTCTCGAACTGCTCGCGGGTGGCGACGCCGCCCTGGCCGAGGGTCGAGACGAACGACGCGGTGACGAAGTCGGGTTCGGCGTCGAGCACCTTCTCGAAGGAGGGGTTGTTCTCGGCGAGCCGGGGCACGGACGCGTTGGCCTTCTCCAGGCCCTTCATCACCGGGTCGGTCCAGGTGGCGGTGCCGGCGAGACGGTCCCCGAGGCCGAGGGAGAGCAGGATCTCGGTGCTGCCCTGGTTGAGGGAGACGGCTTGTTCGGGGGCCGACGTCAGGGTGACCGGGTGGCCGCAGTTGTCGATCGTGCGGGGGTAACCGGCGGCGGAGCGGCGGGAGTCCGGGGCGGATCCGGCGGAGCCGCCGCACGCGGTCAGCAGCAGCGCCGGAGTGAGCAACAGCAGGGCGGGACGGAACGCGGAACGCAGCATGGGCATGCCTCGGGTGTCGGGGCTCGTACGCGGAGCCTGGCCTACGGACGTCCTCCGCGCACGGGGCGCGGAGGTGCCAGCAGGTCTTCGGACTCGGGTTCGTCCGGACGGGGCGCCTTCCCGGTACGGCCCCGCGCCGGCCTCGCGGCCGGCCCGAACCCCTCCCAGTGGCTTGGTGTGCCCTGCCCGTCCCCCTCACCGCTGCGCGTCAGTTCCGGATTCACACCGGATTCCCTGGCCTCGGATGTGGCACGACTGGCCCGGCCAGGCTACCAAGATCGCCCGCCGGCCCGGACCTGGCCCCCCGTCCCCCGGACCGGGCCCCGTCCCCCGGACCGGGGCCGTCCTCCGGGCCGGGGCCGTCCTCGCCGACCACGCCGACCACGCCGACATCGGGGTGCCGGGCCGCCTCCTGACGCCGGCACTCCGGCCCGAGTGGGACGTCGTGCCTCACCCCGGTCCGTCGACGGGATCCGCGGGCGGGGTCCCGGCGCAGATCCACTCGTGCACGACGGCCGGGGACAGGCCGCCGTCGGCGGCTATGACGTGTTCGGGCACGCCGGTGAGCCAGGCAGCGAGCACGGCCCGGCGCAGGTCGGCGGCGCGGGTGGCGAGGCCGGTCCGGTACGCGTCCGCGGAGCCGACGACGAGTTTGGGTGCGTCCTCCGCCAGGCGTCGGGCGGCGCGGCGGACGGAGCGTCGTGCGCTCTGGGTGTCGAGGTCGTTCATGCCGCCGTCGCCTCCCGTTCCGTGCCGAACGAGCCATGGTCCGGGTGCCGGTACAGGTCGAGCACGCCGGGCTCCGGGAGGAGCCGGGCGACGAGCCGTTCCAGGAGGCGGGCGGGCTCACCGCTGCGGCAGACGCGGGCGCGCACGGCGCCGGTGTCCTCGCCGTCGCGCGGCACCGGCAGCCCGCGGGGGGCCGGTCCCCCGCCGGTGCACGGCCCCGGCCGACCGGCGGCAGCCGAACACCGCCGTGTGGCGCCCGAGTTGAGGCGACGGGCTCCCCCCGCGTCGGGAAAGCCGGTGCCGGACACCGCGCAGGAGGCGACGCCGACGGCGAGGCGGAGGGCGCGGCCGAAGGTGGTCGGGTTCGCCATGGATACCTTCCCTTCCCCGTCGCGGCGGGGCGGGTCGAGGGCATGGCAGCCGCCGTACGAGGCGGGGGGCTACCGGGTGCCCGAGGAGCGGGGGGACATGGGGGTGCGGGGCCTTGCGCGGCCCGGACTACTGCTGCTGCGATCCATGTCGCTCACCTCCTCCTCGGTCGACGGGCACCCGGTCCTCCGGGCTTCCGGCACCCCTCCATACTTGCACAGCGACGCAAATTCTGCCCGCCCGCGGGGAGAAGGCCGCCGTCGATTGCCGGCCCCGCGGCGGCCCCTCACTAAACTGGCACGCACGCGACGGCATCCGGCTCCGTCCAGGCCCGCCGGTGCCGCGTGCCCGTCCTGGAGGACGGCCGCCCCCGCCCGGCCGGTTCCTCGCCCATCGACCCGGCCGGGGTCCTCGTCGACTGATCGGGATGCGGGTGCACGACGTGCCGCCAGAGCCGACCGGTCCCGCCGCACCGTCCGGGACCGTGTCCATGACCGGACAGACCGCGTGCGGCGCGGGTCCGCGCAGCCCCCTGCGCGCCTTCCTGCGGACCGAGACCGGCAGTGCCGCCGTGCTGCTCGGCGCGGTGATCGCGGCCCTCGTCTGGGCCAACGTCTCCCCCGGCGGCTACGCGGCGTGGTGGCGGACGCACATGTCGCTGACGATCGGTTCGGCCGGTGTCTCGCTTGAGCTGCGCGAGTGGGTGAACAGCGGTCTGATGACGCTGTTCTTCTTCGTCGTGGGACTGGAGGCCCGCCGCGAGGTCGACGTCGGGGAACTGCGCGAGCGGCGCCGCCTCGTGCTCTCGGTGGTCGCCGGGGTCAGCGGCATGCTCGTCCCGGTCGTGATCTACCTCGGCTTCAACGCCGGACTGGACTCGGCGCACGGCTGGGGCGCCGCCATGTCCACCGACACGGCCTTCGCCCTCGGCATGCTCGCCGTGCTCGGTCCCCGGCTGCCGGGCGGCCTGCGCGTCTTCCTGCTCACCGTCGCGGTCACCGACGACCTCGTGGCGCTGGTCGTCATCGCCCTCGCCTACAGCGGCACGGTCCGGCTCCCCGCGCTGGGTATCGCGCTCGGCATCCTCGCCCTGCTTCTCGCGCTGCGCCTGGCCGGTGTCCGGATCACCGGGGTGGACGCGGTCCTGGGGGTGGCCCTGTGGGGCGCGCTGCTGCGGTCGGGGGTGGACCCGGTGGTGAGCGGCCTGGTCCTGGGGCTGCTGACGTACGCCCATCCGGCCGAGCGGCACGCCCTGGAGCGGGTCACCCGGCTGTTCCGGGGCTTTCGGGAGCAGCCGACGCCGGAGCTGGAACGCACCCTGCGCCGCGGTCTGGCCTTTGCCCTCTCGCCCAACGAGCGGCTGCAGCGGATGGTCCACCCGTGGACGAGCCATGTCATCGTGCCGCTGTTCGCGCTGGCCAACGCGGGTCTGACGATCAGCGCCGACCGGATCGCGGCGGCGTTCGCCTCGCCCGTCACGCTGGGCATCGTGTGCGGCTACGTCCTGGGCAAGCCGGCGGGCATCCTGGGCGCCACGTGGGTGGCGGCCCGGGTGAGCCGGGGCCGGCTGCGGCCGGCGGTGGGCTGGGGCGCGGTCGCCGTGGGCGGCAGCCTCGCCGGGGTGGGCTTCACGGTGGCGCTGCTGATCGCCACGCTCGCCTTCCACGGTCAGCGGCTGGAACAGGCGAAGGCCGGCATTCTGGCGGCCGTCGTGCTGTCCTGCCTGATCTCCTGGGTCCTGACGCGGAGCATCGCCCTGCTGCCCGCGCGCCGGCGGACCCGGGCCCTGCTGGGCGAGGCGCAGCCGCTCGTCGATCTGAGCGATCCCGTCGACACGGCGCGCGACCATGTGCGCGGTCCGCTCGACGCTCCGGTGACCCTGGTCGAGTACGGCGACTACGAATGCCCGTACTGCGGACGGGCGGAGCCGGTGGTGCGCGCGTTGCTGGCCGAGTTCGGCGACGACCTGCGCTACGTCTGGCGGCATCTGCCCCTGACGGACGTCCACCCCGACGCGCAGCTCGCCGCGGAGGCCGTGGAGGCGGCCGCGTTGCAGGGCCGCTACTGGGAGCTGCACGACGTCCTGATCAGTCACCAGGGGAGCCTGCGGGTGAAGGATCTCCTTGAGCACGCCGAGCGGACCGGGCTCGACATGGCGGCGTTCCGCCGCGACCTGCGGGCGCGGGCCGGCGCGGAACGGGTGGCCGAGGACGTGGAGTCGGCCGATCTGAGCGGGGTCTCCGGCACGCCGACGTTCTTCGTCAACGGCCGGCGGCACCACGGCGCGTACGACGTCGCCTCGCTGTCACGGGCGGTACGCACGGCCCGGGACCGTGCATCCCTGTCAGACCCGCCCCCCTAGCCCCGCCCGCCTAGCCCCGACGCCCGGCACCGGCGCCGTCCGCCCCGGATCACCCACCCAGAAAGCTCAGCCGGACCTGACGGTTCGGGTTGTCGCGGTTGGTGTCCACCAGGCACACGGACTGCCACGTTCCGAGTTCCAGTCGGCCGCGCAGCACCGGCAGGGTCGTGTGCGGGGGGACGATCGCGGGGAGGACGTGGTCGCGGCCGTGGCCGGGGCTGCCGTGCCGGTGCTGCCAGCGGTCGTCCGCGGGCAGCAGGGTGTGCAGGGCGGCCAGCAGGTCGTCGTCGCTGCCTGCGCCGGTCTCGATGACGGCGATCCCCGCGGTGGCATGCGGTACGAAGATGTTGAGGAGGCCGTCGCGGCCGGCCGCCGTCTCCTGCAGGAAGGCCTCGCAGTCGCCGGTGAGGTCGACGATCCGCTCCCGGGAGCCGGTGGCGACGTTCAGCACGCGCGTGGTGAAGGCATCTGACATGCCACCATCCTCGCGCATGCGGCCGGGTTCAGGCCGTCGCCCGACCGCCAAACTGACCTCCGCGCGCCCGCCTGCTGGAGCGGCCCGGCGTCAGTACCGCCACCGAAGCCGACTGACTTCCGCTCGGCAGCCCGGACCCGCCCCGAAGCCGGCTGCACCCCCGCCGCTCCGGCCCGGATCCCCCCTGCGGCCGCCGCGCTCCCCCGGACCCGAACGGGCCCCATGCGACGTCGCCCCGTCCCCGCCGCGCAGCTCCTGCCCATCGCCCCGTCCCTCGCCCTGGTCCGGCCTGTCGTTGCCGAAGGCCGTCAACGCCGAGGTCGTCGACACCGGTGGCGTCGGCAACAGCCCGCCCGTGTTCGCCGCGGGCGCGGGTACCAGCGGGGGCGTCGATCCCGGTGGCGGGCGGCGGCTGACCGGCGCGCGGGAAGATCCCCGGCCACGGTGCCGTTGGCAGGAACGTGAACAACGAGCGCGAGGTCGAGGTTGTCGTCACGGGCGCTGGGCAGGCCGGCCTGTCCAGCGCCTATCACCTGCGGCGCACCGGCTTCGAGCCGGACCGCGACTTCGTGGTCCTCGACCACTCCCCCGCGCCGGGCGGCGCCTGGCAGTTCCGCTGGCCGTCGCTGACGTACGGCAAGGTGCACGGGATGCACTCGCTGCCGGGCATGGAGCTGACCGACGCCGATCCGGCACGGCCGTCGGCCGAGATCATCGGCGGCTACTTCGACGCCTACGAGCGGGCCTTCGACCTGCGGGTGCGGCGGCCGGTGGACGTCCGCGCGGTGCGAGAGGGTCCGGACGGGCGACTGCTCGTGGAGACCTCGGACGGCACCTGGTCCACGCGGGCCCTGATCAACGCCACCGGCACCTGGGACCGGCCGTTCTGGCCGCGCTACCCGGGACAGGACACTTTCCGCGGACGGCAGTTGCACACCGCGCAGTACGCGGGGCCCGAGGAGTTCGCCGGGCAGCGGGTGGTCGTGGTGGGCGGCGGCGCGTCCGGCACTCAGCACCTCCTGGAGATCGCGCCGTACGCGGCGGCCACCACCTGGGTCACCCGGCGTCCGCCGGTCTTCCGGGAAGGTCCGTTCGACGAGGGTGCGGGCCGGGCCGCGGTGGCCCTGGTCGAGGAGCGGGTGCGGCAGGGACTGCCGCCCCGGAGCGTGGTCTCGGTCACCGGCCTGCCCCTCAACGACGCCATCCGGCAGGGGCTGCGGGACGGCGTCCTGGACCGGCAGCCGATGTTCGACCGGATCACCCCGGACGGGGTCCAGTGGCTGGGGTCCCCCGGGCTCGGCGGAGGGCGGCACGTCGAGGCCGACGTGATCCTGTGGGCGACCGGGTTCCGGGCCGCCCTCGACCATCTGACGCCGCTGCGGCTGCGCGCGCCGGGCGGCGGGATCCGGGTCGAGGGGACCCGTGTGGTCGCCGATCCGCGGATCCACCTGGTCGGCTACGGCCCGTCGGCGAGCACCATCGGCGCCAACCGGGCGGGGCGCGCCGCCGTGCGGGACATCAGACGGCTGCTTGACGCGCAGCCCCTCGCCGCGTGACGTCGCGTCGGCTCGCCCCGGGGACTACGTGGCCCCGGACCGCGATGCCGTCGCGCTCGGACTGTGCGGCGTCTCGCTCCTCTTCTGGTGGAGCGCGTTGAACTCCGCAACGTTGCGCTGGTGCTCCGCGTAGTCGTCGGTGAAGCGGGTGTCACCCGGCTTGACCGTGACGAAGTACAGCCAGTCACCCGGTGTCGGGTTGAGCGTGGCGCGCATCGCGTCCTCGCCCGGGTTGTCGATCGGCGTCGGCGGCAGGCCCATGCGCTGGTAGGAGTTGTAGGGGCTGTCGACCCGGGTGTCGTCCAGGCTGGTGCGGACGGAGTGCCGGCGCAGCGCGTAGTTGAGGGTGGAGTCCATCTGCAACGGCATGCCGCGCTGCAGCCGGTTGAGGACGACCCGGGCGACCTTCCCCATGTCGGTCCTGGAGGCGGCCTCGGCCTGCACGATGCTCGCGATGGTGATCGCCTGGTAGACGTTCATCGCGTTGCGCTGGGCGCCGGCCGCCACGGGGGCGACGTCGAACTTGTCGTTCGCGGTGTCGATCATTCGTTGCAGCAGCGTCTGGGGCGTGCTGTCCTTGTCGACGCGGTACGTCGCCGGGAAGAGATAGCCCTCCGGGTTGCCGTCGGCGTCATGGGGCAGTTTGAGACCGGCCTTGTCGATGGACTTCGCGGTGCTGCCCGCGGGCAGGGCGAGCGCCTTGTCGACGGCTTCGTAGACCTGGCTCGCGCGCCAGCCCTCCGGGATGACCAGGCTGCCGGCCCGCGGCTCCTCGCCCAGGGTCAGCAGCGGCACCGCCACGGCGGTGCCGGCCACGACGACGCCGGTCACAAGGAGGACGAGCTTGCCCCGGCGCGTGAGTCGCATCGTGCTCCGTGGCGGAGTGTTCATCTGCATGCGGGCACGTTAACCCGCACACCTCCGCAAACCTGGCATATCTTCAGCTTGTCGGTTCCAGTTGCGCGTCCCGGCGGACCAGGGCCGCGTACCGCCCGCCCAGCCCCAACAGCTGCTCGTGCGTGCCCCGTTCGGCCACCCGTCCGGTATCGAGGACCACGATCTGGTCGGCCCCGCGGACGGTGGAGAGGCGGTGCGCGATGGTGAGCGTCGTCCGGTTGGCGGACAGGGCGTCGATGGCCTCCTGAACGGCGTGCTCGGTGCGGGTGTCCAGGGCGCTGGTCGCCTCGTCGAGGATCAGGACCGGTGGATCGCGCAGGATGGTCCGGGCGATGGCCAGCCGCTGCTTCTCCCCGCCGGAGAAGCGGTGGCCGCGCTCGCCGACGATCGTGTCGTAGCCGTCGGGCAGCGCCGCGATGTGGTCGTGGATCTGGGCCGCCTTCGCCGCGGCGTGCAGTTCCTCGTCGGTGGCGTCCGGCTTGGCGAAGCGGAGGTTGTCGGCGACCGAGGCGTGGAAGAGGTACGTCTCCTGCGAGACGACGCCGACCGTCCGGGCGAGGGTGTCGAAGTCGAGGTCGCGCACGTCGATGCCGTCCAGGGTGACCCGGCCCCCGGTGACGTCGTACAACCGCGGCACCAGGTAGCCGAGCGTGGACTTGCCCGCGCCGGTCGGGCCGACGATCGCCAGGCTGCCGCCCGCGGGGACGGTGATGTCGATGCCGGCCAGCACGGGGGCGCCCTCGGCGTCGTACCGGAACTCGACGTCCTCGAACCGGACCTCGCCCTTGACCCGGTCCAGATGGACGGGCTCGTCGCGCTCGGTGATGTCGATCGGCAGGTCGAGGTACTCGAAGATGCGCTGGAAGAGGGCGAGCGAGGTCTGGATCTGCACACCGGTCGCCAGCAGGCTCACGGCCGGGCGGAACAGGCCCTGCTGGAGCGAGACGAAGGCGACGATGGTGCCGATGGACGCCTGGGGGCCGCCCAGTTGGAGCGTCATCCCCGCGGCCCAGTAGATGACGGCCGGCATCGCGGCCATGACGATGGTGATCACGGCCATGCGCCAGCGGCCGGCCATGTTGGACCGGACCTCCAGGTCGACCAGTTGCTCGGACTCATCGGCGAAGGACCGCGTGAGCGAGTCGGCGCGGCCCATCGTGCGGCCCAGCAGGATGCCACTCACGGACAGGGACTCGGTGACGGTGGCGGCCATGGCGGCCATCTGCTTCTGACGCTGGGTGGTGATCCGCTTGCGTTCGTTGCCGACACGGCGGCCGATCCACACGAACACCGGCAACAGGACCAGGGAGACGACGGTCAGCCGCCAGTCGAGGGCGATCATCGCGACGATCGTGGCGACCACGCCGGTCAGGTTGGAGACCAGGGAGGTCGCGGTCGAGGTGACGGTGGCCTGCATGCCGCCGATGTCGTTGGCGATGCGGGACTGCACCTCGCCGGTGCGGGTGCGGGTGAAGAAGGCGAGCGACATGCGCTGGAGGCGGCCGTAGACGGCGGTGCGCAGGTCGTGCATGACGCGCTGGCCGACGGTCGTCGAGATCAGGGTCTGCAGCACGCCGAAGACGCTGTTGAGGACGGCGCTGAAGATCATGCCGAGCGCAAGCAGGCTCAGCAGACCGGTGCGGCCCTGCGGGATGGCGACGTCCAGGGTCTCCTTGAGCAGGAACGGCGTGGCGACGGACACCAGCGACGAGGCGCCGACCAGCACGCCGACGATCGCGAGCCGCCCGCGGTAGGGGCGGAAGAGGGCCAGGATGCGGCGCACCTGCCGGGGCTGTGCCTGCGCACCGGCGGTCGGCGTCCAGGTGGGGTTGTGTTCGGGATGCATGGGCTCCTACGGAGGTGAAACGGGCGTCGGCACGCAGACCGGCCGACGACGACTGGAGGATCATAGCTCATTGTTACCTTCACTCACAATGAATGCCGTCCTGATATTGTTCCCGCCATGACCACCCCCGACCCCGAGGGCCTGCTCGCCGAGCAGCTGCTGCGCCTCACCCGCCGGGTCCACCGCATCCAGAAGCGTCATCTGGAGCGCCGGGACCTGGGTGTCACCCCCGCTCAGTCCCGGCTGCTGCGCACCCTGGCGCACTACGGCTCGCCGCCACGCATGGCCGACCTCGCCGCCCGCCTGGAGGTGGTGCCGCGCGCGGTGACCACCCTGGTCGACGGGCTGGAGGGGAGCGGAAAGGTGCGCCGGATGCCGGATCCGACGAACCGCCGGGTGACCCGGATCGAGCTGACCGACGACGGGCGCGCGACGCTCGCCGAGCTGCGCGACGCGCGCCGGGCGGCGGCTGCGGAGATCCTCGCCCCGCTCTCCGCCGAGCAGCGCGAACTGCTCGGTGGACTGCTGGACACCCTGATCGACGGGGCGGTCGACGAACGCTGCTGAGCGCCCCGGGACCTGAGCGGACCCCGGACACGGAACACCGGAGCGGGCGCCCCGGCACTGCGGCCGGCGTGAGGTGCCGCAGCACTGCGGCCGGCGTGGGGTGCCGCAGCACGGGGGCGCAGGGCCCGCTCAGCAGCGGTCGACGTCCTCGGCGAGCACTCCCTGGACACTCGCCAGTGAACGGTCGTAGCAGCCGTGCGAGCCGTACAACCGGTAGCGCTCGCCCGTCGCTGAGCAGCCCGGCGAAGGGGGTCAGGTCGTACTCGACCGGCTTCACGTCGAAGGCCCGCGGCCCCGCCGAGTACGCAGCCGGTCAGCCACGGTCAGGTACCAGTACTCCTCGCAGCCGCCGCCGGATCCGGTGGCGTACCTCGCTCCAGCGGTCACCGCATCCGCGGGGCGGCGCGGCGGTCACCGGGTCGTGCCAGTCGGAGCCGAACTCGGCCGGGACGTCGGCCCGGACCGGGGCGTGCGGGCGGACGCGGCCGGAGAGCGTGCGGGCACCGCCCTGGAAAACCCATTGATTTTCACCACCTTCCGACGCGAACCTTGCACGGTTTGCTACCGCCTCCTCGCCGTCACCCCTGTCCGCTTCCTCTCCGTTTCCTCCCTGACACGAGCCACTGGGACGTCATGCAGATTCAAGACCTTCCGTATCCCGACCCGGGCGTGCCGGACGCCCGTTCAGGTCCTCGATTCCTGTGGTGGCTGGGGCGCAACCAACTGGGCGGCCAACTCAAGTCGCTGGGCTGGGGCCTGCTGCATTTCGTGTCCGTCTCCTCGCTGCCGTTCTGTGTCGGGCTCGCCGCCCAGGCCGTCGTGGACCGCTCGGGCAGCCGACTCGCCCTGACCGGCGTACTGATGCTGATCTGCGGCATCGGCATCGCGGTCGGCGACACCTTCCTGCACCGCGCGGCCGTCACCAACTGGATCACCGCCGCCGCCCGCGTCCAGCAACTGCTGGCCCGCAAGGCCGCGCAGCTCGGTTCGGGGCTGACCCGGCGGGTCGCGGCCGGTGAGGTGGTGGCCGTCTCGACCGGCGACGTCGAGAAGATCGGCTGGTTCGTCGAGGCCGTCTCCCGCTTCACCGCCGCCGCCCTGACCGTCGTCGTGGTCTGCGTGGGCCTGCTCGTCTACCAGCCGGCTCTCGGCGTCGTCGTGGCGGTCGGCCTGCCCGTGCTGGCCCTCGCGGTGCTGCCGCTGCTGCCCCGGGCGACCCGGCGCGCCGACGTCCAGCGCACCAAGGCGGGCCGGGCCACGGAGCTGGCCTCCGACACCGTCGCCGGACTGCGCGTGCTGCGCGGCATCGGCGGCGAGGGGCTGTTCCTCGACCGCTACCGCCGCGCCTCCCAGGAGGTGCGGCACGCCGCCGTGCGCAGCGCCCGGATGTGGGCCCTGATCTCGGCGATCCAGGTGCTGCTGCCCGGCCTGCTGCTGATCGCGGTCGTCTGGCACGGCATCCATCTCGCCCGGCAGGGACGGATCGAGGTCGGCGAACTGGTCACCGTCTACAGCGCGGTGATGGTCCTCACCTATCCGCTGCGGCACTTCGAGGAGATCGCCATGGCGTACTCCTTCTCGCGCCCCTCGGCCCAGCGCGCGGCCCGCGTACTGTCCCTGGAGCGGACCACGGACGCCGGCGGCTCACGCGCGGCCGACGTACCGAGCGGTGATCTGTACGACCCGGCCACCGGTCTGCGCGCACCCGCGGGCCGGCTCACCGCCGTGGTGTGCGGGGACCCGGACGCGGCGGGGCGGCTCGCCGAACGGCTGGGCGGCCATCCGGCCGAGCCGGGCCCGTCGGTGCTGCTCGGCGGCGTACCGCTCGACGAACTCCCCCTCGACACCGCCCGCACCGCCGTCCTCGTCCAGGACAAGGACCCGGTCCTGCTGTCCGGCACGCTCCGCGGCCTTCTCGACGTGCCGGCCTCCGCCGGTGTCCGCGCCGAGGCGGCGCTCGCGGCGGCGCAGTGCGGGGACGTGCTGGAAGCCCTCGTCAAGGGGTCCCTGGACGCCGCGGATCCCATGGACGCCCGGATCACGGAACGCGGACGGTCGCTGTCGGGCGGCCAGCGCCAGCGGCTCGCCCTGGCCCGTTCGCTGATCACCGACCCCGAGGTGCTCGTGCTGGACGAGCCGACCTCCGCCGTCGACTCGCACACCGAGGCGCGGATCGCACAGGGCGTGCGTGAGCTGCGGACGGGGCGCACGACGGTGGTGTTCACCTCGTCACCGCTCCTCCTCGACCGAGCGGACCGGGTCGCGCTGGTGCACACCGACGAGGTGGTGGCGGTCGGCGTGCACCGCGAACTGGTGCGCACCGAGCCCCGGTACCGGGCCGTCGTGACCCGCGAGCCCGAGGACGGGACGGCCGTACACGGCCCCCGGCACGAGCGGGCCGCCCTGCGCCGCCCGCTGGACGACGAGGCCGGTCCGCACGACCCGCTGGAACAGATCGAGGAGAGCGCATGATCGGCGTTGCGCCACCGGCGTACGACCCGGCGGCCCCGACGACGGCCACCACCCTGCCCATCGGTGCCACCACGACCGTGCGCGCCTACGTGGCCGAGTTGTTCCGGCGGCACCGCCGTGCCTTCCTCGTCCTCATGGCCGTCAACACGATGGCCGTGGTCTCCTCCATGGCGGGCCCCTACCTCCTCGGCGGACTTGTGGAACGGCTCTCCGACGAGGCCCGGGAGCTGCATCTGGGCCTGACCGCCGGGCTGTTCGTGCTCGCGCTCGCCGTACAGGCCGTGTTCGTGCGCGAGGTGCGGCTGCGCGGCGCGATTCTCGGCGAGCGGATGCTGGCCGACCTGCGCGAGGACTTCCTCGTCCGGTCGGTCGGGCTGCCGCCGGGCGTCCTGGAACGCGCCGGCACGGGCGACCTGCTGTCCCGAATCACCACGGACATCGACCGGCTGTCCAACGCCATGCGCGAGGCCGTGCCACAGCTGACGATCGGTGTCGTGTGGGTGGTGCTGCTGCTCGGCGGCCTGATCGTCACGGCGCCGCCGCTGGCCGCGGCCGTGCTGCTCGCCGTGCCGCTGCTGGTGATCGGCTGCCGCTGGTACTTCAAGCGTGCCCCGTCCGGCTACCGTTCGGAGGCCGCCGGTTATGCCGCCGTGGCCGCCGCGCTCGCCGAGACCGTGGACGCCGGCCGCACCGTCGAGGCCCATCGCCTCGGCGACCGGCGCATCGCCCTGTCGGAACGCCGGATCAAGGAGTGGACGGCCTGGGAGCGCTACACCCTGTGGCTGCGCTCGGTGCTCTTCCCGGTCGTCAGCCTCACCCATGTGGTGGTCCTCGGCTCGGTCCTGATGGCGGGCGGTGTCTTCGTCCTGAAGGGCTGGATCGGCGTGGGCCAGCTGACGACGGGCGCGCTCATCGCGCAGATGCTCGTCGACCCGGTCAATCTGATCCTGCGCTGGTACGACGAGGTGCAGGTCGCCCAGGTGTCCCTGGCGCGGCTGGTCGGGGTGCGGGACATCGAGCCGGACGCCGGGGACGCCGCGCTCGCCCCCGACGGGCGGAACGTGCACGCGGACCGCGTGCACTTCGGCTACCGCGAGGGCGTCGACGTCCTGCGCAAGGTGTCCCTCTCGGTCGCGCCGGGCACCCGGCTGGCCTTGGTCGGCCCGTCGGGCGCGGGCAAGTCCACGCTGGGCAGGTTGCTCGCCGGCATCTACGCGCCCCGCGACGGCCGGATCACCCTGGGTGGTGCCGAGCTGTCCCGGATGACCGCCGAGCAGGTCCGCTCGCACGTCGCCCTCGTCAACCAGGAGCACCACGTCTTCGTGGGCACGCTGCGCGACAACCTGCTGCTCGCCCGCGCCGACGCCGAGGACGCGCAGCTGTGGGCGGCGCTGGGCGCGGTCGACGCGGACGGCTGGGCCCAGGCCCTGGACGACGGGCTGGACGCCGAGGTCGGCTCGGGCGGGCTGGCGCTCACCCCGGCCCAGGCCCAGCAGATCGCCCTGGCCCGGCTGGTGCTGGCCGATCCGCACACCCTGGTCCTGGACGAGGCGACCTCGCTCCTCGACCCACGTGCGGCCCGCCACCTCGAACGTTCCCTGGCCCGCGTCCTGGACGGCCGCACGGTGGTCGCCATCGCCCACCGACTGCACACCGCCCATGACGCCGACGTCATCGCCGTCGTGGAGAACGGCCGCATCAGCGAGATGGGCAGCCACGACGAACTGGTCGCCGCCGACGGGGCGTACGCGGCGCTGTGGCGGTCCTGGCACGGGTGACACGTACGGCAGGACTGGCAGTGGGTGACATGTACGCGGCGTGAGTGACACCGGTGACACCGGTGACACCGACGGCTCGGATGCGCGGGGCACCGCGACCGACGGCCCGGCCGAGCCGAGCACCGTGACCACTGGCCTGGCTGAGCGGTGCTTGTGCTCGGGCGGTGGGGCGAGCGGTACCGGGGCGCGGCCGTCGGGTTCGGCGGCCGGCCGCGGCGTCCCGGCGCCGAGCCGGATGGCGGGGGGCCGGTCGCCGCACAGGTCCGCGGGGCTGGGGCCGTGGCGTTGCGCGGTCCCGAAGCGGAGTGGAAGTCTGGAGAACGGCACCGGTTCGGGGGATGCCCGGGAACCATCGGGTTCGAGCCGGGTGAGACCTGTGCCCCGCGGGCCGGCGGACCGCCGCCGACCGCGGTGGGACGGGGCCACGCCCACCACCTGGAGGTACCCGTGAACAGCTCCGACGGATGGGGGGACGACGTCTACCAGCCGGACGGATCCGAGATCCAGGAGGACTCGGGGCTGCTCGACGCGGAAGACACGCTGGTCAACGACGGTGTCGAAGATCCTCTCGACCGGGGCTGGTCGCCCCCGGAGCGGCCCTGGGCGGTGGAGCACACCGGTGTGACGGCGGCCGAGGGCCACCGGGGCGAGTCGCTGGACCAGCGCCTCGCCGAGGAACTGCCCGATCTCGACGTGCCCGACGGCGATGGCATCGGCGACTGCCAGGGCTCCGACGGCGAACCGCTCGACAACGAGGTCGGCGATCTTCGCTCCGGTCGTCTCGTCGCGCCCGACGAGGGAACCCACGAGGACGAGGAGAGCGCCCTCGTCGCCACCGACGTGGGTATCGACGGCGCGGGCGCCTCGGCCGAGGAGGCCGCGGTGCACGTCGTGGACGAGGACTCCCTGCCCACCTGAATCCGACCTCCCCCACCCGCCGACCGCCCCGTGCGAGGAGCCGCCATGCAGCAGGACAAGCAGCCCGACTACCACCCCGTGGTCTTCCGCGACCGCTCCGCCGGCTACGCCTTCCTGACCCGGTCCACCGCCACCAGCGACCAGACCATCGACTGGGACGACGGGCAGACCTACCCGGTGGTGGACGTGGAGATCTCCTCGGAGAGTCACCCCTTCTACACGGGCAAGGCGCGCACGGTCGACTCGGAGGGCCGGGTGGCCCGCTTCGAGCGCCGGTACGGCGGAGCCGGCCGGGACACCACCGGCGGCCCGGCGACCTGATCCCCGGCCGCGGGACCGGCCGGCCCACGGCCCCGGCGGACGCGCCGGCCACTGTGTCAGGGCACGGGGAGGCCCGCCGGGACCATGACCCGGCCCACGGTCCTCGCTCAGATCGCGGCCGTCGCTCAGGTCAGGGCCGTCGCTCAGATCACGTTGAGCGCCGCCGCGCAGCCCGCCCCGCCGAGCAGCATGAACACCGGCATGAGCACCTTCAGCTCCACCCAGCTGCCCGCCCGGAACCGCAGGGGCTTCGGCGGCCCCAGGGGGTACCAGCGCTTGCGGCCCACCGGGATCGGCCACAGTATCGGGCATCCGGAGACGGTCAGCGCGTCCCCGATGTCGTGCACCAGCGCCCCCAGCACGATGGGCAGCCCCAGCCACAGGTACTCCTGGCCGGGCTCGGTGAACAGCCAGTCGGCGCCGTTGCCCGGTTCGTTCAGGACGCCCGCGAGGATCCACGCAGTGGTCGCGGCCAGCAGCCACACGAGGACGTCGCTGCTGGACCCGCGGGCCGCCCGCCACAGCAGTCCCTCGATCGCCAGCACCATGTGCACGAACAGGATCGCCAGCACCGCCCAACGGCCGCCGGTGATCGCCAGGAACGAGGTACCCGCGCCGATCAGCACGGCCCACAGCCAGGTGTGCGTCAGCGTCCGGTGTCCGCCGGAGCGGCGCGGGTCGCCCTTCATCCTGGTGGCCTTGTAGACGGCGTAGGAGAGCCTGTCCACGATCTCGCACAGCCAGCGCGACAGCGGTCCGAAGGCGCGTGAGATGGTGGCCGCCTTGTGATCGAGGTCCGGAGCGAGCGCGGCACCGGCACAGATCAGGGCGCCCACGAGGAGGACCGGCCAGGGCATCGTGTGCCCGGCCGCGGCGGCGGCCGCCCCGACGCCGAGCCAGGCCGCGGCCCCCGACAGTGAGTGTGCTGGTCCCATCATGGCCGTTGCCCGCCCCATTCCTCTTGCGCCGCTGTCCAGTTGACCGGGTGCGTTGACGCTCCGTCGGCGACTCAGCGTAGCGGTAGCGATCTTCGTGCTCGCAGCCGATTCCCGCATCGGCCGGGAGGCCAGGCAAGATGGGTGCGTGACCCTCATCGATCAGCTGCCGCCGACCGCCGACCCCGACGCCCTCTACGAAGCCTTCGAGTCGTGGGCGCAGGATCGCGGTCTCACGCTCTACCCCCATCAGGAGGAGGCGCTGATCGAGGTGGTCTCCGGCGCCAACGTGATCGTGTCGACGCCCACCGGATCCGGAAAGAGCATGATCGCCGCGGGCGCGCACTTCGCCGCGCTCGCCCGGGACGAGGTCACCTTCTACACGGCCCCGATCAAGGCCCTCGTGTCGGAGAAGTTCTTCGAGCTGTGCAAGCTCTTCGGCACCGAGAACGTCGGGATGCTGACCGGCGATGCCTCCGTCAACGCCGATGCCCCCGTGATCTGCTGTACCGCCGAGGTGCTGGCGTCCATCGCGCTGCGTGACGGCAGGAACGCGGACGTCGGCCAGGTCGTCATGGACGAGTTCCACTTCTACGCGGAGGGCGATCGCGGCTGGGCCTGGCAGATCCCGCTGCTCGAACTGCCCCAGGCGCAGTTCGTCCTGATGTCGGCCACGCTCGGCGACGTGTCCTTCTTCGAGAAGGACCTGACCCGCCGCACCGGCCGACCCACCTCCGTGGTCCGCTCGGCGACCCGTCCCGTCCCCCTGTCCTACGAATACCGGCTGACCCCGCTCACGGAGACCCTCACCGAACTTCTGGAGACACGGCAGGCGCCGGTCTACATCGTCCACTTCACGCAGGCGCAGGCCGTGGAGCGGGCGCAGGCGCTGATGAGCATCAACATGTGCTCGCGCGAGGAGAAGGACCGGATCGCGGAGCTGATCGGCAACTTCCGCTTCACCACCAAGTTCGGCCGTAACCTCTCCCGTTACGTCCGCCACGGCATCGGCGTGCACCACGCCGGCATGCTGCCCAAGTACCGGCGGCTGGTGGAAAAGCTCGCCCAGGCCGGTCTGCTGAAGGTCATCTGCGGCACGGACACCCTCGGCGTGGGCGTCAATGTGCCCATCCGGACGGTGCTGTTCACGGCGCTGACGAAGTACGACGGCAGTCGGGTCCGCACCCTGCGTGCCCGTGAGTTCCACCAGATCGCGGGCCGGGCCGGGCGGGCCGGCTTTGACACCGCCGGTCTGGTCGTGGCTCAGGCGCCGGAGCACGTCATCGAGAACGAGAAGGCCCTCGCCAAGGCGGGCGACGATCCGAAGAAGCGCCGCAAGGTGGTCCGCAAGAAGGCGCCGGAGGGTTTCGTCGGCTGGACGGACAACACCTTCGAGAAGCTCATCGCCTCCGAGCCGGAACCGCTGACCTCCCGCTTCCGGGTGACGCACACGATGCTGCTGTCGGTGATCGCCCGGCCCGGCAACGCGTTCGAGGCGATGCGTCATCTGCTGGAGGACAACCACGAGCCACGCAAGCAGCAGTTGCGGCACATCAGGCGGGCGATCGCCATCTACCGCTCGCTGCTGGACGGCGGCATCGTCGAGAAACTCGACAAACCGGACGCCGAGGGCCGCATCGTCCGGCTCACCGTCGATCTCCAGCAGGACTTCGCGCTCAACCAGCCGCTGTCCACGTTCGCCCTCGCCGCGTTCGAGCTGCTGGACCCCGAGTCGCCGTCGTACGCGCTGGACATGGTGTCCGTCGTGGAGTCCACACTGGACGATCCGCGGCAGATCCTGGTCGCGCAGCAGAACAAGGCGCGCGGCGAGGCGGTCGCAGCGATGAAGGCGGACGGCGTCGAGTACGAGGAGCGCATGGAGCGCCTCCAGGACGTCACGTACCCCAAGCCCCTGGAAGAGCTGCTCTTCCACGCGTACAACACCTACCGCAAGAGCCATCCGTGGGTCGGCGACCATCCCCTGTCGCCGAAGTCGGTCGTCCGTGACATGTACGAACGGGCGATGTCCTTCACGGAGTTGGTGTCCTTCTACGAACTGGCGCGCACCGAGGGCATCGTGCTGCGCTACCTGGCGGGCGCCTACAAGGCCCTGGACCACACCGTCCCGGACGATCTGAAGTCGGAGGACCTGGAGGATCTGATCGCCTGGCTCGGCGAGATGGTCCGCCAGGTCGACTCCAGCCTGCTGGACGAGTGGGAGCAGCTGGCCAACCCGGCGGAGATGACCGCCGAGGAGGCCCAGGAGAAGGCCGACGAGGTCAAGCCGGTCACCAACAACGCGCGCGCCTTCCGGGTCCTGGTCCGCAACGCGATGTTCCGCCGCGTGGAACTCGCCGCCCTCGACCAGGTGGACGAGCTGGGCGAGATGGACGCGGAGGCCGGCTGGGACGCCGAGGCCTGGGGCGAGGCGATGGACAAGTACTGGGACGAGTACGAGGACCTGGGCACCGGCCCCGACGCGCGTGGCCCCAAGCTGCTCGTCATCCAGGAGGAGCCGAACAACGGTCTGTGGCGCGTCCGTCAGATCTTCGACGACCCGAACGGCGATCACGACTGGGGCATCAGCGCGGAAGTCGATCTCGCCGCCTCCGACGCCGAGGGCCGCGCGGTCGTCCGTGTCACCGCCGTCGGCCAGCTGTGAACTCTGGAGAGTCCCGCCCATGACGAACCCGGCCGAAAGGCTCGTCGACCTGCTCGACCTGCAGCAGATCGAGGTCAACATATTCCGTGGCCGCAGCCCGCAGGAGTCCTTGCAGCGGGTCTTCGGCGGCCAGGTCGCCGGCCAGGCACTGGTCGCCGCCGGGCGTACCACGGACGGTGACCGACCGGTGCACTCGCTGCACGCGTACTTCCTTCGCCCCGGCAGGCCGGGCGTGCCGATCGTGTACCAGGTGGAGCGCGTCCGGGACGGCCGGTCGTTCACCACCCGGCGGGTCACCGCGGTGCAAGAGGGGCGCACCATCTTCAATCTGACCGCTTCCTTTCACAAGCCTGAGGAAGGACCGTTCGAGCATCAGCTGCCGCCGGCCCGTGAGGTGCCGGATCCGAAGGAGCTGCCGACGGTCGCCGAGGAGATCCGCGAGCATCTCGGTGCCCTGCCGGATCGGTTGGAGCGGATGGCCCGCCGTCAGCCCTTCGACATCCGTTATGTGGAGCGGCTGCGCTGGAACGCCGAGGAGATCAAGGACGCGGAGCCGCGCAGCGCGGTGTGGATGCGCGCGGTGGGCCCGCTGGGCGACGATCCGCTGGTGCACACCTGCGCGCTCACCTACGCCAGCGACATGACCCTGCTCGACGCGGTCCGCATTCCCGTCGAACCGCTGTGGGGTCCGCGCGCCTTCGACCTGGCCTCCCTCGACCACGCCATGTGGTTCCACCGTCCCTTCCGCGCGGACGAGTGGTTCCTGTACGACCAGGAGTCGCCGATCGCGACCGGCGGCCGAGGGCTCGCCCGCGGCCGCATCTACGACCTGGAGGGGCGACTGCTCGTGTCGGTCGTCCAGGAGGGTCTGTTCAGGGCCCTGTAGGCGCGGCGGGCGACGCCCTCACGCCCGCGCGGGCCGGGGTCCTCTGCCGCGCAGCCGGCCCAGCAGTCCGCGGGGCCGCTCGGCCGCCCCGGCCACGGGTGGGTCGCAGCGGGGAGTGACGGCCCTGCTGCGGGCCGTCGGCGAGATGGGACGCGGCGGGTGCCGGACGGGCGGGGCCGCGGGTCGGGGTGCGGGCCGGTGGGCGCGTGCCTCGTCCACCGCGCGCGCCAGGTCGTTCCTCAGCCAACCGATCTCGTCGGGGTGTTCCGCCGTCATGATCTTCTCCGCGAGGTGTGCGGCGGGCGATTCCGGCGTGCCGTGGGCGGGCGGCCCCGGGCGGAAGCGGTGCAGATGGGAGCGCTCGTAGGGGTCCGGGACGAGGTCCACGAGGTGGGCGGGGTCGAGGAAGGCGGCCACGGCCCCGGCGCGCTCCCATGGATCGTCGGCCTGCCGCAGCAGGAACCCCAGATGGCGTCCGCGCCAGTTGCGGGCACGCAGATCCAGGCCCGCCGCGAGCTGGTCGCGCAGCCCCTCGGGCATCCGGCCGGTCAGCAGCGCGGCGCTCTTGCCGTCGGCCGCGAACTCCCGTAGTTCGTCGGCCAGATAGTGCCAGACCACCGCACGATAGCGGTTGACATAGAAGGTCACGGGCGTCATCAGGCCCAGGCGTGCGAGACGGGTGAACCGACCGGCCGGCACATCGACGAGGGCCGCGCCCGCCGTGGTACCCACGGTCGCGACGCTCTGGCGAAGCGCCTCGGGGAAGCCCTCGGTCGCGCGCAGCCGGTCGATCTCCGCTCGTGGGACGCGTCGGCCTGCGCCGCCCGGGTCCGGCACGGTCCGGATGCGTCCGAGATGCGCGGCGAGCTGGAACTCGCCGCGTTTGAGGCCCAGTTCGCGTGCGGCGCGGCTCGGGGCAAGGGTGAGGTGGTGAGTTGGTGCGACAGTGCCGACCGGCATGGTGGTACTCCCCCGTGGAGTCAGTGCTCACGCTGGGTGCGTGCGCCGTGACCCACGACGTTAGCCGTTCGGACGGATGCCGTGGCGAGCCTGTGGATAACTCCACGGTGCACAACAAACGTGCAGGTCAGTGCTCTGAGGTCGGATCGCGCTCGGGCTGTCGGGCGTCCACGCCGAGGTGTTCGCCGACCCGGTTGACGAGCAGGGTCATCTCGTAGGCGATCTGGCCGATGTCCACCTCGGCGCCGCTGAGCACGCACAGGCAGCTGCCGGAGCCCGCGGCGGTGACGAAGAGCACCGCGTCGTCGTATTCGATCATGGTCTGGCGCACGTTGCCCGCGCCGAAGTGGCGTCCCGACCCCTTGGCGAGGCTGTGCAGCCCGGAGGCTATCGCCGCGAGGTGTTCCGCGTCCTCGCGGCGCAGCCCCGTGCTCGCCCCCGTCACCAGCCCGTCGTTCGACAGGACCAGTGCATGTCGTACGTGCTCCACGCGCTCGGTCAGGTCGTCGAGCAACCAGCCGAGTCCCTGGTTCTGCGCCATGCTCGGTCTCCCCGTGTGATGTCTCCCCCTGGCCGGAGGATCCCTCAGCCAGCCTTCCCCACGGCCGTCGTCCCGGCAAGGAGGATGGGGGCATGGCAGAGAAGATGACCGATGAGGAATGGCGGGCGTTCGTCTCGTACGGGACCCGCACCGGCAAGCTGTCGACCGTACGCGCCGACGGGAGCCCGCACGTGGCCCCGGTCTGGTTCGTGCTGGACGGGGACGAGGTGGTCTTCAACACCGGGAAGGAGACGGTGAAGGGGCGCAACCTGGCCCGTGACGGGCGGGTCGCCCTGTGCGTGGACGACGACCGGCCGCCGTTCCACTTCGTCGTGCTGAGCGGACGGGCCCGGCTGTCGGAGGATCTGGGCGAGGTCCGGCAGTGGGCGACCAGGATCGGGGCCAGGTACATGGGTGAGGACCGGGCGGAGGAGTTCGGTGCCCGCAACGGGGTTCCCGGCGAACTGCTGGTCCGCATGGCCGTGGACAAGGTGGTGGCGGTCCGGGACTTGGCGGCCTGACGGCCCTTCAACCCGGTGGCTTTCCGCCCGGCGGCTCTTCAGCCCGTGGAGTCGAGGAGCCGGGCGGTGTGCATCCGCCCGGCGTACTCGACCAGGCGGATCAGCACCTCCTTGCCGGAGTCCCGGTCTCGGGCGTCACACAGGACCACGGGCGTGCCCGAGTCGAGGTCGAGGGCGCGGGACACGTCCTCGGCGGCGTGACCGCGGGCCCCGGTGAAGCAGTTGACGGCCACGACGAACGGAATGCGCCGGTGCTCGAAGTAGTCGACAGCGGGGAAGCAGTCGGCCAGCCGCCGGGTGTCCGCGAGGACCACGGCACCGAGGGCGCCCTGCGCCAGTTCGTCCCACAGGAACCAGAAGCGGTCCTGGCCCGGTGTGCCGAAGAGGTAGAGGGAGAGGCCGGAACGGATGGTGATGCGTCCGAAGTCCATGGCGACGGTCGTGGTGACCTTGCGATCCACGCCGTCGGTGTCGTCCACCCACTGACCGGCTTCGCTCAGCAGTTCCTCGGTGCGCAGCGGCCGGATCTCGCTGACCGCGCCGACCAGCGTCGTCTTGCCGACGCCGAATCCGCCGGCGACGAGTATCTTCAGCGCCAGCGCGGCCTCGTCGTCGACCGTGGTGGAGTGCTCGGAGACCATGATCACTTCCTTCCGGAGCGCCGACCGCGATCGACGTCCGTGTGCCTGGTGCGCATCATGACGACCACAACTCCGTTCCGGGGGCTTTGACATGATGGCGAGCGTCGTGGTCGGCTCACGCCCGGTTCGTTCCGCGTCTTCATCCGCGCTGCTCGCCGTCCCGCTTCATCTACAGTGCTCGCAATCCGGCGATGACCTCGCGCAGAATCCGTTCGTCGGGCAGTTGGGCCGGCGGCACCGGGCGGCTGACCGAGACCCGGCCCAGCTCCAGAAGGTCGCCGAGCAGCACCCGCACCACCGCCACGGGAAGGTCGGTGCCCGCGGCGAGTTCGGCGACCGACTGCGTCTCCGTGCGGCACAGGTCGATGAGTGCCCGGTGTTCGGGGCCGAGTGTGTCGTCGTCCGCCGCGGACGCGCCGGGGTCGAGTGTGACGAGGGCGATCAGGTCGAACCGCACTCCGGTCGGGCCGGGCTTGGTGCGGCCGCCGGTCATGGCGTACGGGCGGACCAGGGGACCGGCCTCGCCGTCGTACCACTGACTGCCCGGCTCGGGCGCGGCGCCCGTCGTGTCGTCACTCATCTGTGCCGTTCGCCTTTCCGGCTCGTCTTTCCCGCTCATCCGGCGGCCGGCGGCCGGGCGGTGGCGCGCGGCGGCGTGTAGAGGTGCTCGCCGACCCGCCTGACGAGCCGTGCCATCTCGTAGGCGATCAGTCCGATGTCCGCGGTCACGGCGGTGAGGACGGCGAGGCACGAGCCGTCTCCGGCCGCGGCGACGAACAGGAACGCGTCGTCCATCTCCACCATGGTCTGGCGCACCCCGCCCGCACCGAAGTGCCGGCCCGCGCCCTTGGCGAGGCTGTTGAAGCCCGACGCCACGGCGGCCAGGTGCTCGGCGTCCTCCCGGGCCAGGCCGGTCGAGGCGCCGATGGCGAGGCCGTCGTTCGAGAGCACCACGGCGTGCCGTACCTCGCCCACGCGTGCCACCAGGTCGTCCAGCAGCCAGTCGAGTTCGCCGGAGCGACGGACGGCCCCGGTGTTGGGGTCCTGGATCATGCTGGGTCTCCTTCGCTGCTGTCTCGGACCGCTCCTCGGCCCGGCCCGGCGCCGCGGCCGGGTGGCCGGCCGCCGCCACGCGCCCATCCGGCGCGGTAGGCGGCCATGCGGTCCCGTACGAGTTCGGGGGTGCGCCGGTCGTCGTCGGCGGACCCGGACGTCCCGGCCGGTTCCTCGGGCCGCTGCCCGCGCAGTTGCGGGACGAGGCTCGCCTGCCGCACCCGGCGCGGGAGGTCTTCGGCGGGCCCGGAGGCTTCCGTCGTGCGGTGCAGTCGCAGGGCCGTGACTCCGGGGCGCGTGAGGTCGGTGGCCGGACCGGCTCCGGGAGGCGCGTTTTCGCGTGCCGGACCGGCCCCGGAGGGCGCGTCTTCGGGCGCCGGTCTGACTCCGAAAGGCGAGTTTCCGGGCGCCGGTGCGGGCTCCGCCCGGTCGGTGGCGACGAGAGCGGGCCGGTCCACCGCGGCGGCGACGGATGCCTGAGGCGGCGCGGCACCGGGCACGCGCGCGTACGCGTGTTCCGCCGGTTGCCACGGCTGTGCGGTGAAGCCGGCGGCACCGTCTGCCGGGCCGCTGTGCAGGAGGCCGGTCGGGAGCAGGACCACCGCGGTGGTGCCGCCGTAGGGAGAAGGACGCAGATGGACTTTGACGCCCTGGCGCGCCGCGAGCCTGCTGACGACGAAGAGGCCGAGCCGGTCGCTGTCGAACAGGTCGAGCGCCTCGGACTGCTCGATGCGCCGGTTCGCCTCGTCGAGGGTGTCCTTGCCCATGCCCAGGCCGCGGTCCTCGATCTCGACGGCGTAGCCGTTGCCGACGGGCTCGCCGGTGATGCGCACGCGCGTGTGCGGCGGGGAGAACTGTGCGGCGTTCTCGACCAGTTCGGCGAGCAGATGGGTCAGGTCGGCGACGGCCGCGCCGACGACCGAGGTCTCGGGGAGCCTGCGCACTTCCACGCGCGCGTAGTCCTCGATCTCGGAGACGGCCGCCCGCACCACGTTCGTGAGGGACACCGGCATCCGCCAGGCGCGTCCGGGCGCGGCTCCGGAGAGGATGATCAGGCTCTCCGCGTGGCGTCGCATACGGGTGGTGAGGTGGTCGAGCTGGAAGAGGTCGCTCAGTTCGTTCGGGTCCTCTGACCGGCGCTCCATGCTGTCCAGCAGGCTCAACTGGCGGTGCACCAGGATCTGGCTGCGGCGGGCGAGGTTGACGAACACGCCGGAGATGCCGCTGGCGAGTTCGGCGCGCTCCACGGCGGCGCTCAGGGCGGCCCGGTGCACGGTGGCCAGGGCCTCGGCGACCTGTCCGGTCTCGTCCTGCGCGGGCGGACCGGGTGGCGCCTCGGCCTGGATGTCGATCTCTTCCCCGGCGCGCAGCCTGCGCATGGCCTCGGGGAGTTTGCGGCGGGCGATCTCCAGGGCGTCATTGCGCAGGCTCACCAGTTCCACGACGATTCCCCGTCCGATGCGTACGGAGATCACGAGCGAGGCGGCGACCGCCAGCAGGCCGAAGAGGACGGCCGCACCGGCCGGGGTGAGCACACCGCGCGCGAACGGGTCGGCGCGGCCCGCGACGGCCCGGCCCGTCTCCGCCTCGATCGACCGCATGCCGTCCCGCACGCGCGCGTGCGCGGCTTCCCAGGTGTCGGGGGCCACGTCTGCCGTCCGGGCGCCCGGGCGGCTCGCCAGGGCCCTGTCCTCGACGGCTGTGACGGCCCGGTAGGCACCGCTGTCGGCGAGGCCGAGCCAGGCGGTGTGCTGGGCGCCCGGCAGGTCCGCGACGGCCGTCTCGGCGAATGCGCGGCGGGTGCCGACCGCCGCGGCGAACAGCCGCAGCCGCTCGCCGTCGAGCCGTCCGGCCTGACGCGCGCCGGTGAGCAGCGCGTCCTCCTGCGCCAGGCCCTCGCCCGCGCGGGCGAATTCGAGCAGCACGCGCGCGTCGGCGCCGACGTCGTCGCTCTGAATGCCGGCGAGGGCTCCGCCCACACCGAAGGCCGTGGCGATGGTCGTGGTGTACCGCCCGTACGCCTCGTCCCAGTCGACGCGGCCGTCGAGCACCGCCGTCCGCAGCGTGCGCAGGCGCTCGGCTCCGGTGACGAAGTCCGCGAGGCGCCGTGCGACGTCGGCGGGCAGTTCTCCGCTGTCGGCGACGGTGTGGTCGTCGCCGAGCCGGAGTGCGGCCACGGCCCGGTCCGTTCGCGCGCCGAGTGCCTTGAGGCCGCCGCCCTGCCCGGCCGGCGGGTCGGTGGCGTAGCGGACCGCCGCCGCGCGCTCGGTCTGCAGGGCGGCCACGGCTGCCGCGACCGGGGCCCGCAACTCGGCGTCGACGTGCTGCGACTTGCGCAGCCGGGAGACGTCCTGCGCGGTGCTGACGGTGGCGTAGGCCCACAGCGCGAGCAGGGAGACGACGGGGACCATGAGGAGGCAGACGACCTTGGCCCGCACGGTTCGCGGCCGTGTCCGCCAACGTCCGGCGCGCCTGGGCGCGGGCTCCGGCACGGTACCCACCGGCTCGTTGGCGCCTTCGTCGGCGGGTGGTCCGGCATGCGCGCGGCGACCGCGGACGGGCGGTGGGGCCGGCGCCGTGGTGCCACCCTCTGGGGTTCTCCGGGGTGTGCGCATGGGCTCCTCGTTCGGTGGTGGTTCGGGGCGCGCTCGTGGAAGGTCCGGTTAGCGGACGACGGCGCCCTCGACGGGCCGCTGGGCCGAGGCGGACGCCTCGCGCTCCCCTGCCGTGGGCGAGAGCGCGACGAAGGCCGAGGTGAGGAACAGATAGGACCCGAGGCCGACGGCGAGGGGGAAGATGAACTGCATCGCCGTGGCCCCGGGCAGGACCGCGTCGGACGGGGTGACGTGGACGCTCACCGCGAACATGCCCGTGTAGTGCATGCTGCTGACGGCCGCCCCCATGACGAGCGAGGCGACGGTGACCGCGACGGGCGACTTGATGTTCAGCCCCGCCCACAGGGCCACGGTGGCCGCGATCACGGCGATCAGCACCGAGAGCGCGACGAGGACCGGGTCGTAGTCGACGCCGCCGTGCAGGCGCATCGCCGCCATGCCCAGGTAGTGCATGCTGGCGACGCCGACTCCGGTGGTGAGACCGCCGAGGGCGAGGGCCCGGGCGCGGTCGCGGCCGTAGCCGACGGCGAACACCCCGGCGCAGACCACGAGCATGGCGACGAGGAGGCTGAGGACGGTCAGCGGCACGTCGTAGCGGATGTCGGTGCCGCTGACGCGGAAGCCGAGCATGGCCACGAAGTGCATGGTCCAGATGCCGGTGCCGATCGCGGTGGCCGCGGTGATCAGCCAGTTGCGGCGCGAGGGGCCGGTGGCGGCGAGCGCGCGGACGGTGCAGCGCAGCCCGAGCGCGGATCCGATGCAGGCCATCGTGTACGACAGCACGGGGGTCAGCCAGCCGAAGGCGGCGTGGTCAAGGTGTCCCATGGCCCCGGGACGCTAGCCGGGGCAGGGGCGCACAATGGGGGCGCGTTTCGAAAGCTGATGGAATATGACACAGAGATGGAATGGAACGATCGCGTCAGGCTCGAACATGCGCACTGAGACATCCTTCGCGCCCTGCGGGATCATGCCGGGCATGAGCGAAGACCACGCACGTGTGCAGGAGTTCTTCACCGCCCGCGCGGCCGGCTGGGACAAGAAGTTCCCGGACGACGGCCCCGCCTACGCGGACGCCGTCGCCGATCTCGGGCTGCGGCCCGGCGACCGAGTGCTCGACGCGGGCTGCGGCACCGGCCGCGCCCTGCCGCCGCTGCGCGCCGCCGTGGGCCCCTCGGGACTGGTCGTGGGCGTCGACCTGACCCCGGCGATGCTCGCCGAGGCGGTACGCGCGGGCCGGAATGCGGACGGGCGGCTGCTGCTCGCCGACGTGACCGCGCTGCCGCTGCGGTCGGGGGTCTTCGATGCCGCGTTCGCGGCGGGTCTGATCGCGCATCTCCCCGACCCCGCCGAGGGGCTGCGGGAGCTGGCACGGGTGGTGCGGCCGGGCGGCACACTGGCCCTGTTCCATCCGATCGGCCGCGCGGCGCTGGCGGCCCGCCAGGGGCGCCGGATCACCCCGGACGACCTGCGCGCCGAAGCCAACCTCCGGCCGCTGCTGGCCGGTTCGGGGTGGCGCATGACGTCGTACGTCGACGAGGACGCCCGCTTCCTCGCCCTGGCCGTCCGGGAGGGCTGAGCGCGGCGCCACGCACGCCCCGAGCTGGCCCGGACCGCGGAGGCGTGCTCCTCCGCCACCGGGCCGCCCCCTTCTGCCACCGCGCTCGCGACCCTACGTTGACGGGAACAGCTGAACGGCCCCCGATGAGACGGCACAAGGGAAGGTGGTCCGCATGCTCGACAGGATCCGCACGTACGTCGCCGGATTCCGCGGTTCCTCAAGCGCGCGGAGCGCCGGACCTCGTGAACGCCGCTCTCACAACTTGTTCGAAGCCGCGGCCGCGTATGTGTCGGCCCGCGCGGAGGACGACCAGGACGGGATCGACGAGGCGGCGGCCTGGGTGTCCCCGGAGGCGCTGTCGTTCGGCGTGAGCGAACTCGCCTGCCGGGCCGTCGTCGCGCTGGCCCAGGAGCGGGGCGCGTCGCCGCGCGCGGTGGCCCGTGACCTCCTGGGGCTGCCGGCAGCCTGAGCGCCCGGTGGGGGGCGCACGGCCGTTTCGCCCGCGTACAGGCGGAAAGCTGCAGCTCTGGGTGGGAAGGAGGGTCGTGACAACCGGCTTCCGCCGGCACTAGGGTGCGCGCCGTTGGACGAACCACTGGGGAGGCTGGAATGGCCGGGACGGACGAGGAGGTCGTCGCCGCCGCGGACGATGCGCTGTACGTGCTCACGGCAGTACTGCTGACACCGGCGCAGTTTCCGAGCGTGCTGGGCGACGACTACCCGGAGGCCTGTGCGGCGCTCGGACTCGCGCCGCTGGCCGACGGGTACGGCCTGGTGCTCGGCCAGGACGGCGAGGGCGCCCGCTGGACGGTCGCCATCGACGACGTCTCGCTGGTCGCCGTCGCGATCGCGTCCTGGGACTGCGGCATGGAGTACGACCTGTCGCCGGACGAGCGCACGGTGGTCGCGGCCCTGCCGGGCTGGCCGCTCGCGGTCGCCGTCGCCGCACCGGGCGTGCCGGCGCCGCACGATCCCGCACCCGACGTGGCGGACGGCCCGCCGCTGGCCCCGCCGGACACCGGCATCTGGGGCCCGGCCCAGCGGCGGCTGGGCGCCGACGAGATCGCGCTGCAGTGGGCGGTGTGGCGGGAACAGATCGACGACGCCGACTTCTCCAGGCCCACCGCGGGGCCGGACAAGGCCGCGGAGGCGGCCCTGGAGGGCACGGGTCGGCCGGCCGAGGGCCACCGCGGCATCCGGCGGGTCCTGGCCGAGGCCCACGCCTACGTGGACACGCCGCCACCGCTCGGCCGGGTCCGCTCGTCGTTCGCCCCTGGCGACGCCCGGACCCTGCGCGCCGACGGGCCCGGCTGGTCGATGGTGGCCCGCACCGACGACATCGCGTTCGTGCTGCTGGACGAAGAGCCCGGCGAAGTGCTGCCGGTGGGCCGCGGCCCGGAACTGCCCGGACTCCTGGAGGCACTCGACAAGCTGGCCGTGCGCCCCAGTTGAGCCGGCGGCAGCAGCCGTGCGGCGCCGGCGGGACGGCGGCCGGGCCGCGGCGGCCGGGAAGCAACACGCTGGGCCCGCGACGGAGCCGAACCGGTGGCCCGGGGCCGGCACCCGGCCGTGCCGGGCGAGGCCGGCGCCGCCCCGGACCGTGCCGTCGGCCGGTCCTCGGACGGCGACGCGGCCTGCTTGCGCGCGAAGCCCGACGCGCCGCGGAGGCGGCGCCTCAGCGGCCGAGTTCCTTGCGGGTCACCCGGCGCAGCCTGCGCCGCTGCGAGGGGTCCAGCGCGAGATACGCGGCGGCGGGAACGCCCACCACGATCAGAAACGCCACCCACCAGGGCAGCCATATCAGCAGGATGAGCCCGACCGCCACACCCCCTGCGGCGATCTTCGCGTTCTTCGACATGTGCGTCGCCTCCTTCGCGGCCACTGCCGCTCTCTGCTGTGAAAACGGGCCCGTGCTTCCCACGGTTCCGGACCGCGACCCTGAGACGTCCCTGATACGCGACCCTGAAGCACCCCGGGGCCGGACATCCCTGCCGCACATCGAACACCAGGTGAAGTGACTCAGCTCACAGCCTAGCCGTTCGGAGTCGAACACGGACGTGGGGTAACCTCGGCGGCCTTGCCCTCGGTAGTCAAATTTGAGGAGTCGGGCAGAGCTGTGCACAGCATCACCGCGGCGCCACCCTCCGAGCCGTCCGAACTGGCCCGCTGCCCCGCCGTGTTCGTCCCGGCCGACCCCGCGCGTGCCGGCCGCTTCGCCTTCTGGCAGCCCGACGGCACCCTTCCCGCCCTTCCGGGCACAGGAACCGTCGCCGACCTGGTCGTGGCGGTGCCCGGCGAGCACGGGGTGGAACGGGTGCGCCTGCCCGCGGTGCTGCTTCCGGTGCGCGCCGCCCTCCCGGTGCTCACACGCGCGCGTGTCGACCCGCTCGCCCACCGGGCCACCGCGTTCTGGGGCTCGGCGGGTGTGCTGGCCCTGCACTTCCTGGCCCGGGGCCTGCTGCTGCCCGGGCTCTCCCCGAGCGATCACGACGCCTGGCGGGTCGGCCCCCTGACCGCCCGGGAGACGGAACTCGTCCGCGAACTGGCCGCCTCCATGCCGCCGGAGGCCCACGCCGTCCCGGTGGGCGGCGCCGAGCCGCCTCGGCTGCCCGCCCCGGAGCGGCTGCTGCGCGACTTCCTGGACGCGGTCGCCGACACGCTCCCCCGCTCCCCCGCCGCGCCGCTGGTCACGGGCGGCCCGGCGTACGCGGCGGCGCAGCCGCGACATCTGCCCGGGCAGCGGGCCTGGGCCGACGACGTCGCCGCGGGGCACGACGCCGGCGTACGGCTCTCGCTGCGGATCGAGGTGCCGGGCCTCGACGACGTGTTGCACGACGACGCCCTGCCGCGGTTCGGTGCCGTCCTCCAGGTGCACACCGTCGCCGGCCCGGCGACCGTCGCCGACGCAGCCGAGGTGTGGTCCGGCTCCGGTCCTTCGGGGCCGGCCTTCGGCCCCCGCGCGCGGCTGGACACCCTGCTGGCCCTGCGCCGCGCGGCCCGTGCCTGGCCGCCGCTCGCGGCCCTGCTCTCGGCGGCCGTGCCGGACCGCGTCGAACTCGCCGACGACGAGATCACCGAACTCCTCGGAGCGGGCGCCCGTGCCCTGTCCGCGGCGGGCGTCGAGGTGCACTGGCCCAAGGACCTGTCGCGCGAGCTGTCCGCCCGGGTGGACATCGGCCCGCCGGCCGACGGGAGCACACCGGGCTCGACGGGGGCACAGCTGCCGTCGTTCCTGTCGGCCGACGCCCGGCTCGCGTTCACCTGGTCGTTCGCGTTGGACGGCCGGGAACTGTCCCGTGCGGAACTGGACCGGCTGGCCGAGGCCGGGCGTCCTCTGGTGCGGCTGCGCGACCAGTGGGTGCTGATCGATCCGCAACAGGCCCGTCGCGTCCGTGCGCGGCAGGACCGCGAGGTCACCCCCGTCGAGGCGCTGGGCGCCGTGCTGACCGGCTCGACGGAGGTCGACGGACGCCGCGTCGACGTGCGGCCCACGGGGTGGCCGGCACAGCTGCGGGAGCGGCTCGCGGACCCGGAGGGGCAGGAGCCGGTCGGTCCGCCCCCGGCACTCGCCGCCACGCTGCGGGACTACCAACTGCGGGGTTTCACCTGGCTGGCCCGGATGACGTCCCTCGGACTCGGCTGCTGCCTGGCGGACGACATGGGCCTCGGCAAGACCGTCACACTGATCGCCCTGCATCTGCACCGCCAGACCGACCCCGCCGCGGCCGGCCCCACACTCGTGGTCTGTCCGGCGTCCCTGCTGGGCAACTGGCAGCGGGAGATCGAGAGATTCGCGCCCGGCACACCGGTGCGCCGCTTCCACGGCCCGCGGCGGAGTCTGGAGGCGCCCGCCGACGGCGAGTTCGTCCTCACGACGTACGGCACGCTCCGCCCGCACGCAAAACGGCTCGGCGAGGTCCCCTGGGGCATGGTCGTCGCCGACGAGGCACAGCACGTGAAGAACCCGTACTCGGCGACGGCGCGGGCGCTGCGCTCCGTCGGGGCACGCGCACGCGTGGCGCTCACCGGCACCCCGGTGGAGAACAACCTGTCGGAGCTGTGGGCGATCCTCGACTGGACGACACCCGGGCTGCTGGGGCGCCACAGCACTTTCCGCGCCCGGTACGCACAGGCCGTCGAGGGCGGCCGGGACCCCGCCGCCGCGCAGCGCCTCGCCCGGCTGGTGCGACCGTTCCTGCTGCGGCGCCGCAAGTCGGATCCGGGCATCGCACCCGAGCTGCCGCCGAAGACCGAGACCGATCACCCGGTACCGCTGACCGGGGAACAGGCGGGCCTGTACGAAGCCCTGGTCAGGGAGACGCTGGAGGCGATCTCCGCGGCCGACGGGATGGCGCGCCGGGGGCTGGTCGTGAAGCTGCTGACGGGGCTGAAGCAGATCTGCAATCACCCGGCGCAGTTCCTCAAGGAGGACACCGCCCGGATCGCCGGACGGTCGGGGAAGCTGGAGTCGCTGGACGAACTCCTCGACACGATCCTCTCCGAGGGGGCGGGCGTGCTCGTCTTCACCCAGTACGTGCGGATGGCGCGCCTCCTGGAACGGCATCTGGCGGCCCGTGGTGTGCCGGCGCAGTTGCTGCACGGCGGCACGCCCGTGCCCGAGCGCGAGGCGCTGGTGCAGCGCTTCCAGGACGGCGAAGTGCCCGTTTTCCTGCTCTCGTTGAAGGCGGCAGGCACGGGCCTGAACCTGACCAGGGCCGAGCATGTCGTGCACTACGACCGCTGGTGGAACCCCGCGGTGGAGGCACAGGCCACCGACCGCGCGTACCGCATCGGCCAGAGTCGGCCCGTGCAGGTGCACCGGCTGATCGCCGAGGGAACCGTCGAGGACCGCATCGCGGAGCTGCTGAACCGCAAACGGGACCTCGCCGACGCCGTGCTCGGCTCCGGCGAGGCGGCACTCACGGAACTGACGGACACGGAACTGGCCGACCTGGTGGAGCTGCGCGGGGAGGCGCGATGACCCGGTACGACGAGGATGTGGAGCGCACGTTCCCCGCTCTGCCGCCCGCGCACGGGCGGGGCTTCGCACAGACGTGGTGGGGCCGGGCGTGGCTGCGGGCCCTGGAGGACACCGCGCTGGACGGGGCTCAGGTGAAGGCGGGGCGCAGGCTCGCGCGCTCGGGAGCGGTGGGTGCGGTCTCGGTGCGGCCCGGCCGGGTCACGGCCGTCGTCCGGGACCCCGGACGCGCCGCGCACCGGGCCGACGTGCTGCTGCCGAAGCTGTCGGACGAACAGTGGGACCGGCTGCTCGACCTGGTCGTCGAGCGGGCCGGGCACGTGGCGGCGCTGCTCGACCGCGAGATGCCGCCCCATCTGGTGGAGGACGCGGCGGTCGCGGGGATCGAACTGCTGCCGGGCCTCGGCGACCTGGAGCCGGAGTGCGACTGCGGCGCCTGGGACCACTGCGGGCACACGGCGGCACTGTGCCACCAGGTGGCGCGGCTGCTGGACGAGGATCCCTTCGTGCTGCTGCTGTTGCGGGGACGGGGCAGGCGCGCCCTGCTGGACGCCCTGCAGGCACGTACCGCGGTGCCCGAGGGTCCGGCCGCCGAACCGGACGGCGTGGACGCCGCGGAGGCTTGGGCGGCCGGCGACATCCTGCCGCCCCTGCCCGCCCCGCCCCGGCTTCCGGACGAGCCGGGCCGGCCGCCGTCCCTCGACGCCGAGGCGGCACCCGCGCCCGGGATCGACCCGCAGGCCCTCGCCCACCTGGCCGCGCGCACCGCCGAGGAGGCGTATCGGCTGCTCACCGGGGCGCTCCATGGCGAGCCGGGACAGGCGGGACCCGAAGCGGAGCTGACGGTGGGCCAGGACGCCGTGCGGCTCGCCGGGGGCGCCCCCGCTGGCGCCCTCGCGCACCGGCTGGCAAACGGATCGGGCCGCGACACGCAAGGGCTGGCGACGGCGGTGCGGGCCTGGCGCCACGGCGGTGCCGAGGCGCTGGCCGTGCTCGACGAGGAGTGGCAGGTGGAGGGCGGCACCCTGGCACGCGCGCGTGCCGCGCTGGACGCCGCCTGGGACAAGGACGACCGGCCGGCGCTGACGCGGGCCGGCAACCGGTGGACCGCCCAAGGTGCGGGCGTGCAGGTGCGGCTGGGGCGGGACGGCCGCTGGTGGCCCTACCTGCTGCGCGGCCACTGGATCCCCGCGGGACACGCCGCGCGGGATCCGGCGACGGCCCTCGCGGCAGCGCGGCTCGCCCTTGAGGAAGAGCGGTCCGTGGCCCCCGACGGTCCCAAGCCCGTGCGGGACTGAAGGTCTGACGGCGCATCGGCCGCACCCCGGGCCCCGCTGACGGGAGCGCCCCGGACCATGGTCCCCCTTACGGGAGCGCCCCGGACCGGGGTCCCGCTGACGGCACGTCGGCCCGACCCGATGTCCCGCCGACTGGACGAGTGGGCGACGCCCGGCGTTCACCCGGCGGTAGCACCGATTTCCTTCCGGGACCCAAATCTGGCCATTGCCGAAGAACTTGACTCCTGGAGGCCCGATGTCCTCGCACACCACCGGTCGGCGCCGAGCCCACCGTTCCGTCGTCACGGGCCTTCCGCTGGCCCTGGCAGCCGCACTCGTGGCGGCCGGCACGGCCGCGGCGACGCCGTCCGGGGCCGCGAAGGCCCATGTCGTGCGCACGGCGACACTCGCGGACATCCCGCTGGGCACGTTCAGCAACGCCCTGCTGCCCCGAAGCGTCGCCGACGACCGGGGTGTGGACCTCGGCGGCATCGGCAGCGACATCTACCCCACCGGCCGCAAGAACGAGTTCTGGACGGTGACCGACCGCGGACCGAACGGCCAGATCAAGGTGGACGGCCAAAAGCGCCGCACGTTCCCCGTACCGGGCTTCGACCCGGCGATCGTGAAGATCCGGGTGTCCGCAAACAGCGTCAAGGTGATCGACGCGATCCCCCTGACCACGTCCTCCGGAAAGGCCGTCACCGGGCTGTCCAACCAGAAGTCGCGCGACGAGGCTCCGTACGGTTACGACGCCACGACGCCACTGGCGTACAACCCGAACGGCCTGGACACCGAGGGCATCGTGCGGGCCGCGGACGGGACGTTCTGGCTGGTCGACGAGTACGGGCCGTCGCTGGTCCACGTGTCGGCGCGCGGCAGGGTGCTCACCCGGTACGTGCCCGAGGGGCTGAACCTGGCCGGTGCCGACTACCCGGTGGTGGAGGCGCTGCCGTCCGTGCTGCTGCACCGCAAGGTGAACCGCGGTTTCGAGGGGCTGGCCCTGCTGCCCGGCGGCGACCTCGTGATGGCCGTGCAGAGCCCGCTCTCGCTGCCGGACACGGACGCCGGGAACGCCTCGCGCACGACCCGGCTGCTGCGCTTCTCGCCGAAGAAGCACGCGGTCACCGCCGAGTACGCCTACCGGTTCGACCCGGTCGCCATGGTCGACCCGAGCGAGGAGGACACGTCCGAGTTGAAGATCTCCTCGGTGGTGGCGCTCGGCGGTGACCGGCTGCTGGTCGAGGAGCGCACCGACAAGGCGGCCCGCCTCCAGGTGGTGAAGCTGAGCCGCAAGGCCGACATCCTCGGTGGCGCCTGGGACGACGACACGACGTCGCCCTCGCTTGAGCAGCTGGACGACCCGGCCGCCGCGGGCGTGCCGGTGCTCCGCAAGCGGCTCGTGGTCGACCTCGGCGCGGTGAGCGGGGTGCCGGGCAAGATCGAGGGCATCGCGCGCGTGGACCACGACACGCTCGCCCTCATCAACGACAACGACTTCGGGATGACGGACGGCTCGGGCGCCTTCGACGCGCAGGGCCGGCTCGTCGACAGCGGCATCGAGACGACCGTGACCTACGTCCGGCTGCCCCACGGCATCTGAGGTCCCGCACGGGGGGAAGCCGGCGGTAGCGGCCGGTCATCGGCACGCGCGCGTGGGGCGGCAGGGGATGCGCCGCCCCACGCGCGTGTGCGTTCAGCCCCGGACGCCGAGGAGGTGGTCCATGGCGAGTTGGTCGAGGTGTTCGAAGGCCATGCCGCGGGCGGCGGCGGTCTCGGTGTCGAAGTCTTCGTAGGCGGTGCGGTCTTCGAGGAGGGCGTTCAGGCCGTCGGCGGCGGTGGGCAGGGCGAGCTGGTCGAGGCGGGCGGCCTTGAGGGCGTCCTG
>NZ_JBIALO010000047.1:0-46614 GCF_042873595.1 Streptomyces sp. NPDC004629 | reverse complement strand
ACCTCCACGGACGCACCGGATCTACCTCACCCGCCCCGGCATCACGCCTGACCAGCGCAAACCCAGCCACCACACTCGGTTTCGAGAAGCCCTCTGAGTCTGGACTGTTTGGGCTGGGGGGTATCCGGGTCTGGACTGTCTGGGCTGGGGGTGTCCGGGTCGGGGTTTGTCCGGGCCGGAGGTGTCCGAGTCCGTGGCCGTTCGTGTGCGGGGCGGTTCGGGCCAGGTCCGTCCGAGTCCGGGGTCGATCGGGCCGCCCACGGGCAGCAGCCCCTTCGCGCAGCTGACGTACGCAGTGCAGGCACCGGCGCTCCCAACACGAGGGGCGCCACCCGCGAAGGGCCCCGACCCCGATGGCCGGGCCCCGACCGCTCCCACACGCCAACGGCCCGGACCCGGACAGCCCCGGCTGTAAAGGGTCCGGGCTCGATCGGCCCCGGACACAGACGCCGCCGGACACAGACGCCCCGGACACAGCCCCCGGGCTCGGATCCCAACCCGCAGCGACCGGGGGCGGCCCGGGGCGCAGGTCCCTCCCCTCCCACCCCGTCCGCCGAGCGCAGCGTCTAGGCTTCCGACCATGCTGAAAGTTGGCCTGACCGGCGGAATCGGCGCCGGAAAGAGCGAGGTGTCGCGGCTGCTCGTGGAGCACGGTGCCGTGCTGATCGACGCCGACCGCATCGCCCGCGAGGTCGTCGCGCCCGGCACCCCCGGACTCGCGGCGGTGGTCGACGCCTTCGGCGAGCGGGTCCTCGCCCCCGATGGCGGCCTGGACCGGCCCGGGCTCGGCGCGATCGTCTTCGCCGACCCCGAGAAGCTGGCCGTTCTCAACTCGATCGTGCACCCCTTGGTGGGCGCCCGCTCCCGTGAGCTGGAGAGCACAGCGGCCGACGATGCCGTCGTCGTGCACGACGTGCCGCTCCTCGCCGAGAACAGCCTCGCGCCCCTCTACGACGTCGTGGTCGTCGTCGACGCCAGCCCCGAGACCCAGCTCGACCGGCTCGTACGGCGGCGCGGCATGAGCGAGGACGACGCACGCGCGCGTATGGCGGCGCAGGCGACCCGGGACAAACGCCTGGAGATCGCGGACGTCGTCATCGACAACGACGTGCCCCTCGACGCCCTGCGGCGGCGCGTCGCCGAGGTGTGGGCCGACCTGGTCCGCAGGGAACACGCGCACCGCGCGGACGCGGCAGGGGCAGCCGGGGAATAGCATGCGCCCGACCGGGCGTTGAACGGTGTCTGCGAGGGAAGAAGTGTGCCGTGCCTGAGACCAGCGGATCGCCCGGACGTACTCCGGAAACGCATGTCATCGACTTCCGTGCCGCCGAGCATCTGCTCAACGCACGGGATCCGCGGGGCGCGGTGAAGCTGCTCGACGGAGTCATCGCCGCGCACCCCGAGAACACGGCCGCCCGTCTGCTCCGCGCGCGTGCCTTCTTTGCCGCCGCGCAACTGCGCCCCGCCGAGCTGGAATTCACCATCGTCCTGGAACGCGAGCCGGACAACGCGTTCGCGCACTTCGCTCTCGCCCGCACTTATGAGCGCCAGGGCCGCCGCGACCAGGCCAAGCGCCACTTCCGGCTGGCGGCGGCGCTCGACCCGAACCCGCAGTACCTGAAGGCGGCGCAGTTCGATTCCTGAGCCCGGCGGAGCCGTGAATACCGGTGCCACCCGATGGTCATGGGTGCCGGTGCCGGTGCCGGTGCCGGTGCCAGTGCTGGGGCGGGCGGCTCATGGGTGCCGGTGCTGGGGCGGGAGGCGGTACCGCGACCGGCGCTGCGACGGCCGGCGGTAGGGCGGGCTCGCCGGCGGAGCGTACGGCGGTACATCGCGGCCCGGCTGGTAGTGCGGCCCCTGCCGGATGTGCCGGACGATCATGATCAGGTCGACCGTGGTCACCAGCCACAGCAGCCCGCAGGCAATGGCCCAGCCCGTCCGGTCCAGCAGCGCGAACACCGCCGTTCCGAAGATCGCCCAGGCCACGCCCCACACGCTCAGCCAGAACCGCGCCCGCAGAGCACTGCGCGCGGTCGACGGCTCACTGCCCGTACGCATCGGATCATCACTCCTGTTTGCAACGTACTCTTCGATGCGGATGCCGACCAAGCGCACCGGCCGAGGGCATCAAGCGGACGCCGACCGGCAGGGGCCCGCCGTGCCGCCCGGCGTCGGCGGCCCGCCTGACCTGCTGCTCGACCTGGCGTGCCCCGGACCATGGCCGTCTGTCGCAGGCGACACGGCCGCGCCGGGGTACAGGCAGCGCACCGGCCCGTCCACTCGAACGGGTGAACTACTGCGGCATGGGAACGGGTGTGCGGCGCCGGGCCGTTGTTCGGGCATGACGGCTGAAATGCGAGAGGGATACGAGGGCACGGGACCCGGTGCGATCACCCCGGACGGCTGCGCGGTGGAGCTCTACTCGCGCCTGTCGGTCGGTGACGAGCCGGACATCATCGCCGCGGCCGTGCCGGCCGGGGCGAGCATCCTGGAACTGGGCAGCGGCGTCGGACGCGTGACCCACCCCCTGCTGGAGCGCGGGTTCACGGTCACCGCGGTCGACGAGTCCGCGGAGATGCTGGAGCGCATCCGTGGGGCGCGCACCATATGCAGCCCGATCGAGGACCTGGACCTGAGCGAGAGGTTCGACGTGGTGATGCTCGCGTCGTTCCTGGTGCACGCCGGGGACACAGAGGTGCGGCGCGGCCTGCTGCACACCTGCGCCCGGCATGTGGCGGAGGGCGGCTGCGTGCTGATCCAGCGGGAGGGCGAGGACTACCACACGAATCTCCCGAGGGAGCGGGTCGACCCGAGCGGCTACACCGTGCGCATGGTCTCGGCCGAGCCGGTCGGCGACGGGGTGAACTCGGTGCACGCGGAGTATGTGTTCCCGGACGCGGTCTGGACACAGACGTTCGCGGCCCGGCCACTGACGAAGGAACAGTTCGAGGGGGCGCTGGCGGAGGCCGGCCTGGAGGTGGACGAGTATCTGACACCGGACCGGGTGTGGGTCAGAGCGGTCCGGACGGCCTAGGGCTGTGACCGCCCCCGGTTCGCCGGACGGCGATGAGTTCCGCGCCGAAGAGGGGTCTGCCTCTACGACAGCGACCAGGACGCTTCAACGGGAGAACTCATGTCCGAGATCAGTGCCTCCGGCGCGTCCGCCACCGACACCGTCTCCGGTACGGTCATCGCCGAGTCCGCGACCCCGCGCGGCCGGCGCGCCCGTGCCGCCCTGTTCGGCCTGCAAGTGCTGCTCGCGCTCTTCTACGCCATCGCCAGTGCTCTGCCCAAGCTGATCGCGCACTCCTCGGCCGTCGACTCCTTCGACCGGATCGGCTGGGGCACCACCGGCATGTACATCATCGGCGTACTCGAACTGGCCGGGGCCGTGGCCCTGTTGATACCGGTCCTGCAGTCGGTGGCGGCCATGGCGCTCGGCGCGCTCATGGCGGGGGCGTTCGTCGTCCAGGTCACCATCTTCGACGGAGAGAACGCGGCGACCCCGCTCATCCTGATCGTGCCCCTGGCCCTCATCGCCTGGGCCCGACGCGGGCGCAACGCGGATCTGCTGCGCCTGGTGCGCCGACAGGCATGACCTGGGTCACCGGGACCCCGGGGGGCGGTTGCCGAGGCCGCGCAGGGCCCGCAGCCGTTCCAGTTCGCGGCGGTCCCGCTTGGTGGGGCGGCCGGCGCCGCGGTCGCGCACGCCCGCGGGGGCGACGGCATCCCGAGGCGGGGGAGGCGGCGAGTTGTCGACATAGCACTGAACCGCCACGGGGGCGCCGACCCGCTTGCGGATCAGGCGCTTGACGATGACGATCCGCTCCCGGCCCTCGTGCCGCAGCCGCACCTCGTCGCCGACGCGCACGGAGTACGCGGGCTTCACTCGCTCGCCGTTGACGTGGACGTGCCCGCCACGGCAGGCGGCGGCGCCGAGCGAGCGGGTCTTGATCAGGCGGACCGCCCAGATCCAGCTGTCGATGCGGACGGTCTCGCCCTGTCCCGGACCGGCCGCCCGGGCGGCGGCCTCCGCCGCGGCGACCTTGGGGTCCATGGCATCGCCGGCGGGTGCGTCCGAGGAGCCCCTCAGCTCGGCGTCGGCCCGCGCGGAAAGGGCCTCGGCCGGGGCGTTGGCTGGGGCGTCGGCCCTGGCACCCGTCCCGGGGCCCGTCGGGGAGCCGGTCCGCTCGGTCCCATGGTCGCCGTTCACGTCCGCATCCTCGGAAGCCATGCCCCGACCTTAGCTCGCAGAACCGGGGAACACGGCAGCGTTTTCATGCCTGCGGCTCTCGGCTGCTCGTCGCGTGGCGGCGCTCGTCGCCTGCTGTCTGTGCCGTCTGCCGTTTCTGTCTGTGGCGGCGGGTGTGGCCGTTCGCCGGGCATACCGTGGGGGCATGGACAGCAGTGGTCTTGACGCTCTCGACCGGTGCATCGCCGGCTGCCGGGCCTGCCCGCGGCTGGTCGCATGGCGCGAGGAGGTGGCCCGGACCAAGCGCGCGGCCTTCGCCGACTGGACGTACTGGGGCCGCCCGGTGCCCGGCTACGGACCGTCCGACGCCCGGCTGCTGATCCTCGGGCTGGCGCCTGCCGCGCACGGCGGGAACCGGACCGGCCGCATGTTCACCGGCGACCGCTCGGGCGACGTGCTGTACCGGGCGCTGTACGACATCGGGCTGGCCTCGCAGCCCACCTCCGTGAGCGCCGACGACGGTCTGGAACTGTACGGCGTGCGCGTCACCTCGCCCGTGCACTGCGCCCCGCCCGCCAACCGGCCGACGCCCGCCGAACGCGACACCTGCCGCCCCTGGCTGGTGCGGGAGCTGGGGTTGCTGCGGCCCACCCTGCGGGCCGCGGTCGTGCTGGGTGCCTTCGGCTGGCAGGCCGCGCTGCCCGCCTTCGCCGCGGCGGGCTGGACGATCCCGCGTCCCCGGCCGGCCTTCGCGCACGGCGCCCGGGTGTCCCTCGACGGGCTGGACCTCTTCGGTTGCTTCCACGTCAGCCAGCGCAACACCTTCACCGGACGGCTCACGCCCGAGATGCTGCGGGAGGTGCTGCGCACGGCGGCGGACGCGGCCGGGCTGCCGGGCCGGAAATGAAATGAGAGGACAGGCCCGCCGCCGGGTCGTTACGGTGCCCCGATGGGCCTCTATCCGGAGATCGAACCGTACGACCACGGCATGCTCGACGTCGGTGACGGCAATCTCGTCCACTGGGAGACCTGCGGCAATCCGCACGGCAAGCCCGCGGTCATGCTGCACGGCGGCCCCGGCTCCGGCAGCACCCCGCAGCTGCGCCGCTACTGCGACCCGGCCGCCTATCGCATCGTGCTGCTCGACCAGCGCGGCAGCGGTCGTTCGACGCCGAGGGCGAGCGCGTACGGCACCGACATGAGCGTCAACACGACGGCCCATCTGATCGCCGACCTGGAACTGCTGCGCCGGCACCTCGGGATCGAGCGGTGGCTGGTGTGGGGCATCTCCTGGGGGTCGGTGCTGGGCCTGCGGTACGCGCAGACGCATCCGGAGGCCGTGTCCGAGCTGGTGCTGGCCGGGGTGGCGACCGGCTCCGACGCCGAAGTGACGCTGCTGACCAGGGGGTTGGGGAAGATCTTCCCTGAGGCGTTCGAGCGGTTCCTGGCCGGGCTGCCCGAGGGCGAGCGGGACGGCAACCTCGCCGCCGCCTACCACCGGTTGCTGGAGTCGCCCGACCAGGCCGTGCGGGAGCGGGCGGCGCGCGCCTGGACCGACTGGGAGACGGCGATCGTCCCCGCGCCGCCGCGTTCGGTCGAGCGGTACGAGGACCCGGAGTTCCGGATGGGCTTCGCCCGCACGGTCACCCACTACTGGGGCAGCGACCACTTCCTGGGCGAGGGCAACGACACGGGCGTCGTACTGCGCGACGCGCACCTGTTGAAGGGCATTCCGGGGACCCTCGTCCAGGGCAGTCTCGACCTGGCCAACCTCGTCGGGATGGTCTGGCGGCTCCATCACGCCTGGCCCGGCAGCGAGTTGGTGGTCGTGGACGAGGCCGGCCACAACGCGGGCGCGCCGGGCATCGTGGACGCGGTGGTGGCGGCTACGGACAAGTACGCGGCGTCCGCGCGCTGATCACGGCCGCCACACATAGCGAACGTCCGGCTCGCGCTCCTCGTTCGCGCTGCCGTGCGTGAACTCGACGGCGACAAAGCCGCGCCGCTCGTGGAAGCGGTGGGCGGGCTTGTTGACCTGGAAGGTCCACAGGGTGAGGCCCTCGGGACCGCGTTCCTTGGCCAGGCCGACGAACCGGTCACCGATGCCGCGGCCCCGCCACCGGGGGTCGAGGCAGAGCTGGGAGAGCGTCGCGCCGTCGAGCACCATCACCCCCACGATGCCGCCCCCGCCGACCGCCTCGGCGACCCACGTCTCCCTGAGCGGTACGACGGCGTCACGGAAGTAGTCCCGTACGGCGTCGTCGGACCGCGGGCGGGTGACCGTCGGCAGCGCGGCGTCGTAGGAACGCAGCCAGACATCGGCGGCGGCACGCGCGTCGGGGCGGACAATCTGCCGATCATGCGGGGCAGGTCCCGCGTCCGCATCCGAATTATTCGGCTCGCGCGACCGACCCACCCCACATAGGCTCCCGCCGATCCTTACCTTCCGCCGTTCCCCGCCTCTGCCGATCTCTCCCTCCCGCCGTTCTCCGCCTCCGCCGATCTCCGCCTAGCGCCGATCTCCGCGGAAGCGCACAGCACCGCACCCGACGTCCCGTTCACCCGCCGGAGCCGCCCATGCCGTCCGATCCCGACCAGATGTTCCTGGACACCACCGCCCACCGCCTCGCCGCGCTCACCGCCGTCCGGGCCGTGGCACTCGGCGGCTCCCGGGCCCAGGGCACCCACCGCCCGGACAGCGACTGGGACCTCGCCGTCTACTACCGGGGCCGCTTCGACCCCGCGGAGCTGCGCGCCCTCGGCTGGCCGGGGGAGGTGTCCGAGATCGGCGGCTGGGGCGGCGGTGTCTTCAACGGCGGCGCCTGGCTGACCATCGACGGCCGTCGCGTCGACGTGCACTACCGCGATCTGGACGTCGTAGAGCACGAACTGGCGCAGGCGCGGGAGGGCCGCTTCCGGGTGGAGCCGCTGCTCTTCCACCTCGCCGGCATCCCCAGCTACCTGGTCGTCGCGGAACTCGCGGTCAACACGGTGCTACGGGGAGAACTGCCACGCCCCGCGGCCTACCCGCCGAAGCTGCGCCGAACCGCCCCCGAACACTGGCGGGGCACCGCCCGCGCCACCCTCGCCTACGCCAAGGCCAACCACGCGCCGCACGGCCGCCTCACCGAGGTCGCCGGCGCCCTCGCCGTGGCCGCCGCCCAGACCGCCCACGCGGTGCTCGCGGCCCGCGGGGAATGGGTGACCAACGAGAAACGGCTGCTGGAGCGGGCGGGACTGCGCGCCGTCGACGGCATCGTGACCGGTCTGGACGGCACCGGGCCGGTGGCCGGGATCGAGCGCGCCGAGGCCCTGTTCGAGGAGTCGGTCGCCGCGGTCCGCGCCATGACCGATGGCCCGGCCACCGCTGACCGCCGGACCGCCGAATAATCGTTCGAGATGGCTGAGTTGACGCTGCTAACGTCTTCCCGTGGCGAAACTCAACCAGATCATCGCAGTCGAGAAGGGCATCAAGTCCAAGGCGCACCAGGACCTGACGACCACTCATCACGGGCTGCAGAAGCCCGCGTTGCTCGCGGGCATCTCCCGGACGTACCAGCCGAAGGACGAGGAGGGCGAGCAGTTGCCGCCCGAGTCGACGCGGGTGCAGGTCAAGGCCGAGGACGTGCTGCGGGAGACCGCGGCGATCCTGACGCGGCTGTTCGACGTGACCGCCACCAAGGACTGGGCCAACTGCACCGCGCGGGCGGACGTGACCGTGGACGGGCGGGTGCTCGTCGCCGACGTCCCCGTCTCCTACCTGCTGTTCCTGGAGAAGCAGCTCGTCGACCTCAACACCTTCGTGCGGAAGCTGCCGGTGCTCGACGCCTCCGAGTCGTGGGCGCAGGACCCGTCCACCGACGCCTGGAAGACCGAGCCGGTACGGACGCTGCGCACCAAGAAGGTGCCGCGCAACCACGTCAAGGCGGAGGCCACCGACAAGCATCCGGCCCAGGTCGAGGTCTACTACGAGGACGTGCCCATCGGATACTGGACCACCGTGAAGTTCTCCGGCGCGCTTCCCGCCCGCCGCGTCAACGAACTCCTCGACCGGGTCGAGAAGTTGCAGCAGGCCGTGAAGTTCGCGCGAGAGGAGGCCAACGGCGTCGACGTCGTCGACCAGCGGATCGGTGACGCCGTGTTCGGTTACCTCTTCCGATAACCGCACCCTGTGAGACTCCCCGGTCCCGGTGACCGGGGTGCGCGAGGAGCGCAAGCTGAAGCTGAGGCTTGTCGTGACTGCGCGGTTCCAGTGGAGGTTCGAGTCCTCCCCGCGGCATCCATGGACCATCCCCGTGCCGCGGTGGCCCAACAGGCAGAGGCAGACCGCGATCAATCTCAGACTCTCGCTCCAGACTCAGCATTCGCCGTCGATCGCCGGATCGACCGGGCCCAGGCCCCAGGGCGTCGAGATGCCGGTTCAAGTCCGGTCCGCACAGCTCGATGTGCGGTGGTCCAAAGGCAGGACGCGACGACATAACGACTGACCTGGACCCTCAAGCGTGCCGGCGTGTGATCGTGGACGGCATTCCAGGGCCCGGGGGCAGGCTACGCCCCCGGGTCCGCTCCCGTTCGGCCGGACGATCCGGCCGGGACCCGGTCCGGCCGCGCCGTTGTGTTCATAAAGAACGCCCCCCTCCGGTCAACCGTCACACGGCGGAAACACAACCGCTCCATTGCGTACGGTCCCGCGATCTACCGTGGACCCACAGCCCACCCGCCACGGCCGCCGTCGCCCGAAGGCACACCCCGCCCTCGTCCGGACAGGAGCCCCGGTGACCCGCGCCCTCCCCGCAGCCCCGCCCTGGCTCGCCCACGCCCTCAGCGCCCAGCGCGGGCCCGTGCCCTGGAGCGCCGTCGCGCGCGGGGCGCTCGCCGCGGGCCCGCTGCTGCTCGGCGCCGTCCTCGGCGGCCACGCCTCCCTCGGTGTCGTCGCCGCCATCGCCGCCATGCTCGCCGGGATCAACGACCGGCCCGGCAGCCGTAGGGCGGCGGTCGCGCGGCTCGGTGTGCCCGCGCTCGCCGGGGCGGTGGGGCTGCTGGCCGGGACGTACACGAGCCGGTACCTCGGCGCCGTCCCACTGACCCTGCTGCTGACCGGCCTCGGGCTCGTCGCCGGCGGCATGAGCGCGGTCGGACCCGTCGCATCCGGCGCCGGCACGCAGTTGCTCGTCGCCGCCGCGATCGGGGCCGGCATGCCGCTGCCCGAACCGGGCTGGCTGCGCGCGCTCGCCTTCCTCGCCGGAGCCGGCTGGCTGCTCGCGCTGCGGCTCGCCCTGCCCACGCCCGGCGCCCTCACCGGCGACTACCGGTTCGACGGGGAACGGGCGGCGGTGGCCGATGTGTACGACGCCGTAGCCGACCTGCTCGACGCCGCCGGCACCGGCGCGGCCGTACGGCGCCGGGCCGCGCTCACCGCCGCCCTCGACCATGCACAGGACGCCCTCGCCGGACCCCGGCTGCGCCGGTACGCGAGCTGCGCGGCCGAGCGCCGGCTGCACGCCCGGTACGCCGCCGCGCTGCCGCTCGCCGAGGCCGCGACCGCGCTCGCCTGGGCCGGGGAAGCGGTGTCCGGCCGGGCCTGCGAAGGGCCCCGCAGGCTCGCCGCCGCCGTCCGCGGCAACCGTCCCACCGGACCGCTGCCCGCGCCCAGCCGCTGCGCGCCGGCCCTGCGCGCCCTCGACGACGCACTCCTGCACGCCGCCGACGTCTTCGACCGGGGCAAGGACGGCGACCTGCACACCCGCAGGCGGCGGACGCGGGATGCGCTCCGCACGGCGCTGGGCACCGGCGGACGGGAGTACGGACTGCGCGTCGCCCTGTGCTTCGGGGCGAGCGCGGCCATCGCCCAGTCCCTGCACCACGCCCGCTGGTACGGGCAGCACCAGCACTGGTACTGGCTGCCCGCCACCGCCGTCTTCCTCGTCAAGCCCGACCTCGGCCCGCTGGCGTCACGGGTGCTGTGCCGGGCCGCCGGGACCGTTCTCGGTGCCCTCGTCTTCGCCGGGCTCGCCGCCGTACTGCCCCGGCCCGCGGGGCTCGTCGCGCTGGTCGCCGTCAGCGGGGCGCTCATCCCGGTCGCCACCCGGCACTTCGCCGCGCAGACCGCCGTCGTCACCGTGCTCGTGCTCGCCCTCGTCATGGTCGGCGGGGAGCCGCAGGCCTCCGTCAGCCGGATCGGCGAGACGCTGCTGGCCTGCGCGCTCGTGCTGGTCGTCGGGCATCTGCCGATGCCGGGGGAGCGGGGCGCGGGCGTACGGGCCCGGCTCGCCGCGGCCGGGAGCGCCGCGCACGCCTACCTCACCCATGTCCTCGCGGGGTGCGAGGACCGCCCCGAGCGGTGGGCGCTGCGCCGCGAGGCCTACCGCACCCTCGCCGCGGCCCGTACCGCCATCGCCCTCGCCGCCGCCGAACTGCCCGCCCTGGCCCGGCACACCGAGGGCACCGACGCGGTGGCGTCCGTCCTGGAACGGCTCGTCGACACGACCACGGCCTGCGCCGTGCACCTCGACGACACCGGACGGCTCAGCCCGCGCCACACCGAGCAACTCGACGCACTGCTCACGGAGCTGGAGCGCGACGGACGGCAACTCGGGCCCATGGCCCCGGAACTGCCGCTCACAGCCTGACGCCGCATCTGGCCGGTCGTCGTCGCCTGCCCCGCCTGCCTCGCCGGCCACCGCGCCTCACCGTCCCGCCGGTCCGTCCCGACCGCCGCCTTGTCCCGCCGCCGAGTGCCGCCTTCAGGAGTAGGCCACCCGAGCACCCGCTTCTTTCTAGGCTGTGCCTCATGGATCCCGCGGACGGCCTCCTCGACCACCCGTACGACGTGTACCGGCGGCTGCGCGACAACGCGCCGGTGCACCGCATCACCGGCCCCGACGGCACCCCCGCCTGGCTCGTCACCCGCTACGACGACGTGCGCGAAGCCCTCGCCGACCCCCGGCTCGCGCTCGACAAACGGCACGCCTCGGCGGGCACCTACAAGGGTTTCTCGCTGCCACCCGCCCTCGACGCCAACCTGCTCAACATGGACCCGCCCGACCACACGCGCGTGCGCCGCCTGGTCGGCCGGGCCTTCACACCGCGCCGCGTGCAGCGGTTGCGGGCGCCGATCCGGCATACCGCTGACGCGCTGCTCGACGTGCTCGGCCCGCACGGCAGCGCCGACCTCGTCGCCGCATACGCCGCACCCCTGCCGATCACCGTCATCTGCGACCTGCTCGGCATTCCGGACGAGCACCGGTTCGACTTCAGGGTCTGGACGGACAGCCTCGTCGCCCCCGACCCGGCACGGCCCGAGGCCGGCAAGGAGGCCGTGGTGGCGATGCTGGGCTATTTCACCCGGCTGCTGCGCGACAAGCGCGCCGAGCCGGGCGACGACCTGCTCTCCGACCTGATCGCGGTGCGCGACGGCGGCGACCGGCTGAGCGAGGACGAACTGATGTCCCTCGCCTTCCTCATTCTGTTCGCCGGCTACGAGAACGCGGTACAGCTCATCGGCAATTCGGTGCTCGCCCTCCTCAGCCACCCCGACCAGCTCGCCGCGCTGCGCCGGGACCCCGGCCTGCTGCCGGGCGCCGTCGAGGAGTTCGTCCGCTACGAGGGGCCCGCGCTGCTCGCCATCCGGCGCTTCCCGGTCGAGGACGTCACGATCGGCGGGGTGACCGTGCCCGCGGGCGAGACGGTCTGGGTGTCACCGGCGGCCGCCAACCGCGACCCCGCCCGCTTCCCCGACCCCGACCGCCTCGACCTCGGCCGTGACGCCGGCGGACACCTCGCCCTCGGCCACGGCATCCACTACTGCCTCGGCGCTCCACTGGCTCGCGCGGAGACCGAGATCGCCCTGGCCGCCCTGCTGGAGCGGCTTCCGGATCTGGCCCTCGCCGACGGCGAGTTGCGGTGGCGCCGGTCGCTGCGCGCGCGGGGGCTGGTCGCGTTGCCCGTGACGTACTGACTGCGGCGCCCGTGCCGCGCGGTGGAGGAAAATCCTCCGTGCGGCGATGAGTTCCGCCCGGCCCGCCGGTCACCACCCAGAGCACAGGGTCGTGACCGTCGTACAGGAGGCTCCATGCGGTTACCGGAGATCGTCTCGCGCGAGCAGTGGCGCGCGGCGCGGGCGGAATTGCTCGCCAAGGAGGAGGCGGTCCGGCGCGCACGCGACGTGCTGAACGCGGAGCGGCGCCGGCTGCCCGTGGTCGAGATCGACACGGAGTACGTGTTCGAGGGCGGCGACGGTAAAGCGACGCTTCTCGACCTGTTCGAGGGGCGGCGCCAGCTCGTCGTCCACCACTTCATGTTCGCGCCCGAATGGGACGCGGGCTGCCCCGACTGCTCCGCCTTCCTCGACCAGATCGGGCATCTGGCGCACCTCCACGCGCGCGGGACGTCGTTCGCGGTCGTCTCCCGGGCGCCGTTCACCCGGATCCTGCCGTTCAAGGCGCGGATGGGCTGGACGCTGCCGTGGTTCTCGTCGTGCGACAACGACTTCAACCGGGACTTCGAGGTGACCCTGGAACGGGACGGTACGCTCGCCGACCGGGCCGGGATCAGCTGCTTCCTGCGCGAGCACGACCGGGTCTTCCACACCTACTCGGCCTACGAGAACGGGCTGGACGCACTGGGCTCCGTCCCCAGCCTGCTGGACCTGACGGCGCTCGGCCGCACCCCCGAAGGCAGTGACCGGGTCCGCCACCACGACGAGTACGACTGCTGACACGGACGTGCGTGAACCGACGGAACGTGATCGGACCCTCACCGTGGGCGTCGAGCCGGTGTCACCTGCGTCTCATTCGGGTCACCGGGCGCACCGTGTCCCACCTCCAGGGCGTTGACTCATCGCAGTACGACGTGGGAGGTACAGGATGGTGAACGGGCGAACCGTGCTCGAACGCTTTCCCGCCGGAGGACCGCGCGGATCGTGGCCGGCCGAGGAGTTCGCGCAGGCGCGACGGCTGGAGGGACTGCCCGCGGAGGTCGTCATGGACCTCGCGACGGACAGCTTCCTGGTCGTCGTCCGCGGCGGCGAGCGCACCGGGTGACCCGGTGAGACGGCGGCAGGGGGCTGACGCGGCGCCTTCGCGTGGGCGGCTTCGTCGTGAGCCGGGCCGCCCGGCAACGAGGTGCCCGGCAACGAGGTGCCCGGCAACGAGGCGCCCGGCAACGAGGCGCTAGGCCGGTCCGGGCCGCCGCGCCCTTCAGCCGGCGGCTATGCGCTGAGCTGGCGGGACCAGTCCGGTGTGGTCCCCGTCACTCGGCACAGGGCCAGATAGAGCGGGATCGGCGGGGTGTACGGCACTGTGCCGTCCGGCCGGTGGATGAGGCGGCTGGTGGCGGGCAGACGGGCGCCGGGCGCGTAGTGCGCCGGGGTCGGCCAGGTGAGCGCGTAGTCGGAGTCCGACGGGACGAGCCACCACCAGTGCGATCCGTCGGCGTACACACAACCCACCCGCGGCAGCCGGGGGACGACGAGCGGCCCGAAGCGGGCGGGCACCGCAACGGCGTCGCAGCCCAGTGGTGTCGTCATTCCCTCGGGAAGCGCGAGCCGCCCGGTCGCGCCCGGCGAACGCTGCTCGCGCCGCAGCCGCACCAGGGTGTCGAGCCCGAGTACCGGACCGTGATGGGGGGCGTCGCTCACAGCCATTCAGCCCTCCCGGACTGCCGTGTCTCCGTCTGGGATGTCCTGCGGTACTGCTTCTGCACCCGCTCCTCCTCGCCGGTGCCCCGGCCGGGGCCGGGCTTGGGACGGGTGCCCCAGCCCAGGTCGTTGCGCGGTTCTGCGGTGTCCGGGGCGGCATCGGCCCGGCACGGCAGCTCGGCCCAGACCAGCAGGCCGGGCCCGTGCTCCTGGGCGCCCCAGGCCCGGCACATGGCATCCACGAGGAGCAATCCCCTCCCGTGCTCCTCCTCGGCCCGCCGTGGGGACGGGCGGGGGTCACCCGGCGCGCACCCCTCGTCACGCACGGCTATCCGCAGCACGTCGTCGTGGTCGCGCAGCTCGCACACCACCCGGCTGCTGGCCGTGTGCACGATCGCGTTGGTGACCAGCTCCGAGATGACCAGGACTGCGGTGTCGCAGGTGTCCGCGCACACCGACCAGCCGGACAGCCGGTCCCGCGTCAGGCGTCTCGCCTGGGCGGGTGAGCCCGGATGTGCGGCCAGCTCGAATCGGAACCGACGCTCGGCAGCGGCCTGACCTGCGGCTGCTCCCGCGACGGCGCCGAGACCCGGTCGGTCTGCGGCGGCCTCTGCTCCTAAGGGCGCGGACGGAATCACGCTTGCCACTATCGCCCCGCCGTGAACACTTGGCAAGTGTCACTCTGAAAATTGCAGAGTGCTGTGTGACTCGGTCGGGTGCCATGGCACACTGCTCGCAACAGCACGTCCGGCGGCGCCAGTTCGAATCACCGGCGATCCAGCTGATCACCGATGACTTCCTCGAACGGCGCCGCAGGGCTGTCCGGATTCATGCGTGTCCAGCGCGTTCAAGAGGTGGAGGTGGAGCGTGAGCGAACCGCGGTCCGCGCCGACCGTGGGCCAGGTCGTCCTCGGTCGGCGCCTGCTGGACCTGCGGGAACGCGCCGGGCTCAAGCGTGACGAGGCCGCCCGCATCCTCCGTGTGGCCCCCGCCACCGTCCGCCGCATGGAGATGGCCGAAGTCGCCCTCAAGATCCCGTACCTCCAGTTGCTCCTGAAGGCCTACGGCGTCACCGACGACGAGGCCGACCTCTTCGTGCAGCTCGCCGAGGACGCCAACAAGCCCGGCTGGTGGCAGCGCTTCCACGACATCCTGCCGGGCTGGTTCTCGATGTACGTCAGCCTCGAAGGCGCGGCCAGCCTGATCCGCTCGTACGAACCGCACTTCGTGCCCGGCCTGCTGCAGACCGAGGACTACGCGCGCGGTGTCCTGGAATCCGGCGCCATAGGCCAGACCCAGCCCGAGGACATCGAGCGCCACGTCGCCCTGCGCATGCAGCGCCAGGATCTGCTCACCCGCGCCGACGCGCCCCGTTTCTGGGTGGTGATGGACGAGACCGTCCTGCTGCGCCAGGTCGGCGGCCCCAAGGCGATGCGCGCGCAGATCGACAAGCTGCTTGAGGCCGCAAAGCTGCCCAACGTGACCCTCCAGATCGCCCCGTTCGCCAGCGGGCCGCATCCGGGCACGTACGGGCCCTTCGTGCTGTTCCGATTCGCCGTGTCGGAACTGCCGGACATGGTTTACAGCGAGTACCTGACCGGCGCCGTCTACCTGGACGCGCGCTCGGAGGTGGCGACCCACCTTGAGGTCATGGACCGCATGGCGGCGCAGGCCGCCACGGCACATCGCACCAAGGAGATCCTCCGGGATCTTCGCAAGGAGTTGTGAATGGAACGCAGCAAGACCCACGCCAAGCCGCTGCCCCGCGCCCAGCGGATCTACAACGGCATGCCCGCGCGCGAGTTGGGCAGCGAGGGCTGGCACAAGCCGTGGAGCGGCGGCAACGGAGGTAACTGCCTGGAGGCCATGAAGCTCGCCGACGGCCGGATCGCCGTCCGTCAGTCGACCGACCCGGACGGACCGGCGCTCATCTACACCACGGACGAGATGACCGCCTTCATACAGGGCGCGAAGGCGGGTGACGCGGACTTCCTGCTGTCCTGAACCAACGCACGTTGATGGTGCTGCTAACTCGACTTCCCTCTACTCGACTTCCCTGTTCTGGTACCGACTTGATCACCGACCGCGACCGACGCTTACGGAGTGCCCCCATGACCGGGCAGGACCGCACCACCGCCATCGAGACCGACACCGGCAGCCCGCATCCCGCGCGCGCGTACGACCGGTACCGCGGCGGCAAGGACCACCACACCGCAGCGGAGTGGGGGTACCGCCCACGCCCGTAAGACAGCGGGGGAGGGCCGGCAGCCGCCGGCCCTCACACGGCCATCGGCCGGTCGTACGCCGATATCGGCGCAGGCAGCCGCGAACTCCCCGTCAGATACCGGTCCACCGCCGCGGCCACCGCCCGGCCCTCCGCGATCGCCCACACGATCAGCGACTGTCCGCGCGCGGCGTCCCCGGCGGCGAACACGCCGGGGACGCGGGTCGCGAAACCGGCGTCCCGTGCGATCGTGCCACGCGCGTCCATCGCCAGCCCCAGCTGGTCGATCAGCCCGTCCGTACGGTCGGGCCCGGAGAAGCCGAGCGCGATCAGCACCAGGTCCGCGGGCAGGGTCCGTCCGGTGCCCGGCAACGGCCGGCGCGCCGCGTCCACCTCCACCAGATGCAGCGACCGCACATGCCCGCTCTCGTCCCCGGTGAAGCGCAGCGTCGACGCCGCGAACAGCCGCGCGTCCGCGTCGGCCGCCGGCGCCGTCACCAGGTCGCGCGCCTCCTCGTGCGCGGCCGACAGCCGGTAGATCTTCGGATACGTCGGCCAGGGCTCGGCGTCCGCGTCCCGCTCGGCGTCCGGCTGGGCGTAGATGTCCAGCTGGGTCACGGACGCGGCGCCGTCCCGGACCGCCGTGCCCAGACAGTCCGCACCGGTGTCGCCGCCGCCCACGATGACGACGTGCTTCCCCGCCGCGCACAGCGGCGAGACCGTCAGATCGCCCTCGCCCACCCGGTTGGACAGCGGCAGATACTCCATCGCCTGGTGAATCCCCGCCAACTCCCGCCCCGGCACGGCAAGTTCCCGCCATGCCGTGGCCCCCGTGGCGATCACCACGGCGTCGTAGCGCGTTCGCAGTTCCTCCGCCCCGACGTCCCGCCCGACCAGCGTCGACGTACGGAACCTGGTGCCCTCGGCGCGCATCTGCTCCAGCCGCCGCTCCAGGTGCCGCTTCTCCATCTTGAAGGACGGGATGCCGTACCGCAGCAGCCCGCCCACCCGGTCGTCCCGCTCGTACACGGCGACGGTGTGGCCGGCCCGGGTCAGTTGCTGTGCCGCGGCGAGCCCCGTGGGGCCCGATCCGATCACCGCGACCGTCCGCCCGGACAGCCGGTCCGGCGGCCGGGGCTGGGTGAAGCCCTCCTGCCAGGCCCGGTCGGCGATGGCGCACTCGACGTTCTTGATGGTCACCGCCGGCTGGTTGATCGCGAGCACGCACCCCGCCTCGCACGGCGCCGGACACAACCGGCCCGTGAACTCAGGGAAGTTGTTCGTGGCATGCAGCCGGTCGGCGGCCGCCCGCCAGTCCTCGCGCGCCACCAGGTCGTTCCACTCGGGGATCAGGTTCCCCAGCGGACAGGCGTCGTGGCAGAACGGTATGCCGCAGTCCATGCACCGGTCGGCCTGCTTGCTGATGATGGGCAGCAGCGCCCCTGGGACGTACACCTCGTCCCAGTCCCCGACCCGTTCCTCGACGGGCCGACGTGGCCACTCCTCGCGCGGCGTGGTCATAAAACCCTTGGGGTCGGCCATGGTCGTCTTCCTTGCCTCCGCCTACGACGGGCCATGCGCCTTCGGGCGGCACTCCTGCGGCCACGATACGTCCCCCCGGCCGCCCCCGCAGGGCCGCCGACGGCCCCTTCCCCCGCAGCCGGCCCGCCCTGGACCCACGCGGGCGGCCATCGGACGCACTCAGGTGAGCGCCAGCACATACGCCACCGCGGCGGCGGCCGAGGCGACCGTGCGGACGTGGTTCCACATGGTCCACTCGCGCACATACGTCGGCCAGTACGCGGCGGCCTCCGGGCTGCCCGGCTCCATCCCGGCCAGGGTGTCGTTGCGGGGCACGTTCGCGACCACCGTCAGCCCGAACGAACCGAACAGGAACAGCGCGCTGCCCAGCAGCAACTCCACCTTGCCGCCGTCCGGCCACAGCACGAACGTCACCACGGCGATCATCGCGCACAGCACCGCGGACCCCGCGAACACCAGCATGAACGCGGGCGTCACAGCGGCCACGTTGATCGCGTTCATCGCGGCGACGCCCTGCGCAGGAGGCAACGCGCCCAGCCCGCGCATGACGAACGTGGAGAACCCGCAGAACACCCCGGCCACCAGCCCGGTACCGAGCACCCCCAGCACGATCAGCACGAAGTACGGCCCGTCGATCATGTCCTCATCCACTCCCCACCTCGAACCGGGTCCACCCGGCACCCACCGTCGCCCCAGTGAATTCCCCCCCCGCGAAACCCTGCCCATCGCCGTGACGCGCGAGCGCATGCGCGAGCGTCCAGCCGCCCCGGCCTGCCGGTCTCACCCCACGTCCGCGCCGGCCCCCCGCCACCCGTGCAGCACCGTCTCCACGGCCGCCGCGATCCGCCGCCGCGCCTCGTGCCGCGGCACCCCGCTCATCAGCAGCCGGTCGTAGGGCGTGTCCAGGTGCCGCACGGCCGCCACGACCGCCGAGACCACCGCACCCTCGGACAGCGACCGCCCCGCCGCGCTGCGCCCCACCCGCCCGCTGCCCCGCACGGACGCATGCCCGGCGATCGCCTCCGCCCTGTCGGCCGGGCACCCGGGAAACAGCCGCCGGATCTCCGCCGCGAACGCCTGCGCGAACCGCGCGTCCTGCACCGCCCGGCGCCGCGCGTCCCGCGCCCGGCGCCGTCTTCGCGCCTCCGCGTCGGCCAGGCACCGCACCTCCGCCCGGGCCAGGGCCGCCTCCTCGACGAGCACACCCTGCCGCTCGTACCGGCTCCTGCGCCGGTTGAACCGCACCACCACCGCCGACAGCCCGCTCTCCTCCCGCGACCTGCGCGTCAGCGCCGTGTCGCCGCGCGGCAGGAACACCAGATGACCGAGGTCGGCGCAGTCGAGGCAGCGTGGCACCCCGTCCTCGAACACGAGCAGGGACAACGGTCCGCGACGGCATGCGGCGCACTGCGTGCGCCGCAGCGGCTGGATCACGAGAAGTCCGTCGGACGACGGGTGAGTTGCGAGGCGCGCCATCCCCGGTACCTTCCCCGCCCGGCCCCGGTTCTCCCGTACGTCAGCGCGCCCCCGCATCCCCCCGAAGCCGGCCTCCCGCGTCCGCGTGGAGCCGTGACCCCGCACCCCCGCAAAGGCCCGCGCCTGGGGCGAGGCCTATCTGCCGGCCCTCCTCGCCGCCCGCCGCACCCACGAACGGCTCTCCTGACCGCCAGCGGCCCCCCCACGGCCCGCCGGACCTCGCGACCGGGCGCCAGGACCGGCCGGCAAGCGCGGCTGCCGCGGAACCCGGCACCGGCGCCCGCCCCGCCGTCGGGCGCCCGCCCCGCCGTCGGGCCCCAGCACCGGCGCCCGCCCCGCCGTCGGGCCCCGGAACCTGGCGCCCACCCCGCCGTCGGGCCGCGGACCCCGTGGCGGCTGCCGGACGGCCCTGGTCGGTCCCCGTGCCGGTGCGGTCGGCCGGCGCGGCATCATGGGCCCGTGCGACTTGAAGCGATCACCTGGGACCGCCTCGCCGAACGGCTGGCCGAGCGGCTGCTCGATGTCCGGCCCGCGGACGGCGGCACCTGGCCGCGCGTCGCCTTCGACGGCGCCTCGGCCGCCCGCCCGGGCGACCTCGCGGAGCGGGTCGCGCAGGCGCTGCGAGTACGCGGCCGTCCCTCGCTCGTCGTGGACGCCGAAGGATTCCTGCGCCCCGCCTCCGTCCGGCTGGAACACGGTCACCGGGACGTGGAGTCGTACTACAGGGGCTGGTTCGACACCGCGGCACTGTGGCGCGAGGTCTTCGGCCCGCTCGAACCCGGCGGCGACGGCCGCGTCCTGCCCGACCTGTGGGATCCGGCCACTGACCGGGCCACCCGCAGTTCCTACGTCCGACTCCCGCCCGGCGGGCTGCTGTTGCTGCACGGTCCGCTCCTTCTGCGGCACTGGTTTCCCTTCGACCTGACCGTCCATGTCCTCCTCTCACCGGGCGCCCTGCGCCGCCGCACCCCCGAGGCGGACCACTGGACGCTGCCCGCCTTCGAGCGGTACGCGGACGAGACCGACCCCGCCACGGCGGCCGACGTCCTGGTCCGCGCCGACGACCCCCGGCACCCCGCCTGGAACGGCTGAACCACCCCGCACGTGGACCTTCCCTGTGTGGACCTCCCTGGCGTGGATCTTCCCTGCGTGGACCTGCCTCGGGTGGATCTTCCCTGGCGTGGATCTTCCCTGCGTGGACCTTTCCTGCGCGGGCCTTTCCCCACGCGGGCCTTCTCCCGCTGCGGGCGCGGCCTGCCCGCGCTTCGAGGCGGAGGGGCGGAGCGAGGCCCGCGTCTGCGGGTGCGGAGACCGGGCCGGGCGCGGGAGAATGAAGGCCGCCGGGACCAGCGGTGTTTCCCGCGCCGCGCCGGCCAGTCCGGTACCGGGAGGTGCACCATGACCACCGCCGGAGACATCATGCACCGTGGCGCCCAGTGGATCCCCGCCCACGAGACCCTGGACCGCGCCGCCCAGTTGATGCGCGAGCTGAACGTCGGGGCGCTGCCCATCAGCGACGAGAACGAACGGCTCTGCGGCATTCTCACCGACCGCGACATCGTGGTCGGCTGTGTGGCCATGGGCCACGACCCCGCCAAGATCACCGCAGGGCAGATGGCCCATGGCACGCCCCGCTGGATCGAGGCGAGCGCCGACGTCGGTGAAGTTCTCCAGGAGATGCGGGGGCACCAGATCCGCCGCCTGCCCGTCATCGAGAACAAGCGTCTGGTCGGCATGATCAGCGAGGCCGACCTCGCCGAACACCTGAGGGAGGACCAGATCGCCGCCTTCACCGAGAGCGTCTACGCCCGGACCACGCCGCCCGGCCGCTGACGCCCGGGCCCGGCCCCGGGCCGGTCACAGCCAGCCGTTGCGCCTGAACCCTCGGTACAGCGTCAGACACGCGACGGATATCACCCCGATGACCAGCGGATAGCCGAACCGCCAGCGCAGCTCCGGCATGTGCTCGAAGTTCATGCCGTAGACCCCGCACACCATCGTCGGTACGGCGATGATCGCGGCCCAGGCCGTGATCTTCCGCATGTCCTCGTTCTGCGCGACCGTCACCTGTGCCAGATGGGCCTGGAGGATCGAGTTGAGCAGCTCGTCGAAGGAGGCGATCTGCTCCTTCGCCCGTATCAAGTGGTCGAGGACATCCCTGAAATAGGCCTGTATCTCCGGGTCGACCACCCGGATCGGCCGTGTGGCGAGGTCCTCGACCGGACGGGCGAGCGGCACCACCGCCCGCTTCAGTTCGAGGAGTTCACGCTTCAGTTGGTAGATACGCCCGGGGTCGACCCGCGCGCCGTTCTCCGCGAACACGTCCGTCTCGACCTGGTCGATGTCGGACTGCAGCGCGTCCGTCACGGTCAGGTACTCGTCCACCACATGGTCCGCGATGGCGTGCAGCACCGCCGCCGGGCCCTTGGCCAGCTGCTCGGGCTGCGACTCCAGTTCCTCGCGCAGCGGTCCCAGCGAGCCGTGCCGTCCGTGCCGCACCGTGATCACGAAGTCCTGGCCGAGGAACACCATGATCTCGCCGGTGTCCACCACCTCGCTCGTCGCCGTCAGCTCCTCGTGCTCGACGTAGCAGACCGTCTTGAACACCACGAACATCGTCTCCCCGTACCGCTCCAGCTTCGGGCGCTGGTGGGCCTCCACCGCGTCCTCGACCGCCAGCGGATGCAGGTCGAACAGTTCGGCGATGCCGGCGAACTCGGCGTCCGTCGGCTCATGCAGCCCGAGCCACACGAATCCGTCGCCGCTCTTGCGTATCCGCTCCACGGTGTCGAGCAGGTCGCCGCCGCCGGAGACCCGGGCGCCGTCCCGGTACGTCACGCAGTTGACCACCGAGGAGCCCAGGGGCGACCGGGCGGGATGGCTCAGATCGACGCGCGGTCGCCGCCGGGCCAGCCGCGCGACCTTGCGCAGGCGGCCCACCCCGCTCAGGTCCCTGACCTTGCGCAGATTCCCTGCCATGGACATCCGGATCCCCCTGCCTGGTACTCCTCGCGCTGTGCTGTCGCGCCTTGACCAGAAAGTCTGCCAGCCCGGCGCGAGACGCGGGCAAGCCTGTGGGAACGGCGCATTCCGCTAGGTTCCCGGCTGTGGACAAGCCGTCAAGGCCATAGCGGGCCGCTGGTCGCGCCGGAGCGTCGACCATCCTCGGCCGGCGGGCCGACTGGGATGATCGCAACATGACACAATCCGACGGTTATCTCCTCGACAACCGGCAGGCCGAGGCGGGGCAGCGCTTCGACGCCTTCGCCACCCTCTTCGACCCCACCACTTTCCGGCACCTGGCGGACTTCGGGCTGGGGCTCGGCTGGCGTTGCTGGGAGGTCGGAGCCGGAGGTACCTCGGTGGTGTCCTGGCTGGCCAAGAAGGTCGGCCCGACCGGCAAGGTCGTCGCCACCGACATCGACACCTCGCTGCTCCTCCCGGCCGCCCGTCCGCCCGTCGAGGTGCGCGTCCATGACGTCGGCGCGCACGAGCCGCCAGGGGAGGGGTTCGACCTGGTGCACGCTCGCCTGGTCCTCGTACACGTCCCGGACCGGGAGCGGGCGCTGCACTCGATGATCCGAGCGCTGCGGCCCGGCGGACGGCTCCTGATCGAGGACGCCGACCCCGCGCTCCAGCCCCTCGTCTGCCCCGATGAGTACGGCCCCGAGCAGCAACTCGCCAACCGGCTGCGCAAGGGCTTTCGCAGCCTGCTCGCCGAGCGCGGCGCCGACCTGTCCTACGGCCGCAGACTCCCGCGCCTGCTGCGCGAGGCCGGACTGCGCGACGTGCAGGCCGACGCGTACTTTCCGCTCACCTCGCCCGCCTGCGCGGCGCTGGAGTCCGCCACCGTGCGGCAGATCCGGGACCGGCTCGTCGCCGCGGGACTGGCCACCGACGAGGACATCGACCAGCATCTCGCCAACGTCGCCGCGGGCGGCATGGACCTGGTCACGGCACCGATGATCTCGGCGTGGGGGCGCAAGGCATAGGCCGAACCGTCCCGCCGTGCCGCGCCCGACGACCGCTTTCTCCGCCCGTCCGCAGTACCGCACGGCCCTGAGCCGCCGTCCGCGTCTGCGCTGCGCCGACGAGGCTTATTGCGCCGCGTGAGACGCCCGCTGTGTCGCACGGGGCGTGGGCCCACGCGAGGCGTATTGCGCCACGCGAGACGTAGGCGCCGCAAGAGGCAGACTGCGCCGCACGCCATCGGCGCCTGATCACCGCACACCTGCCCGACGACCGAGGCTGCGAGACGCATCGCGCCGGACGAGACGAACTGTGCCGCGCGAGGCGTACTGCGCCGTACGGGTCCTTCTGCGCCGCGCTACGCCTTCCGCCCCGCATGACGGCTGCCCCGCACGACGCTTGCGGCGCAGCGCCGATGGCGTTGCCCCCGCATGCCCCACGTACCTGCGCTGTCGCGCCTCTCCCGCCTGTCACCAGCATCGCCGCGCCCGAGCTGCGGGAAGTCCGGCGGGCCCGCCACATCGCACACGCCACCGCGCCACGGGCCGGTCAGCGCCGCCGCCGGGAACCTGCCGCGATCAAGACCGCGTCTCGGTCATTCACATGCCGGTGGCCGGCCGCCCACCCGCTGCACCGCACGGGCGCCCGCCCGGCACCCACGCGCCGCCGCGTCCTCGGCACCCGCACCGCCGAGGAGGGCGGCCAGGAAGGCGCCGGTGAACGCGTCCCCCGCGCCCGTCGTGTCCCGGGGCGTCACCGGCGCGGCCGGAACCCGGGCGAGCACATCGCCGGACCGGGCCACCAACGCCCCCTCGGCCCCGAGCTTGGCCACCACCAGCGGGATGAGACGGCTCAGCTTGGCCGCTGCGTCCGCCGGATCGGACAGACCCGTCAGCAGACACGCCTCGTCCCGGCTGGGCAGCAGGACGTCCAGCCCCTCGGCGAACGCCAGGAAACGGCCCACCCCCAAGTCCCGGAGGAACCCCGCCGATGCCGGATCCAGGCTCACCGGCACCCCACGCGCGCGTGCCGCCCGCAGGGCCACCGCCGCCAGCGCCCGGCTCGGCTCGGAGAACAGCAGATAGCCGGACAGATGGAGCCGGGCGACCCCGTCGAGCAGCGCGTCCGACCAGTCGGCCGGTTCGAGCCGCAGCGACGCGCCGCTGTCCGTGAGGAAGGTGCGCTCGGCCGCGGCGCCCACGTCCACGAGGCAGATCACCGTCGCGGTCGCCGCCTCCGCGTCGCGCACGAGCCGCGGACGCACTCCGGCCGACATCAGTTCCCGCTCGTGCCACGCCGCCGCGTCCGCACCCACCCGCCCCAGCAGCCGCACGTCGGCGCAGCCTGCCGCGGCGGCCCAGCAGGCCACATTGGCGCCCGCCCCGCCGGGCAGCGTCCGGATCGACGCCGCCGTGTCGGTGCCGGGCGCGAGCGGGCCCCGGTGCCGGGCGACGACATCGGTGACGATGTCCCCGACGACCAGCAGCGCCCCCGTCCGCCCCGCCGTCACCCCCGGGTCCACGCCGCCGCGATCCGTGCCGCCAGCCGCACATTGCCGCGGACGGCCGCCAGATTGGCGCTCAGCGAGGCGCCGTCGGTGTGCCGGACCAGGTAGTCCAGCAGGAACGGCGTGACCGCCTGGCCGGTGATCCCCTCCTGTTCGCACGCGCGTAGCGCGTCGGCGAGCACCCGGGAGTGCAGTGCGGGATCCAGTTGCTCCGTCTCCGGCACGGGATTCGCGACGATCAACGCCGACCCCGGACCGTCCAGCGTGTCCTGGGCGCGCATGACCCGTGCCACCTCCTCCGGGCTGCGCACCGTCCAGTCGACGGGGTGCCCGGAGTCGGACAGATAGAAGCCGGGGAACCGGTCCGTGCCGTACCCGGCGACCGCGACCCCCAGCGTCTCCAACCGCTGCAGGGTGGCCGGTACGTCCAGGATCGACTTCACGCCGGCGCACACCACCGTGATCCGGGTACGCGCCAGCAGGCCCAGGTCCGCGGATTCGTCCTGCGTCACCGTCCACTGCCGGTGCACGCCGCCCAGCCCGCCCGTCGCGAACACCCGGATGCCGGCCAATGCCGCCAGCAGCGCGGTCGCCGACACCGTGGTCGCCCCGCTCGCGCCGGCCGCCACGGCGAGCGGCAGGTCGCGATGGCCCAGCTTGCGCAGACCCTCCTCGTTCGCGATCCGCTCCGACTGCTCCTTGTCCAGACCCACATGGGGACGCCCGTCCAGCACGGCGATCGTGGCGGGCACGGCACCCTCTCGCCGTACCGCCTCCTCCAGCTCCTGCGCCACCCGGAGATTGCGCGGTCGCGGCAGCCCGTGGGCGATGATCGTGGACTCCAGGGCCACCACGGGACGACGCGCGTCGATCGCCTCCCGTACTTCTTCCGCCACCACCAGCACCACGCGCCTGCCTCCTGTCGCTAGGTCCCTCCCTCATCCCTGGCGAGCCGTACGGCGGGCTAAACGCCGGCGGCCCTGCGGCCACCACCAGCCTGGGAGGACATGACTCCAAGGGCGCTCGCCGCAAGGCACCGCGCAACGTCCGCTTCGGGGACCGTCAGAACAAGGGCTCGGGCAGCACGCCCTCCAGGGCGAGCAGCCTCCGCTTGGTCTCCAGACCGCCTCCGAACCCGCCGATGCCGCCGTCGCTCTCCACGACACGGTGACACGGCACGACGACCGGCAGCGGATTGGAGCCCATGGCCATGCCCACCGCCTGTGCCGCCCCCGGCTGGCCGACCCGCCCGGCCAGATCGCCGTATCCGACGACCGTGCCGTACGGGACGCCGGAAGCCAGTCCGCGCAGCACCTGCCGGTTGAAGCCGGAGATCAGCGACCAGTCCAGCGGCAGCTCGAAGTCGTGCCGTCTCCCCGCGAAGTACGCCTCGATCTGGCGTATCGCCTCGGCCAGCAGAGGTGAATCGGCTGCCTCGACTGGTTCGGTGCCCAGCCGCGCCGCCAGCCGCTCCAGCGCCCGGTCGCGCACCCCGTCGGTCGCGTGGAACACGACGTTGACCAGCCCGTCCCCGGTCGCCGCCAGCAGCAGCGGACCGATGTCCGTGCCCACGACGGCCCACACCACCCGCTGCTCGTCCTGCCCATGGCTGTCCATGCGCCCCACCGTACGACCCGCCACTGACAACGCCCCGCCGTCGGCCGGTCCGGGCCGTTCCGGCGCGCGGGCTCAGGCCGCGCTCAGTGCCTGCCGCACCACGTCGGGTCGGTTCGTGATGATGCCGTCGACGCCGTACCCGGCGACTTTCCGGGCGGTCGGCGCGTCGTTGACGGTCCAGGCGAACACCCTGAGCGGCTTGCCGTGCGGCCCGTCGCAGGAGTGCACGGTGGCGACGTAGTTCCTGGAGACGGACGCGTAGGACGGGTTGATCAGGTCCGTGAACCCGGCGTAGGTGGGCAGGTCCGCCGCCGGCGGCGTGCCGAGGTAGCCGGTCGTCAGGCCCGGCTTCAGGTCGTGCACGATCCGCAGACTGTCCGCGCTGAAGCTCTGGACGACGAGCCGGCCGAGGTGCTGCCGGTCCAGCCAGCCCTCGTTGCCAAGGAGCTTCAGGGTCTCCCGCTCGATACCCGGGTACAGCTGCGGACTCTTGATCTCCAGGAGCAGCTTCTCGTGGTGGTGTTCGACTCGGCGCATGTACTCCGTGAGCGTCGGCACGCGCGTGCCCGCGTACGCGGGTCCGAACCAGCTGCCCGCGTCCAGGCGGGCGATTTCAGCCGCGGTGAAGTCCTTCACTTTCCAGGGCGCCCGGTCCGGAAACACCTCCTCGGCGTTCGTGGTGCGGGCCAGGCTGTCGTCGTGGATGACGACGAGTTCGCCGTCCTTGGTCCGCTGTACGTCGTTCTCCACCCAGGTGAAGCCCCTTCGGGCCGCCTCGTCGACGGCGGGCAGGGTGTTCTCCGGGGCGTAGGCCGAGGCACCCCGGTGGGCGACGATCGTGACCTGGCCGCCGGCGCCCCCGGCCCGGGCGTCGCGGGTGGGGGTCAACAAGGTGGCAGCCCCCAGGAGCGCGACGACCGTGACGGCAATGACGCGCGCGTGCATGCGTGCTCCTCGCGACGGGGCGAATACGGACGGCACCAGGGTGACAGCAGAGAGTGGACAGCGGTGCGATACAGGATGAGCACAGTTTGGACCGAGATGCCCGTGACCGCTCACCGGTGCCGCACAAGTGGGGCAAGGGCGTGTTTCTTTGCCGGAAAATCGTTCGTCCGTTCCGGTGGGGGTCATACTCTCTGCGACAACCCTGACCGCCCGAGCGGTCCTGGGACGGGGGCGCATACCAGATCATCCGGGACGCAAGAAGGCGGAAGGGCAGCCGCGCATGCAGGGCACGGTCGACGACTTCAGTTACGGGGCCGTCACCCCGTTGGTGGCCTTCCTGATGGCCTGCCTCGGCGGCGCCCTCGGTCTGCGCTGCACGACCCGGTCCCTGCTGGTGTCCCACTCCAGGCGCCCCGCCTGGCTCGCCCTGGGCGCAGGCGCCATCGGCTCCGGCATCTGGACCATGCACTTCGTCGCCATGATGGGATTCACCGTCGCGGAGACCCCGGTCCACTTCGACAGACCGATCACGTACGCGAGCCTCGGCATCGCCATCGTCATGGTGGGCGTCGGGATCTTCATCGTCGGCTACCGCGGCGCCACCGGAACGGCGCTGTTCACCGGCGGAACGATCACCGGCCTGGGCATCGCCTCGATGCACTACCTCGGCATGGCGGGCATACGCCTGGACGGGAGCCTGGAGTACAACACCGTCACCGTCGCCGCCTCCGTCGTGATAGCGGTCGTGGCCGCCACCACCGCCCTGTGGGCCGCGGGACAGGTCCGCGGCTTCCTGTGGAGTGTGGGCGCCAGCCTCGTCATGGGCCTCGCGGTCAGCGGCATGCACTACACCGGCATGGCCGCCCTCACCGTCCACCTCCACGGCTCCACCACGGCCTCCGGTGACTCCTCGTCCGCGGTCCTGCTCGCGCCCATGCTGATCGGACCTCTCGCCTTCCTCCTGCTCGCGGGTGTCGTCGTGATCGTCGACCCACTGATGATCGCGGGCAGGCCCGCCCGGCCCCCGCAGGAGCGCAAACCGGGCGTCCCCGCCGGCGCGGTCGTCCCGCACCCGCGCCGCCGCCCGGAGGTGCCGGCCGGCCCGCAGCGCATCCACCAGAGGGCCGACCAGCCGGGACACCACAGCTCACGCACCCCGCAGAACCGCTGACCGGAGCCCGTTGTCAGTGCGGGGTCGTACGGTGGATGGCATGCGGCCCGTTTCCCACATCGAACGCACGGTGGCGCCCTTCGAGGTCGTCAGCCCCTACCAGCCCAGCGGCGACCAGCCGGCGGCCATCGCCGACCTGGCCAAGCGCGTCGGGGCCGGTGAGAAGGACGTCGTCCTGCTGGGCGCGACCGGCACCGGCAAGTCCGCCACCACGGCGTGGATGATCGAGCAGCTCCAGCGCCCCACGCTCGTGATGGCGCCGAACAAGACACTGGCCGCCCAGCTGGCCAACGAGTTCCGCGAGCTGCTCCCGAACAACGCGGTCGAGTACTTCGTCTCGTACTACGACTACTACCAGCCCGAGGCCTACGTCCCGCAGTCGGACACCTACATCGAGAAGGACTCCTCGATCAACGAGGAGGTGGAGCGCCTGCGGCACTCCGCGACCAACTCGCTGCTCACCCGCCGCGACGTCGTCGTGGTCGCCTCGGTCTCCTGCATCTACGGCCTCGGCACGCCACAGGAGTACGTGGACCGGATGGTCCCCCTCCGGGTGGGCGACGAGATCGACCGCGACGAGCTGCTGCGCCGCTTCGTGGACATCCAGTACACGCGCAACGACATGGCGTTCACCCGCGGCACCTTCCGTGTCCGCGGCGACACCATCGAGATCTTCCCGGTGTACGAGGAACTGGCCGTCCGCATCGAGATGTTCGGCGACGAGATCGAGGCGCTGTCCACGCTCCACCCGCTCACCGGCGAGATCATCAGCGACGACCAGCAGCTGTACGTCTTCCCCGCCTCGCACTACATCGCCGGCCCCGAGCGCATGGAGCGGGCCGTCAACGACATCGAGAAGGAGCTGGCGGAGCGGCTGGCCGAGCTGGAGAAGCAGGGCAAGCTCCTTGAGGCCCAGCGGCTGCGGATGCGCACCACGTACGACATCGAGATGCTCCGCCAGATCGGCACCTGCTCCGGCGTGGAGAACTACTCGATGCACTTCGACGGCCGCTTGCCCGGCTCCCCGCCCAACACCCTGCTGGACTACTTCCCGGACGACTTCCTGCTCGTCATCGACGAGTCACATGTCACCGTCCCGCAGATCGGCGCCATGTACGAGGGCGACGCCTCCCGCAAGCGCACCCTCGTGGAGCACGGCTTCCGCCTGCCCTCCGCGCTGGACAACCGCCCGCTGAAGTGGGAGGAGTTCCAGGAACGCATCGGGCAGACCGTCTACCTGTCCGCCACTCCGGGCGCATACGAGCTGTCGCGCTCCGACGGAGTCGTGGAGCAGATCATCCGCCCCACCGGCCTGGTCGACCCAGAGGTCGTGGTCAAGCCCACCGAGGGCCAGATCGACGACCTGGTGCACGAGATCCGCAAGCGCACCGAGAAGGACGAGCGCGTCCTGGTCACCACGCTCACCAAGAAGATGGCCGAGGACCTCACGGACTACTTCCTGGAACTCGGCATCCAGGTCCGCTATCTGCACAGCGATGTCGACACCCTGCGCCGTGTCGAGTTGCTGCGCGAACTGCGCTCCGGCGAGTTCGACGTCCTGGTCGGCATCAACCTCCTGCGCGAGGGCCTGGACCTGCCCGAGGTCTCCCTCGTGGCGATCCTCGACGCCGACAAGGAGGGCTTCCTGCGCTCGGGGACATCCCTGATCCAGACCATCGGCCGCGCGGCGCGCAATGTCTCCGGACAGGTCCACATGTACGCCGACAAGATCACTCCGGCGATGGAGCGGGCCATCGACGAGACCAACCGGCGCCGCGAGAAGCAGATCGCCTTCAACAAGGCCAATGGCATCGACCCACAGCCCCTGCGCAAGAAGATCAACGACATCGTCGCGCAGATCGCCCGTGAGGAGGTCGACACCGAGCAGCTTCTCGGCACCGGATACCGCAAATTGAAGGACGGCAAGGGTGCCAAGGCCCCGGTCCCGTCGCTCGGCGACAAGGCGGCCAAGGGCGCGAAGGCCGCCAAGCCCGCCAAGGGCAAGGCCAAGGCCAAGGTTGCGGTACCGACGGACCACCCGGCGGCCGAACTCGCCGAGCAGATCGAGGAGATGACGGAGCGTATGCGCGCCGCCGCCGCTGATCTGCAGTTCGAGATCGCGGCCCGGCTGCGCGACGAGGTCTCCGAGATGAAGAAGGAGCTGCGCCAGATGAGAGAGGCGGGGCTGGCCTGAACCCGCCACCGACCGTCCGGACCCCGGTATGTGCGCGGAGTGTTGCAACACCGACACAAAGCGCGGACCGGGGTTCGGCACTGTCAGTGCCGGTGCGTAGGGTTCTGGTCAACCGCGGGCGCCGCGGCAACAGGGGAAACACCGAGAGGGGAAGCAGCCGTGACCGTCAACATGACCAAGGGTCAGGCCATCAGTCTGGAGAAGAAGGACGGGGGCACCCTGACCGCGGTCCGGATGGGTCTCGGCTGGCAGGCGGCCCCGCGCCGGGGTCTGTTCGGCTCCCGCACGCGGGAGGTCGACCTGGACGCCTCCGCGGTGCTGTTCGCCGACAAGCAGCCCGTCGACGTGGTCTTCTTCCGCCATCTGGTGAGCGACGACGGCTCCGTGCGTCACACCGGTGACAACCTCGTCGGCGGCGCGGGCCAGGGCGGCGACGACGAGTCCATCCTCGTCGACCTCCAGCGGGTGCCGGTCCACATCGACCAGATCGTCTTCACCGTGAACTCCTTCACGGGCCAGACCTTCCAGGAGGTGCAGAACGCGTTCTGCCGCCTGGTCGACGAGACCAACGGCCAGGAACTCGCCCGCTACACGCTGGCCGGCGGCGGCGCCTACACCGCCCAGGTCATGGCCAAGGTGCACCGGTCCGGTGCCGGCTGGGCGATGACCGCCCTCGGCAGCCCGGCCAACGGCCGGACCTTCCAGGACCTGATGCCCGCGATCCTGCCGCACCTGTAGGACGACCTTCGACACCGACGAGCGGCGCACGACACCACGACACAGGGGGAAGGCGATGACGGCCGAACTGGTACGCGGGCAGAACCACCCGCTCTCCCAGGCCCGGCTCGAAATCCGGATCACGGCCGACGTGCCGGTCGTGGCGGGCGCCACGCTCAGCGACGAGACCGGCAAGGCGCGCGACGGCGCGTGGGTCGCCCACCCGGGCGCGCCCACGCTGCCCGGCATCGAGGTGTCCAGACAGGCTGCCGCCGACCATCGGCTGGCCGTGGACCTGGCGGCCATGCCCGAGGCCGTGCACCGGGTCAACGTGCTGCTCGCCCTGCCCTCCGGGGTGGGCGGTCCGCTCCGCTTCGGCGCCGTCACCGCCCCGCGGGCCGCGGTCACCGGCCTCGACGGCACGGAGATCGCCCGTTACACCCTGACCGGCCTGGACGCCGAGTCGGCCGTGGTGGCCCTGGAGCTGTACCGCAGACAGGGCGCCTGGAAGGTACGCGCCGTCGGACAGGGCTACGCGGGCGGTCTCGCCGCGCTCTTCACCGACCTGGGGGTGCCCCGGGCCGACGACCTCGCGGGCGGCATCCAGGAGGCGGTGGCCCGGGGCATGGCCCGGTCGGTCGCGGCACCCCCGCCGCGCCCGGCGGACGGCGATCGCACCCGCAGGGCCGCGGCGCCCGCGTCCGGCACCGACCAGCCGGGCCCCGCGTCCGGCGCCGCCGCCGACCCGGTTCCGCCGCGGCCCGCCCATCCGTACGAGGCGTCCGGCCCCTACGCGCCGCAGAGATCGGCCGGACCGGGGGAGCGCGGGTACGAGGGTGCGGTGACGGACACGACACAGCCCACCGGGGCCACCGGCGGCCCGATCGACTACACCCACCCGAGCCGCGGACACGCGACGGCTCCACCGCCTCCGCCGCAGGCGCCGCCCGCCCCGCCGGGCGCGCCCGCGCCACCCGTGGCGGGCGACGCGGCCGGCTGGTCCCTCGACGAGCGGCTCTACAACCAGGTCTGGGGCATGTTCGAGGACCTGGCCCGGACGACGGCCGCGTACCGCAGCGCCGTCGACTTCGCGGACTCCCGCATGGAGAAGGAACTGGACCAGATCCTCTCCGACCCGCGCAGCAGACTCGGCTCCGCCGGCGACGCCGCGCGGGACGCGGCCCGTGCCAAGCGCGCCCAGCTCGTCGACCAGGCCGCGGCGGTCCTCGACCGCGACCTCGCCCAGCTCATCGCCGAGGCCGGGGCCGTCGAGCCCGCGTTGCCGCCGGCGTACGCCCGCTGGGACAACCCCGTCTGGCACGGGTACCGCGTGCCCACGGAGCCCCCGATGGCCCTGCGGCTGGGCGACCTCCATCTGCCGGAGAGCCCGGCGCTGCGCATACCGCTGCTGGTGCGGCTGCCCCTGGAGCGGGGACTGTGGATCGACAGCGGTCCCGCGGCGGCGGGCGTCTCGTTCCTGGACTCCGGTGAGCTGCGGCAGCGCGCGATGGAGACGGCGGTGGCGGTCGCGGCCCGGCTGCTCGCCGCCCATCCGGCGGGCGACTTCGCGGCCCATGTGATCGATCCGGCCGGTTCGGCGGCCCGGGAACTCGCTCCGCTGGTACGGGCGGGCGTGCTGGCCGCGCCGCCCGCGACCGGCGCCGCGGGGGTCACGCAGGTCCTGGGCGGGCTCACCCAGCGCGTCGACCTGGTGCAGATGGCGCTGCGCGGCGGCGCCGCCGATGCGTTGCCGCCCGGTCTCGACACGGCCCGGCAGCTGCTGATCGTCAACGACTTCCCGCACGGTTTCGACGACCGGGCCGTCACGGGCCTGCGCTATCTCGCGGACGAGGGCCCCTCGGTCGGTGTCCACCTGCTGATGGTCGCGGACCGTCAGGATGCCGCCGCGTACGGTCCTTTGCTGGACCCGCTGTGGCGTTCGCTCATGCGACTCACCCCGGTGCCCGACGATCACCTGGCCGATCCCTGGGTCGGCCATGCCTGGACGTACGAGCCGTCGCTCGTCCCGCCCGGCAGTCAGGTGCTCGACCACGTGCTCACTCAGGTGGCCATCGCCCGCACCAAGATCAAGTAAAGGTCCTCTGACCAGGCGATTTGATCATTCTTTTGCCAATCCCTTTACCTTTACTTGGTGATTGGGGTACTGTCCTTCACACGGAGGGGAGTACTCCCTGTCTGCTGCGGCGTACCCGTCAATACGGATCAGGCCAGATCCCGGGGCGTCGGCCCGTCTCGGGTGGAAGAGACCTCCGGTAGCGACGACGCTGACTCTTTGCCCGTTCACGTACCGGAGGCGCAGTGGATGTATCCGTGACCCTGTGGGTCCTGACCATCGCGGGGCTCGCCGCCCTGATCTCGGTCGACTTCTTCATCGGCCGCAAACCCCACGACGTGTCGATCAAGGAAGCCGGCATCTGGACGGTCGTCTGGATCGCCCTCGCCGGACTCTTCGGCCTCGGTCTGCTTGTCTTCGGCGGCGGCCAGCCGTCCGGCGAGTTCTTCGCGGGCTTCATCACCGAGAAGTCGCTGAGCGTCGACAATCTCTTTGTCTTCGTCCTGATCATGGCGAAGTTCGCGGTGCCCTCGCAGTACCAGCAACGGGTGCTGCTCGTCGGCGTTCTCATAGCCCTGGTCCTGCGTGCCGTCTTCATCGCCGCGGGAGCCGCGATCATCGCGAGCTTCTCCTGGGTCTTCTATCTCTTCGGTGCCTTCCTGATCTGGACCGCCTGGAAACTGATCCAGGAGGCCAGGGCGGAGGAGCAGGACGAGGAGTACGAGGAGAACAAGCTGCTGAAGGCGGCCGAGCGCAGGTTCGGTGTGGCCGACCGCTACCACGGCACCAAGCTGTGGATCCAGCAGAACGGCAAGCGCGTCATGACGCCGATGCTGGTCGTGATGCTCGCCATCGGTACGACGGACGTGCTGTTCGCGCTGGACTCCATCCCCGCGATCTTCGGCCTGACGCAGGACCCGTACATCGTCTTCACCGCCAACGCCTTCGCCCTGATGGGCCTCAGGCAGCTGTACTTCCTCATCGGCGGACTGCTCAGAAAGCTCGTCCACCTTTCGTACGGCCTGTCGGTCATCCTCGGCTTCATCGGCGTCAAGCTGGTGCTGCACGCCCTGCACGAGTCCGGGGTCCACGTCCCGGAGATCAGCATCCCCGTCTCGCTCGGCGTGATCTGCGGCGTCCTGATCGTCACGACGATCACCAGCCTGATGGCGAACAAGAAGCAGGCGGCGGCCGAAGCGGCGCAGCCGCCGACGCCCAGCGAAGGACCGAAGGACAGCGTCGGCGCCTGACCGCCGCGAGCGCGGGGCAAGGCGCAGGCCACATCGGTCAGCACGGGAGCGGTGAGCAGCACCTGGCCGCCCACCGCTCCCGCTGCTCCGCCGGGTGCCGAGCGTTCCCGTGCCTCCGGGGACGGACGCGGGCTCAGGCCGACGCACCCGACAATCCCGAATCGACGGGGACCCGAGCAGCCCTCGACCCCCCTCGTCATCGAAAGGACCGGAATGCGAACCCTGTACGCCTCTGCCAGCATCGCCGCATGACCCATCGGTTCAGGTCGCTCACTCAGTGGACGCTCCTCGTGCCGGTGCTCGCGGTCGTCCTTCTCGTCTTCACCTGGGGCCAGGGTCTGCCCGGTGCCGTTGTCGCGCTGGTGACCGTGGTCCTCGCCGGGTCCGTCCTGGCAGCCGTGCATCATGCCGAAGTGGTCGCCCACCGGGTCGGCGAACCCTTCGGCTCCCTCGTCCTCGCCATCGCCGTCACCATCATCGAGGTCGCCCTGATCGTCACCCTCATGGTCGACGGCGGCGACAAGAGTTCAACGCTGGCCCGGGACACGGTCTTCGCCGCGGTGATGATCACCTGCAACGGCGTGGTGGGCCTGTGCCTCCTCGTCGGATCCCTGCGCCACGGCACCGCCGTCTTCAACCCGGAGGGCACCGGCGCCGCTCTCGCGACCGTCGCGACCCTGGCGACACTCAGCCTGGTACTGCCGACCTTCACCACCAGCAAACCGGGCCCCGAGTTCTCCGGTGTGCAACTGACCTTCGCGGCCCTCTCCTCACTGATCCTCTACGGGCTGTTCGTGGCCACCCAGACCGTCCGGCACCGCGACTACTTCCTCCCGATCACCCGCCAGGGCGAGGTGATCACCGTGGACGACCACGCGGCGGCGCCGTCCGCGCGCACCGCCTGGACCAGCCTCGGTCTGCTCGGCCTGGCCCTGATCGGCGTGGTCGGCCTCGCCAAGGGCGTGTCGCCGACCATCGAGTCCGGGGTGGAAGCCGCCGGCCTGCACCAAGCGGTCGTCGGCGTGATCATCGCGTTGCTGGTGCTGCTGCCCGAGACGATCGCCGCGCTCCGTTCCGCCCGCCGCGACCGGGTGCAGACCAGCCTGAACCTCGCCCTGGGCTCGGCGATGGCCAGCATCGGTCTGACCATCCCCGCCGTGGCCCTCGCCTCCGTCTGGCTCTCCGGACCGCTGGTCCTCGGGCTCGGCTCCACGCACATGCTGCTGCTCGCCCTGACCGTGGTGGTCAGCTCCCTGACCGTGGTGCCGGGACGTGCCACGCCCCTGCAGGGCGGGGTGCACCTGGTGCTGTTCGCGGCCTATCTGGAACTGGCGATCAACCCGTGACCGGCTTGGCCGCCACCGCCGGCACCGGACGGGTCTCCGGCAGCAGGGCGAAGCACCAAAGGCTGAGCAGCGCCACCCCGGTCAGATAGGCGCCCACGCCCCAGGGGACGCGCCCCGAGTGCTCGGCGAGCGCGGTCGCGACGATCGGCGTGAGCGCGCCGCCGAGAACCCCGCCGAGGTTGTAGCCCACCGCGGCGCCCGTGCAGCGCAGCCGGGCCTCGTACAGCTCCGGCAGATACGCGGCGATCACCGCGAACATGGTGATGAACGCGACGAGCGCACCGAGGAAGGCGAGGAACATGAGCAACGGCTTCCCCGTGGCCAGGAGCGCGACCATCGGGAACATCCACAGGGCGGCGGCGGTGCATCCGGTCAGGCACATGGGCCGCCGCCCGAAGCGGTCGCCGAGCACGGCCATGAAGGGCGTCAGCGCCCCCTTCACCACCACGGCGGCCATGACACAGGTCAGCATGACGGAGCGGCTCACCCCGAGCCGCTCCGTCCCGTATGCGAGGGCCCAGGTGGTCACGGCGTAGAACACGGCGTACCCCACCGCGAGCGCCCCGGCCGTCAGCAGCACCAGCCGCCAGTGGTGCCGGAAAACGTCGACGAGCGGCACGCGTGCGTGGTCCTTGATGGCCAGGAATCGGGGACTCTCGGTGAGCGAGGAGCGCAGCCACAGCCCGGTCAGGGCGAGCGCCCCGGCCATCCAGAAGGGCACTCGCCAGCCCCACTGCGCGAACTGCGTGTCCGACAGCGACGCCGACAAGGCCAGCATCACGCCGTTGGCGAGCGCGAAACCCAGCGACGGCCCCACCTGCGGAAAACTCGACCACAGGACCCGCCGTCCCGGAGGCGCGTGCTCCGCGGTCAGCAGCACCGCCCCGCCCCACTCGCCACCGAGCCCCAGCCCCTGCACAAAGCGCAGGACGAGCAGCAGCAGGGGCGCGCCCACTCCGATCGTCGAGTACGTCGGCAGGCATCCCACCGCGACCGTCGACACGCCGGTGAGCAGCAGTGAGGCGATGAGGACCGGCCGCCGCCCCCGTCGGTCCCCCATGTGCCCGAACAGCACGGAACCCAGCGGCCGGGCCACGAACCCCACGCCGAACGTCGCGAAGGCGGCCAGCGTCCCCGCCAGTGGCGAGAACGTCGGGAAGAACAGCGGACCGAGGACGAGGGCCGCCGCCGTCCCGTAGACGAAGAAGTCGTAGAACTCGATCGCGCTGCCGACGAGCGAGGCGGCTGCGATCCGCAGCATGGACGGTGACCTTACGGTGCGTACATCGTGCATGCCGCCTCAACTACCCACAGTGACGGGCGGTTGCGGGGGGGCGTGCGGAGGTGAGTCCTGCGTCAGTGGATACCAGTGATGCGCCGGGCCGGGCCGTCGACGCGAATCGTTCCTCCAGGGCGAAACATGAACGGGGCCCGGTGTGAGCGAAGTCGATGTCGAAGACGACCGGCAGGGAGGGGGCGTACGCCCGCGGCGCATGGGCACACGGCCTGGCCGCCGCCGCACAACGCGCCGTCGGCGCACCGTGGTAAACCGGGTCCCAGAAGCGGTCGTCGACACACCGCCACCCCGAACGGACCGGAGGAACCGTGCCCCGCACCCTGGCCAACGCCCCGATCATGATCCTCAACGGGCCCAATCTGAACCTGCTCGGCCAGCGCCAGCCCGAGATCTACGGCTCCGACACCCTCGCCGACATCGAGGCCCTGTGTGCCAAGGCCGCGGAAGCGCACGGCGGAACGGTGGACTTCCGGCAGTCCAACCACGAGGGCGTACTCGTCGACTGGATCCACGAGGCGCGGCTCAACCACTGCGGGATCGTCATCAACCCGGGTGCCTACTCGCACACATCCGTCGCGATCCTGGACGCGCTCAACGCCTGCGACGGCCTGCCCGTGCTGGAGGTCCACATCTCCAACATCCACAAGCGCGAGTCGTTCCGGCACCACTCGTACGTCTCCCTGCGCGCCGACGGCGTCATCGCCGGGTGCGGAGTGCAGGGGTACGTGTTCGGCGTGGAGCGGGTCGCGGCTCTGGTGGGCGCCGCACAGACCGACCGGTAGGACGCACGGGTTTGAAAGCCGATCGACGTCTTAAAGCCGACTGCCGCCTTCGAGCCGGCCGTCGTCCTCAAGCCGTCGCCCTATAGGCGGCTCAGAGGCGGCCCGCCTCCACGATCCGCCGCAGGAAGCGCCGGGTGCGTTCCTGCCGCGGGTCCTCGAAGACCTGCTCGGCGGTGCCCCGCTCCAGCACGACGCCGCCGTCCAGGAAGCAGACCTGGTCGGCGACGTCCCGGGCGAAACCCATCTCGTGCGTCGCCAGCACCATGGTCATGCCGTCGTCCTTCAGGCCGCGGACCACGGTGAGTACCTCGCCCACCAGCTCGGGATCGAGGGCCGCGGTGATCTCGTCGAGCAGCAGCAGTCGTGGCCGCACCGCCAAGGCCCGCACGATCGCCACCCGTTGCTGCTGGCCGCCGCTCAGCCGGTCCGGGTACGCCCGCGCCTTGTCACCCAGACCAAGCCGCTCCAGCAGCTCCACGGCGCGCTCCTCCGCCTCCGCGCGCGCCACCCCGTGCACCCGGCGCGGGGCGAGCGTGATGTTCTCCAGCACCGTCATGTGCGGAAACAGGTTGTACGCCTGGAAGACCACGCCGATACGGCGCCGTACCGCGTCCTGGTCGATCCTGGGGTCGGTGATCTCCTCGCCGTCCAGCCAGATCGCCCCGTCGTCGATCTCCTCCAGGAGGTTGGCGCAGCGCAGCAGCGTCGACTTGCCGGAGCCGGAGGCGCCGATCAGCGCCGTCACCGTGTGCGGAGCGACCTGAAGATCCACGTTCCGCAGGACGACCGTGCCGCCGAAGGTCTTGCGGACGGACTCCATGCGCAGCACGGGGGAGCCGTCCGTGTGCGTGGTGCTCATATCGTGCCTCCCTGGGTCCGCTGCCGGTCCATCCGGGCCGTCACCCAGTCCGTGAAGCGGGTCATCGGGATGGTCAGCGCGACGAAGACCAGTCCCGCGACGATGTACGGCGTGTAGTTGAGACTGCGGCCCACGATGATGTCCGCGGCCCGCACGGCGTCCACGGCGCCGCCGATGGACACGAGTCCGGTGTCCTTCTGAAGCGACACCAAGTCGTTGAGCAGAGGCGGCACCTGGCGGCGCACGGCCTGGGGCAGCACCACATGGCGCAGCGCCTGCCGGTTGGTCAGACCGAGCGAGCGGGCCGCTGCACGCTGCGAGGGATGCACGGACTCGATGCCGGCGCGGAAGACCTCGGCCACGTACGCCGAGTACGTCAGGGTAAGCGCCGTGCCGCCCAGCAGCACCGGATCGACCGTCACGCCCTGCAGCCGCAGCGCTGGAACGCCCAGCACCACGATCATCAGATTGATGATCAGCGGCAGTCCGCGGAAGAAGTCGGTGTACGCGGCGGCCAGCACCCGCAACGGGAAGAACACCGGGCCGCGCAGCGTGCGCGCGACGGCGATCAGCATGCCGAGGACCAGGACGGCGGCGCCGCAGACGAGCAGCAGCCGGATGTTCAGCCACAGCCCTTCGAGGACCTTGGGGAACGCCTCGCGCGCGTACCGCCCGTTGAAGAACGTCTCCTGGGTGCGCGGCCAGCCCGGTGCATTGACGACGACCAGATACAGGACGGCAGCCGTCACCAGTGTCGACAGCGCCGCCACGGCCGTGGAGCGCCGGGCCCGGGCCCGCTTGTGGCGCTCGCGGTCGAGCCGCCGCCGCGACGGGACGTAGCCGTCGCCGGGCCGGGCGCCGGTCGGGTCACCCGACAGGTGACCCTTGTGGTCCGCGCCCTCCCGGCCGGACTCGCCCTTCGCGACCGTCACTTGAGCACCGGGGCGTCGACGGCCTCGGACAGCCACTGTGTCTCGATCCGGGCGAGGGTGCCGTCCTTGCGCAGCGCGTCGACGGCCTGCGTGACACACGGGGTGAGCCCGCTGCCCTTGTCGAGGACGAGCCCGAACTGCTCCGGCGCGCCGCCCTGGTTCTCGAACTGGCCGACGATCTCGGCGTTCGTGATCTCGGCGGCCGTGATGTAGAACGCGGTCGGCAGGTCGACGACGATGGCGTCGACCTGGCCGTTCTTCAGCGCGGATTTCGCCTGGTCGTTCTTGGCGTACACGGCCGCCTCCCGCTTGGGCCGCACCACGTCGTTGATGTAGTCCAGGCTGGTGGTGCCCACCTGGGCGCCCAGCTTGAGATCCGCCAGATCCGCGGTGCCCGTCGCCTTCGCGGCCTTGGTGCCCTTGAGGGCGATGACGGCCTGGCGCACGTCGTAGTAGCCGGATGAGAAGTCCACGGCCTTCTTGCGTTCGGCGCTGATCGACACCTGGTTGATGTCGAAGTCGAAGGTCTTCGCCCCGGGCGCGAAGGCCTTGTTGAAGGGGACGCTCTGCCAGACGACGGCGTTCCGGTCGTAGCCGAGCTGCCGGGCCACCGCGTACGCCACCGCCGACTCGAAGCCCTTCCCGTTGGCGGGCTTGTCGTCCTTGAACCACGGTTCGTAGGCGGGTTCGTCCGTGGCGACAGTCAGCTTGCCGGCCGTATGGGTGTCCAACTCGCCCTTGGCACAGCTGGTCCCGTCCGAACCGGACGGTGTGGTGGCCGCCTTCTCCTCGGGCTGCGGAGCGCAGCCGACGGCGGTGGCGAGCAGGGCTATGACGGCGGCGACGGAGCCGCGCAGCGTGCGAGGGGCAAGATGCATGGCGGGAGAGTGGCAGTGAAGGCCGCGTTTGTCGAGGTCATGACGGCAGTTGTCCGCATGCTGGGAACGGGTGTTGCCGCCGTGTGAACGCCGCCGCCGGCCCGCCGGTGGCAGCCCGTCCCTGCCGGTGGCCGCCCAGGCCCGACCGGCCGCGCCCGCCTCCGTGGCCGATGGCCTGTGACCGCTTCCGTGGCCGGTGGCCTATGACCGCCTGCCCGCTGCCTGGGCCGCCGGCCGAGGGCGGGATGATGTGGCCGACGGCCCGTCCCGCCCAGGAGCCGTCATCCTGCGCGGGGCTGCTACCAGTTGACCGCGCATCAGCGCACTCCGGGAGCGCGCACGCGCCCTCGACGTGTGCGAACGATTCACACGGGGCGCGCGCCGCCACCTTGCGCGGGGCGTAGAGGCCGAGTGTGCGCCGGGCACAGGACCCGAGTGCCCGCGCTCGGCGCTCATGGCAGGCGCGTACGCAGCGCATGCGCCCGGGCCGCGCACGCGCCAGCGTGAAGACGATGACCGCGCGCCACACCGTGCACCACTTCACCGCCGTTCGCCCTGCCCCGCTCGGTGGCGGGGCAGGGCGAACAGCGGCATCGGCGTGTGGCGTCAGAGGTCGGTCCTGCCGCCGAAGTGCTCCGGAACCTGCTCGCGCAGGGTCAGCTCCACATCCCAGAACTCCTGCTCCTGACCGAGGCGAGAGCGCTGAAGCGCCGTACGCAGCCCCTTGATCAGGCTCTCCAGCCGTATCTCGTCACCCAGCTCGCCGACGCGTCGTGCCTCGGCCAGGAGACCGGCGAAAGCCCCGACCGCGGCATCCCGGTGCTCCTCCCAGAGCCAGGCGAACACACTGCCGAACGGCTCTCCGGGGATCACGGCTTCGGCGGCCCGGCCGAAGTGAGCGATTTCTTCGGCCTCGCTACGGACGAACCCGCTGAGCAAGTGCTCGAACGTCCGATGAGGAACCCCTATACGGTCCATGTACGTCCCTTCGCCGACGGCTTTCAGGGACATCGTGGCGGGCTCGGAGACGACGCGACAGAGGGCGACGTGACGGCGATGTGACAGAGCACGTCCGAGTCGCACCGGTGCCTACCAGCCGCGGGCCCACCACTCCTGGATGTGGGGACGTTCCGCCCCGAGGGTGGTGTCGTTGCCGTGGCCCGGGTAGATCCACGTCTCGTCCGGCAGCGTGAAGACCTTCGCCTCAAGCCCGGACATGAGGCTCTGGAAGTCCGCGGGTCGCGTTGTCCGGCCGGGACCCCCGGGGAAGAGGCAGTCCCCGGTGAAGACGTGCGGGTGGCCGTGCGGGTCGTCGTAGACCAGCGCGATCGACCCTGGGGTGTGCCCCACCAGATGGCGCGCGGTCAGCTGGACCTGCCCCACCCGGATCACGTCGCCGTCGTCGACCGGGACGTCGGTCGGCACCGGGATGCCGGCGGCGTCCTCCCGGCCCGCGAACGTACGCGCGCCCGTGGCCGCCACCACCCGGTCGAGCGCCTGCCAGTGGTCACCGTGCTGGTGCGTGGTGACGACGGAGGCGATGCCGTCGTCACCGATCATGCCGAGCAGCGTCTCCGCGTCGTTGGCGGCGTCGATCAGCAACTGCTCGTCCGTGGCCCGGCAGCGCAACAGATAGGCGTTGTTGTCCATCGGCCCGACCGCGATCTTGGTGATCATCAGGTCCTTGAGCTCGTGCACGTCCGCCGGTCCGCCGACCGTCACCTCTCCGCTGTACGTCATGGCCGTCAGCCTATAGCGGGGGAGTGGCCCGGGGACCCCGCACGGCTACAGCGCAGGCAGCGTCGGCAGCTGGCCGCCCGCGACCCGCAGGGCGGAGCCGTCGCGCCGCCCTGCCAGCCAGCCGAGCAGGTCGGCGGCCGACCCCTCGACGGCGATCGGGCCGCCGTCGGCGCCGCCGCCCGTGGCCCACGTGCGGCCCTCGTCGTCGGCCAGACTCGTCGCGGGCACGTCCCGGTGACCGCGGAAGCGCTCCGCGAGGAAGTCGATCTCGCGCGTCACGAACTCCGCCGGAAGATCCTCCAGCTCGTACCCGATCCCGAGATCCACGTGGTGCAGCTCGACCTCGGCCCAGCGCCGGAAGGGCACCCGCCACGCCGCGTCGACGACCCCGTTGCGCAGTTCCACCGTCCGGGCCCAGTCCGCGGGCGTGGCGCCCGCGTTCTGGAAGCGGGCCGCGCTGTCGCGCAGGTCGGCGAGCTGGACGTCCAGGGGGCGCGGGGCGTCCCGCTCGATGTCGGCGTCGCGGGCCTCGGCGGAGGCGTACATGGGACGCCCCTCCAGGACGTTCACGAGCGCGTCCGCGTTGCGGGCCAGGTGGGCCAGGACGTGTCCGCGGGTCCAGCCGGGCAGCCGTGACGGCTCGGTCACGGCCGCGTTGTCCAGTGCGGCGGCTGCAATGAGGAGCCGGTCGGACGCGATACGTACAGACGCCAGGTCGTGGGCGTGATCAATCATGGTGCCGACCCTAGACCCGCCACTCCTTCGGGTGAAGGTTGTGGGGCTGAGCCGCAAATCGAATGTGCGTGCTATATCGTCGAGGGCGGCGTCGGGCATGCTGGATGGCCCGGGTTTGTTATCCAACCGGGAATCCGACCGGCGTTGTCAGTGGCTCCCCCTAGTCTGAAGAAGCACGGGGGCTCCGGCCCCTGTCACTTCTCTGAAGAAAGGTGCGGACCGGCGTGGCCGACCGTCTCATCGTCCGTGGCGCGCGCGAGCACAACCTGAAGAATGTCTCGCTCGATCTGCCGCGTGACTCGCTCATCGTCTTCACGGGCCTGTCGGGGTCGGGCAAGTCCTCGCTGGCCTTCGACACCATCTTCGCCGAGGGACAGCGGCGCTACGTGGAGTCGCTGTCCTCCTACGCCCGGCAGTTCCTCGGACAGATGGACAAGCCGGACGTCGACTTCATCGAGGGCCTGTCCCCGGCGGTCTCCATCGACCAGAAGTCGACCTCGCGCAACCCCCGCTCCACGGTCGGCACCATCACCGAGGTCTACGACTACCTGCGTCTGCTCTTCGCGCGCATCGGCAAGCCGCACTGCCCCGAGTGCGGCCGGCCCATCTCGCGCCAGTCGCCGCAGGCCATCGTGGACAAGGTGCTTGAACTGCCGGAGGGGAGCCGCTTCCAGGTGCTCTCGCCCCTCGTGCGCGAGCGCAAGGGCGAGTTCGTCGATCTGTTCGCCGATCTTCAGACGAAGGGATACAGCCGTGCGCGTGTGGACGGGCAGACCGTCCAGCTCTCCGACCCGCCCGCGCTGAAGAAGCAGGAGAAGCACACCATCGAGGTGGTCGTCGACCGCCTCACGGTGAAGGACTCCGCCAAGCGCCGCCTCACCGACTCCGTGGAAACCGCCCTCGGCCTGTCCGGTGGCATGGTCGTGCTCGACTTCGTCGACCTCCCCGAGGACGACCCGGAGCGCGAGCGGATGTACTCGGAGCACCTGTACTGCCCCTACGACGACCTGTCCTTCGAGGAACTGGAGCCCCGCTCCTTCTCCTTCAACTCGCCCTTCGGCGCATGCCCCGAATGCACCGGTATCGGCACGCGCATGGAGGTCGACCCCGAGCTGATCGTCCCGGACGAGGAAAAGTCCCTCGACGAGGGCGCCATCCACCCCTGGTCGCACGGGCACACCAAGGACTACTTCGGCCGTCTCGTCGGCGCCCTGGCGGACGCCCTGGGATTCCGGACGGACATCCCGTTCGCCGGTCTTCCGCAGCGCGCCAGGAAGGCCCTGCTCTACGGCCACAAGACGCAGATCGAGGTGCGCTACCGCAACCGGTACGGGCGAGAGCGCGTGTACACGACGCCCTTCGAGGGAGCCGTGCCCTTCGTCAAGCGCCGGCACAGCGAGGCCGAGAGCGACGCCAGCCGCGAGCGCTTCGAGGGCTACATGCGCGAGGTGCCCTGCCCCACCTGTGAGGGCACGAGGCTCAAGCCGATCGTCCTCGCCGTCACGATCATGGAGAAGTCGATCGCCGAGGTCTCCGCGATGTCGATCAGCGACTGTGCGGACTTCCTGGGCGAGCTGAAGCTGAGCGCCCGGGACAAGAAGATCGCCGAGCGGGTACTGAAGGAGGTCAACGAACGGCTGCGGTTCCTCGTGGACGTCGGCCTTGACTACCTCTCGCTGAACCGCGCCGCGGGCACGCTCTCCGGCGGCGAGGCCCAGCGCATCCGCCTGGCCACCCAGATCGGCTCCGGGCTGGTCGGCGTCCTGTACGTCCTCGACGAACCGTCGATCGGCCTGCACCAGCGCGACAACCACCGGCTCATCGAGACCCTGGTCCGGCTGCGCGACATGGGCAACACGCTCATCGTCGTCGAGCACGACGAGGACACCATCAAGATCGCCGACTGGGTCGTGGACATCGGCCCCGGCGCGGGCGAGCACGGCGGAAAGGTCGTGCACAGCGGCTCCCTCAAGGAACTGCTCGTCAACGAGGAGTCGCAGACCGGTCAGTACCTCGCGGGCAGGAAGTCCATTCCGCTGCCCGACGTCCGGCGCCCGCAGGACCGGTCCCGCAGACTCACGGTGCACGGGGCCCGGGAGAACAACCTCCAGGACATCGACGTCTCCTTCCCGCTGGGCGTGTTCACGGCCGTCACGGGCGTGTCCGGCTCCGGGAAGTCGACGCTGGTCAACGACATCCTCTACACACACCTGGCCCGTGAGCTGAACGGCGCCCGCAATGTGCCGGGGCGGCACACGCGCGTGGACGGCGACGACCTCGTCGACAAGGTCGTACACGTTGACCAGTCGCCCATCGGCCGCACCCCCCGGTCCAACCCGGCGACGTACACCGGCGTCTTCGACCACATCCGCAAGCTGTTCGCCGAGACCACCGAAGCCAAGGTCCGCGGCTACCTGCCCGGACGCTTCTCCTTCAACGTCAAGGGCGGCCGCTGCGAGAACTGCGCGGGCGACGGCACGATCAAGATCGAGATGAACTTCCTCCCGGACGTGTATGTGCCGTGCGAGGTCTGCCACGGCGCCCGGTACAACCGGGAGACCCTGGAGGTCCACTACAAGGGCAAGTCCATCGCCGAGGTCCTGAACATGCCGATCGAGGAGGCCCTCGACTTCTTCGAGGCCGTCCCCGCGATCGCCCGCCACCTCAGGACCCTGCACGACGTCGGACTCGGCTACGTCCGGCTCGGCCAGTCCGCGACCACCCTGTCGGGCGGTGAGGCGCAGCGCGTCAAGCTCGCGAGCGAACTCCAGCGCCGCTCCACCGGACGCACCGTCTACGTCCTGGACGAGCCGACCACCGGTCTGCACTTCGAGGACATCAGCAAGCTGCTGAAGGTCCTCTCCGGCCTGGTCGACAAGGGCAACACGGTCATCGTCATCGAGCACAACCTCGATGTGATCAAGACCGCCGACTGGGTCGTCGACATGGGCCCCGAAGGCGGTGCCGGCGGCGGGCTCGTCGTCGCCGAGGGCACACCGGAGGAGGTCGCCGGGGTCCCGGCGAGCCACACCGGCAAGTTCCTGCGCGAGATCCTCGGCGCCGAACGCATCAGTGACGCGGCCTCGGTGCCCGCCCCGCGCCGGGCCTCGGCCAAGAAGACCGTCGCGGCCAAGTCGACGGCGAAGCGGACGACCACGGCCAGAACGGCGAAGACCGTGAACAACACGGCGACCAAGAAGGCCGAGGGGGTCACCAAGAAGGCGGCACCCGCGAAGAAGACGACACGGACGCGCAAGGCCTAGCCGTGCGCCCGGACCTCCGGAGCCGGGCGGTGACTACGTCCTGACAAGTCCTCAAAAAGCGGCGCTCCGCGGGAACTCCCCGCGGGGCGCCGCTCGTTCTACCAACAGCCACCCCGGCCCTGTGGTCTTGCCGCTCCCACGAACCGCAGGCCCGGTCGAACCTTGACAACAACTGTGAGTCTGTTGGGCGGCTGGTCCGGGACCGGCTGGCAGGGTTGACGTCGGTCGCCTCACCGCAGTCGTGACTCGTGACAACAGTGGCCCCCA
>NZ_JBIALO010000046.1:0-47729 GCF_042873595.1 Streptomyces sp. NPDC004629 | reverse complement strand
CTCCTACGAGGAGCTGGCCGCACTGTTCGCCTCCGGACGCTGGCGGGACGCCGAATCGGCCCGGCTCCGGGACCGATTCCGCTCCCGCTTCTGCGCGTTCGACGACGGACGGGCCGCCGAACGCGTCGTACGGACACTGCTGCTCGGCGAGACCATGCCCGAGCCCGATGCCGTCCGGGTGCCCGGCCCGGCCGTCGGCCGCAACCTGCTGGCGTCGACATGAGGGCGCGTACCTGGGTGCTGCTCCTGGCCGCCGTGTTCGCGCTGCTCCAGTTCGCGTGCGTCACCGGCCGGGACACCCCCGACTCGAAGAACTACGTGGCGTACGCGCTGACGCTGGGCGGCGCGGGCAAGCGGGAGGCCGCGGCGGCCACCATCGACTGGACCTGCGCGGGCCGCGCCTCCCAGGCCCGGCGCGGCCAGAGCGTGGACGTGGTGCGCTTCCACCGGCCGGACCCCACCGCCCGGGTGGTCGCCGAGTGCCGGGCCGACGCGCTGGGGCGGGTGGAGCGGCGGCTCGCGGCCGGGCAGACGGACGGACACATCCCGCCGTTCATGAAGCCCCGGCTCAAGCGGATCTTCGAGGTGCGGCCCGGCTATCCGGTGTTCCTGCTGCCGTTCGTCACGACGTTGGGCGTGACCTGGGGCGTGTGGACGGCGAGCGTGCTCGTCGCGGTGGCGGGCGGTGTCCTCGTCTTCCTGATCCTGCGCACGCTGGCGGTGTCCGTGCCGCTCGCACTGACCGGGCAGGCGCTGTACTACGTCCTGCCCGTCGGCGCGACGGCCATGCGGCCGATGACCGAGGGCCTGATGCTGGCGCTGACCCTGGCCGCGGTGTGGGGGTGTGCGCTGGCGCTGTCCGGCCGGGTCCGGGCGGGCACGGCGCTGGCCGGCGGCGGGCTGCTCGCGCTGTTCACGGTCAAGCACTCCCAGTCGCTGTTCCTCGGGCTGACCCTCGCCGTCGCGGGAACAACGGTCGTCGTGCTGCGGCGGCGGCGCGGGCGGGCACCGGGGCGCGGGGTCGTCGCGATCACCGTCGTGGGGTGCTGCGCGGCGCTGGGCACCATGCTGCTGGCGCGGCTGCTGCACTATCCGGCCGAGTCCGAGAGTCTGCAGGACCTGCTCACCGATCACTTCGCCCGGCCGGACCGGACCCGCCCGTGGCCGGAGTTCCTGCATCTTCAGGGCAACTTCTGGCTGGAGTGGGCACGGCGGCAGGCGGGGCAGCCGCTGTTCGTGGCGGCGCTGGCGGCCGGGCTGTGGGGTGCGCTGCGGCGGCCCGCGTTCGGCTGCTTCCTGCTGGCCGCCGCGGCCACCGGGTTCCTCACCCACGCGGGCCATCCTGACATCAACATCTGGGGCGAACGGCTGATCGTGCTGGCCTGGCTGCTGCCGGTGGTCGGGGTGCCGCTGCTGCTGGAGCCGGTGCTCCGGCGGACGCTGGCGCTGCCCGCGCAGGGCCCAGGCCGACGGGCGGCTCACTCGATGAGGTGAGCGGCGGCAAAGCCGCCCGCCCTGGGCGGGAACACTCGGCAGATGCCCCGCCTCATTCGTGTCCCGGCCCTCCGGTGACCATCGGCGTCCTGGTCCCGCGCCGTGTGCGCGGGGCCACCGCGCTGCGCGCCGGCCGTGTCCGGCGGCCGAGCCCCTACCAGCTCTTCGGCCTGCTGTTCTGGCTGGTGCTGACGCTGGCGTACTGGCGGGTGCCGCCGTGCTGCGACGCCGGGCCGCACGCGGCGGCGGTGGCCCGGCTGGGGGCCGGCCCGCCGGATGCGGCCCTCGCCTCGCCGTACGTCCTCGCGCAGGGGGCGCTGGCGCGGCTGACGGGGCTGTCGGGCTGGGCGGTGCTGCGGGTCTGCGGCCCGCTGAACCTGCTGGTGCTGCTGACCGGCATGGCCCGTCTTGTCCGGTTCCTCACCCCGCGCGTGTGGGCGCCGGTGCTCGCGCTGGCCCTGATGAGCGTGCTGTGGGGCACGACCCGGGTGTGGGGCGGCGGCTATCTCGCGCTGATGCCGATGACCGGCAACCTCGGCTTCCCGTCCACCTGTGCGATCGGCCTCACGCTGTGGGCCTGGGCGCTGACCGGGGCTCGGGCGCGGGTCACCCGGCCGGTGCGGTTCGTCGGGCCGAGCGGGCTGCGCGGCCCGACGGGGTACGCGGCGCTAGGGGTGCTGTACGGGCTGGTCGCGCTGGTCGATCCGGTGATCGGGGTGGGTGCGGCGGTGGGTGGGGTGGCCTTCGCGGCGGGCGGGCGGCGCGGCCGGCGGGCCGCCGTGGCGCTGCGCTGGGCGGTGACGGCCGGGGCGGCGGCGCTGGTGGCCGGGGGCGGTGCGGTGCGGTGCCGGCCGGGGCGCGGGCCGCGGCCGTCCTCGACGCGGTGGCGGCGGCCGGCCGCGCGCAACCGCTGCCGGCCGGGCTCGCCGGGAGCTGCTGGCTGGCGCTGCTGCTCGGGCTGCCGGCGCTGTGGCTGCGGGCCCGGCGCGCCTCCTGGCGGGATCCGCTGGTGCTGTTGGCGGCTCTGGAGTGGTCGGCGACGGGGTACGGGCGGCTCGGCGGGCTGCTCGGGCTCGCCCTGGTGGCGCCGCAGTGCGCGCTCGCGGTGGAACTGGCGGCGGCGCGGCCGTGGCCGGTGTGGCGGCGGGTGCTGGGCTGGGCGGCGGCGGGCGGTGCCTGTCTCGGCCTGCTGACCGTGCAGGCCGGGGCGGTGGTGCCGCGGGCGCTGGACCCGGTGGGCTTCGCACAGCCGCCGCGCTGGCCGTCGTACGCATGGGCGGCGCGCCATCTCGGGCCCGGTGAGGTGGTCCTCGCGGACGATCCCCGGGCGATCCGCACGCTCCCCGGGTACGGGGCCGTCCTCGCCGACGCCCGCGCCTACCTCTCCCCGGCGGCGACCCGCGCCGGGCGCGCCGCGTTCGTCCGCCGGCACCGGGTGCGCTGGCTGCTGCTGACGCGGCGGCGGCGGGTGCCCGAGGAGGCCGTGGTGGTGGCGTGGAGCCGGCGCACCGGGGAGGTGCTGGCGCGGGCCGGCCGGGGCGAGGCGGCGGCGCGGCCCGCCCGGTTCCCCCGGTTCACCCGATGGTTCACTCGATGACCAGCTCCACCGGGACGTTGCCGCGGGTGGCGTTGGAGTAGGGGCACACCTGGTGGGCCTGCTCGACCAGCCGGCGGCCGGTCTCCGCGTCCACGGTGTCGGGCAGTTCGACCCGCAGGGTCACCTTCAGGGCGAAGCCCTCGCCCTGCTTGCCGATGCCGACCTCGGCGGTCACCGCGGCGTCGCTGACGTCCACCTTGGCCTGGCGGCCGACGACGCCGAGGGCGCTGCCGAAGCAGGCCGCGTAGCCGGCGGCGAAGAGCTGCTCCGGGTTGCTGCCCTCGCCGTTGCCGCCCATCTCCACCGGCAGGGCCAGGGCGAGGTCGATCCGGCCGTCGGAGGAGACGGCGCGGCCCTCGCGGCCGTGGGTGGCGGTGGCGACGGCGGTGTAGAGCGCGTCCATGGAAAACCATCCCTCTTGAAGTCACGTTCGTGGTCCGGCGGCTCCGGTCCGGCCGCCCTCACGACCACAAGTAGAGCACACAATTAAATTGTGCACAACTAAATGGGGCGCCGGAGCTATCCTGGGGCCATGACCGCCACCGAGACCTCCGTCGCCGAGGCGGACTGGCTCCGCCTGGACCGCCAGATCTGCTTCTCCCTGCACGCCGCGTCCCGCGCCTTCAACGGCGTCTACCGGGTGGTCCTCAAGGACCTCGGACTCACCTATCCGCAGTACCTGGTGATGCTGGTGCTGTGGGAGCGGGGCGACCTGCCCGTCAAAAAGCTGGGCGAACTGCTGCGGCTCGACTCCGGGACGCTGTCACCGCTGGTCAAGCGGCTGGAGGTGGCCGGCCTCGTCCGGCGGGAGCGCAGCGCGCGCGACGAGCGGTCGGTGGAGGTACGGCTGACCGAACAGGGGGCGGCGCTGCGCGAACAGGCGCTCCGGGTACCGCGCCGCATCGCCGCCGCGACCGGATTCGACCCCGCCGAGATCAGCGAACTGCGCGAGCGACTGGACCGGCTCACCAGCGCCCTGGACACCGCGGTACTGGAGCACCCACCGGCACCACCGGCGCCCCGCTGAGCGCTCTGCCGGATGTGCCGCGCTGTGCCGTCGGTTGTCTGCGGCACCGTCGTGGCCGGTCGCTCCCCCAAGTTCTCGGCTTCGCTCGAACAGGGGGACCCCCATCGCGGCGGAGCCTGCTTGGCAAACGTGCGACGGACAAAGAACCGCGACTGCACCCGACCCCGCACCGACTGCTCCCGCATGCGGCAGCGAGCTTGAACCCGTCGACGGAATCGGCGCGAAGGGCCCCACCGCGCCACAACCAGGGCCCCCAGATCAACGACCGCGCGAGCGACCGGACCCGCTCACCAGCGCTCCGGACGCCGCGGTACCGGAGGACCCGCCGGCGCCACCGGCGCCTCGGTGGCGAGCGTGCGACGGACATAGAGCCGCAGCAGCACCCGACCCCGCACCGACTGCTCGCGCAACGCGAAATCCCGTGTGACAACAGCGAGCTTGAGCCGGTCGAGGGGGTCGCGCGGGTGGCCCGGTCGCTCCACGGCGTACCGGTCGGCGACCACCCACACCCGGTCGAGCCCCGCGAGCCTGCGCCGCAGGTCCTTCGCGTCCACCTCCGTGCCGTACAGCGTCCCCGACGCGGGCGCCCCCGCCGCGAGGGCCACGTCCCGCACTCCGCGGAACCCCGCCGGATACGCCAGCGCGGTGGCCCGCGCCTGCCCCGGCACGAACAACACCGGGTCGCCCGGACGCAGTTCACGGGCCGCCACGCGCGAGACGGCGGCCAGGTTGTCCGGGCGGTGGTCCGCGGAGCGGTCCGCGCGCAGCAACGGAAGCTGATGGACGAGCGCCACGGCGACGGCGAGGGCACCGGCGAGGGCGAGCAGCGGTGAGCCGGCCCGCGAGCGCCCCAGCCACCCGGCCATCCGGTCCGCCCCGGCGGCCACCAGCAGCGGCGCCCCGGCCAGCGCGTACAGCACATAGCGGTCGACGTACAGCGGGGAGAACCGGGAGACGAGCATCAGCGTCACCGGCGGCACCACCGCGAGCGGCAGCGCGACCGCCGCGCACGTGATCTCGCCGCGCCGGCCGAACAGCCCGGTCAGCGCCACCGCCGCGAGCGCCAGGCACGTCCAGTACACCGCGGGCGTCGGCCCCGTGAACGCCCGCAGCAGGGCCTGCGCGCTGCCCAGACCGGGCTCCCGCAACCAGGCGACCTGCGCGGACTGCCCGTGCGAGACGAGCACCATCGGCAGCAGCACGAGGACGACGGCCCCGGCCGCACACGCCCAGCGGCACCACACCCCGCGCGCCACGCGTGCCAGCGCCAGCGTCACGGCGTGGGCGAGCAGCAGCAGGACCGCGAACTCGTGCAGCAGACAGGTGACGCCCAGGACCGCGCCGTACGCCCACCAGACCCGGCCACCCCGCCCCCGCCGGCCGGCCCCGTCCCGCCGGCCGGCCCCGTCCCGCCCGCCGGGTTCACCCGGACCGGGGGGCTCGCCGACCGCCCGTACGAGCAGCAGCGTCGCGCCCGCGGCGCCGGCCGCGACCAGGGCGTACGAGCGGCCCTCCTGGGCGTAGTGGCCGACCATCGGCGTGACGGCGTACAGCAGCCCGGCCCACAGTCCGACCCGCGGCCTGACCAGCCGGGCGCCGAGCGCGGCGACCAGCGCCGCGGCCGCCGCCGCGCCGCACACCGAGGGCAGCCGCAGCAGCACCTCGCCGGGACGGAGGGCGAGGACGGCGTGCATCATCAGGTAGTACAGCCCGTGCACCGCGTCCACGTCGTGCAGCAGCCGCCAGATCTGCGGGACCGAGCGGCGCGCGACCTGGAAGGTCACGGCCTCGTCGCGCCACATGCCGCCGCGGTCCAGCCCCCACAGCCCGAGCACGAGCATGACAGCCGCGGGGACGGCCACGACCGCGGTACGACGGACACGGCTCGACGGCCGGATCAGCTGACGCCCGATGTTCACCACGGTCCGATCTTTTGCGATTAGCCAACCTTTGCCGGTCAATGACGGCGTATCGGCATGAATACACCATCCGCGCGGCTTACGCTCCCTGGTGATGAACCGCCGTCAGTTCCCCCTCATGTCCCTCGCCGCACTCTGGCTGATCACCCGCGCGCTGATGCTGTGGCTGCTCGCGCACGACACCGCGCCGCTCCTCGGCCGGGGCGCGGTGGCCCGCGAGGTGTGGCGCCTGTACTTCCACTGGTACGGGCTCCTGTCGCACGGCGCCTTCCCGGCGCACGACACGCTGTGGCAGTACCCGCCGGGCGCGGGCGCGGTGCTGCTGTCCCCGGGGCTGCTGCCGGGACTGACGTACTTCCAGGCGTTCGTGGCCCTAGCGCTCGCCGCCGACGCGGTGATCGCGCTGGCGCTGGCCCGCGCGGGCACGCGGCCGGGCCGCAGCCTGCTCGGGGCGGCCCTGTGGACCGGCGGCCTGCCGCTGCTGCTGCACCTCCCGCTGGCCCGGTACGACGTCCAGGTCACCGCGCTCGCCGTCATCTCCCTGCTGTCACTGTCACGCTCCACACGCGCGTGCGGGGTGTTCGCGGCGCTGGGCGCGCTGGTGAAGGTGTGGCCGGTGCTGGTGCTGCTGGGCACCCCCCGGAAGCGGCCGACGCGGTCCGCGTGGACGTGGGCCGCCGGGACCGGCGCCGTCGCCCTGGGGCTGTTCACGCTCCTGTTCGCCGAGCCCCTGTCCTTCCTGCGGCAGCAGAGCGGCCGGGGCGTGCAGATCGAGTCCCTGGGCGGCACGGCGCTCAGCCTGGCCCGGCACGCCGGCTGGTCCGGCCGGGTCCGGTACCGGTACGGCGCGATGGAGTTCACCGGCCCGCACGTCTCCGCGGTCGCCGGGGTCTCCCTCGCGCTCACGGCCGCCGCCTGCTGCGTCCTGCTGCTGTGGCGGGTGCGGGCCCGGCGCTGGAACGAGGCGACCGCGTTCGACGCCGCCCTGTGCGCCGTGCTGCTGTTCACGATCACCAGCCGGGTCATCAGCCCGCAGTACATGGTCTGGCTGCTCGGCCTGGCCGCCGTCTGCCTGACCTCACGGCACACCACCCAGCGTCCGGTCGCCGCGCTGGTGGTGGCGGCGAGCGCGGTCAGCACCGTCGTGTATCCGACGCTGTACGGCGAGGTCATCCACTGCACCTGGACCGGCTCCCTGCTGATGCTGCTGCGCAACGGACTGCTGGTGGCCGCCGCCGGGCTCTCCCTCGTCCGGCTGTGGCGCGCCACCCGGCCGCTGCCCACGCCGGCCGCGACCGCCGTCGGCTCCCCGACCGGCCGCGAGCGTGTTCCGCACCGGGCACTGAGCACCTCCTGAGGAGAGATCACGGACATTCCGACGCCTTTGCGGCCCACGGGGGCGAGCGTCGTCGTCATCGGTTACAACGACGCAGCCCATGTGTCGGACGCGGTCCGGTCGGCACTCGCGCAGGGGCCCGCCGTCCGGCAGGTCGTCGCCGTGGACGACTGCTCCACCGACAGCAGTCCACAGCTGCTGGCGCGGCTGGCCGCGGACGATCCCCGGCTGACGGTGGTGCGCCGAACGGTCAACAGCGGGGGCTGCGGCAGCCCCCGCAACGACGGTCTGGACGCGGTGACGTCCCCGTACGTGATGTTCCTGGACAGCGACGACGTACTGCCCGCCGGTGCGGTGGCCGCGCTGCTCGGGGCGGCGACGGAGGCGGGCGCGGAGGTGGCAGGCGGCCTGTGCGTGCGCCGCGAACTGCCGTCCGGACGCGAACGCCCCTGGCAGGAGTCCCTGTACGCGGCGCGCGCCGTCGTCGCGCACCCCTCCCGGCGCCCCCGGCTCGTGCACGACACGCTGTGCGTCAACAAGCTCTACCGCACCGGATTCCTGCGCGAGCACGGCATCCGGTTCCCCGAAGGCCGCTTCCTCTACGAGGACTTCGTGTTCACCGCGCGCGTGCTGGCCGCCGCGCCGCGCATCGCCCTGGTGCCCGACCCGGTGTACGTGTGGCACGTACGGCGCGCCGCCGACCAGCTGTCGCTCTCCCTAGACCGGGCGGACATCGGCAACTGGCAGGCGCGCACCCGTGCCTGCGCGCTGGCCCACGACATCCTGCTGGGCGCCGGGCACAAGGAGCTGGCACGGGCGGCCCGGGTCAAGTTCCTCGACCACGAACTGCGTATGTACGCGCGCGAACTGGAGCTGCGCGACCCGGCGTACCGGCGCGCGTGGTGGGCGCACACCCGGGCATATCTGGAGCAGTACGAGCCGGCCGACTGGGAGCGCGACCCGACCGCGCCCGGCCGGCTGCTCGCACGGGTCGTCCTGGCGTCCCCGGAGCCGCGGGACCTGGGCCGCCTCAAGGAGCTTGCCGCCCGTCCGGCCCGGCTGTGCCCGCCGTACGCCCGCGGCCCGGACGGCGCGCCCGTCTGGTCCGACGACCTGCCCGGGGTCGGCCTCGCCCCGCTCCTGACCCGGCCCACCCGCCTCCTGCCGCTCGCCGTCGACGCGGAACTGCGTCCACGCGCGCGTGGCACCCTGCTGCGGCTGCGCCTGCACGAGCTGTACGGGCGGGTGGCGCGGGCGGGCCCCACGGAGGTGGCGGCGGAGTGGCGGTCCCGGGCGGACGGGCGCCCGGCCCAGCGCCGCACCGCCGCGTTCACGCCCGCGCCCGACGGCGGTTGGTCGGCCACCGTGCCCGTCGAGCCGGCCGGGCTCGGCGCGGGCACCTGGGATCTGCGGCTGCGCGTCCGCTTCGCCGACGGCGCGCACCGCGACATGACCGCGCACGCGGTGCCGGGCGCCGGGCTGCTGCGCCGCCGCGCCCTGCCGAGCGTCCGGCACGGCGTCCTGCTGATCCACCCGTACGCCACCCACTCCGGCGCCCTGGCCCTACGCATCGCCCCCGGCGCACGAGGAGCCCTGTCCATCACCCAAGCCCGCCTGCACCACCCACTCCCCTGACCCAGCCCCAACAGGCCCACGGCGAACCGCGCGAGAGACCACAACGCCCCCGCAGACGAACGACGCACCATAGGGGCGCGGGGAACTGCGCGAGAATCCACAACGCACCCGCAGACAAACGACGCACCATAGGGGCGCGGGGAACTGCGCAACAAACCACAACGCACCCGCAGACACACAACCAACCGCACCCGAAACGCACCCCCATAGGGGCGCGGGGAACTACGCGACAAGCCACAACGCCCCCGCAGACAAACGACCGGCCGCACCCAAGGCACCGCCAAAGCCCCGCCGACCCACCGCAGGGAACCGGTCAAAGCGCCCGCAGGGCCTGCGTGGTGGCACGGGTGAGCGACGCCAGATACCCCTTGGGCAGCTTCGGGCTGCGGATGACCACCGAGCGCCAGTACAGGGGCCCGGAGATCAGATCGAGCGCCAGCTCGCGGTCGACCCCGGTCCGGATCTCACCCCGCCGTTCCGCCGCCGAAATGATCGTGCTGGCAACACCCTCCTGCCCGTCCCGCAGCGCTTTCTGCATGGCCTCGGCGATCTCCGGGTTGCGCGCGGCCTCGGCCTGGAGGTCCGGGATGATCTGCGAGGCCACGGGATGGCGCAGGGCGCGGGACGTCACCTCGTAGAGCAGCCGCAGGTCGCCCTCCAGGGAGCCTGTGTCCGGCGTCGGCAGCCCCATCACCGCGACCGCCGAGACCACGTCGAGGACCAGGTGGAGCTTGGACCGCCAGCGGCGGTAGACGGCGGTCTTGCCGACGCCCGCGCGGCGCGCGATGCCCTCGATGGACATCCGGGCGTACCCGACGGACGCGAGTTCCTCGAAGACGGCGGCGCGGATGGCCTCGGTCACGTCCTCGCGCAGGACGGCGGCGCCGGCGGGCGTCCGTCGGCGGGGCCGCGCGCCGGGCTCGCCGGCATTCGTCGTCATGGCGTCCAGCATAGGGCGTTACGACGAAACGGTTGCGTTCCGACGTCCATACGTCCTACGCTCGCGTTGCGACGATACGGTGCCGTCCCGACGTAAGAGAACGTGAAGAGAACTGCAGGAAAACACGGAGGGCCGGACCGCCGCCCGGACGCACCACCCCCACTCCCCCGAGCGAAAGCAGCGGATGTGAGCCAGGTCCTCCACACACCGCCCCCGACGACGGCCCCGGCCGACGACGACCCAGCGGCGCTCGCCGCCCGGTACGGGCTCTCGGTCAGCGGCGCCCGCCCCACCCTGCCCGAGTACATCCGCCAGCTGTGGGCACGGCGCCACTTCATCGCCGCCTTCTCCACCGCCAAGCTCACCGCACAGTACAGCCAGGCGAAGCTCGGCCAGCTCTGGCAGGTCATGAACCCGCTGCTCAACGCGGCGGTCTACTACTTCATCTTCGGTGTGCTGCTCGGCACCAAGCACGGTGTCCCGGACTACATCCCGTTCCTGGTCACGGGCGTGTTCATCTGGACCTTCACGCAGAGTTCGATCATGTCGGGCACCCGGGCGATCGCCGGCAACCTCGGCCTCGTCCGCGCCCTGCACTTCCCGCGGGCCGCGCTGCCGATCTCCTTCTGCCTCCAGCAGCTCCAGCAGCTGCTGTTCTCGATGGCCGCGCTCGTCGTCATCCTGCTGTGCTTCGGCGTGCCGGTCGCCGCCTCCTGGGTGCTGGCCGTGCCCGCGCTGGTCCTGCAGTTCACCTTCAACGCCGGCATGTCGATGATCGTGGCCAGGATGGGCGCGAAGACCCCGGACATCGCCCAGCTGATGCCGTTCGTGCTGCGGACCTGGATGTATGTCTCCGGCGTCATGTGGAGCATCGACAAGCTGGCCGCCAAGAACGACCTGCCGCGGGCGGTGACCACCCTGCTGGAGGCCAACCCGGCCGCCGTCTACATCGACCTCATGCGGTTCGCGTTGATCGACAGCTTCCACGCGAGCCAGCTGCCCCCGCACGTGTGGGCGGTGGCGGCCGGCTGGTCGCTGCTCGTCGGCGTCGGCGGCTTCATCTACTTCTGGAAGGCTGAGGAGACCTACGGCCGTGGCTGAGAACGTGAACTCCAGCATCCCCACCGTCGTCGCCGACCGCGTCGACATCGTCTACCGGGTCAACGGCACCGGCGCGGGCCGCGGCTCCGCGACCGCCGCGCTCAACCGCATCCTGCGCCGCAAGCAGACCGAGAAGGCGTCCGGTGTGCGCAAGGTGCACGCGGTCAAGAGCGTCTCGTTCGTCGCGTACAAGGGCGAGGCCATCGGGCTGATCGGCACCAACGGCTCCGGCAAGTCGACGCTGCTGAAGGCCGTAGCGGGCCTGCTCCCGGTGGAGAACGGCCACATCTACACCGACGGCCAGCCCTCGCTGCTCGGCGTCAACGCGGCCCTGATGAACGACCTGACGGGCGAGCGCAACATCTTCCTCGGCGGCCTCGCCATGGGCATGTCGCGTGAACAGGTCAAGGACCGCTACCAGGAGATCGTCGACTTCTCCGGCATCAACGAGAAAGGCGACTTCATCACCCTCCCGATGCGCACCTACTCCTCCGGTATGGCGGCCCGGCTGCGCTTCTCCATCGCCGCCGCCAAGGACCACGACGTACTCCTGATCGATGAGGCGCTGGCGACCGGCGACCGGTCCTTCCAGAAGCGCTCCGAGGCCCGCATCCGCGAGCTGCGCCGGCACGCGGGCACGGTGTTCCTGGTCAGCCACAACAACAAGTCGATCCGCGACACCTGCGAGCGGGTCCTGTGGCTGGAGCGCGGCGAGCTGCGGATGGACGGGCCGACCGAGGAGGTCATGAAGGAGTACGAGGCGTTCACCGGCGACAAGACCCCCAAGAAGCCGGCCAAGGCCGCGCCGAAGCCGCAGAAGAAGGCGCCGGTGCCGGCGCAGGACACGAAGATCGCCCTGCCCTCCTGACCCACGACCGGTGCGCCCGCCCGACCCACGGCCGGCGCACCCCCTGCCCCACGACCGGCGCACCCCCGACCCACGACCGGCGCGCACCCCCGACCCACGACCGGCGCACCCGCCGAACCCACGACCGGCGCAACCCCTGCCCCACGGCAGGTGCACCCCCCGACCCACGACCGGCGCACCCCCCGACCCACGACCGGCGCAACCCGGGCCGCCCCCTTTTCCGATCGGTGACACTATGACCTGAAAGGTGCGGCCTGGAGACGACGAGGCGAAGGAGTCCACCCGATGCCCGAGCTGAGCGTCATCGTCCACGGCCCCGACACCCGGGGCCACCTGGCCGAACTGCTCGACTCCCTGGCCGCGCGCCCCCTGCCGGACGCCGAGGTGATCGTGGCCGCGGTCGGCGACTGGGCCCGTCAGACCGCCGAGGGGCACACCCCGGAGACGGTGGTGGTGCCCCTGCCGGACGGCACGGGCGACGCGGCGGCCCGAGCGGTGGGAGCCGCGCGGGCGACCGGCCGCTGGCTGCACTTCGTGCGCGCCGAGGACGGCCTGCCCGCGGGCGCCGTGCGCACGGTCGCCGAACGCGCCGCGGAACTCCCGGACACCGTGGACGTGCTGCTCCTCGACCACGTCCGCAGCACCTGGCGGACCGCCGGCACCCGCCCGGCGGACGGCCGGCTGCTGGCCCGGGCCGGCCGCACCGAGCTGGCCCTCGACGACGCCGCGGACCTGCTGCGGCTCACCCCGCTGCTCGGCACCCGCGTGCTGCGCGCCGACTTCTGGCGGGCCCATGAGGAACGGCTCACCGCGGGCGACGAGGCGTACACCGCGTACGCCGCCCTGCTGGCCGCGCGCCGTGTCGCCTGCCTGAACCAGATCGGGTACGAGCACCGCGTGCCGCGCCCCGAGAGCCTGCCGCCGGTCACCGCCGAGCAGCGCTACGCCCTCGTGGACCGCTACGAGGCTCTCCTCACCCTCGCCCAGGACCGCCCCGCCGCCACCCGCGCGGTCCTCTACGACGTCATGGTCCGCGACCTGCTGCGCACCTTCGCCCGCGAGGACATGCCGGAACCGGTGGCCCGCGAGTTCTTCCGCCGGGCCTCCCTGGCGGCCGTCCGCCGCCGCCCGCCGGGCCACCGCCGCCCGGGCGGCCTCGAAGGCGTACGCCGCGGCCTCCTCGAAGAGGGCGCGTACACCAAGTACCGCGCCTTCCAGGCCGCCAACCGCACCCGCCGGGCGGCACGGACCGCGGCGCGGACCCATCGGCGCCGACTGGGCGCGAAACTCCGCGACCAGCAGTACCGCCGGGCCCTCGGCCGCCGGGTGGACCCCGATCTCGCCGTCTTCTCCGCCTACTGGAACCGCGGCGTCGCCTGCAACCCGGCCGCCATCGCCGCCGAGCTGGCCCGGCGCGCCCCGTGGATCCACCCGGTGTGGGTGGTGACGAAGGACAACGCCCCGCTGCTGCCGCCCGGCACCGACCACGTGGTCCCCGGCACCCGCCGCTACTGGGAGGTGCTGGCCACGGCCAAGTACCTGACCAGCAACGTCAACTTCCCCAACGCGGTGGTCAAACGCCCCGACGCGATCCACCTCCAGACCCACCACGGCACCCCGCTCAAGCGGATGGGCCTGGACCAGATGCGGCACCCGACCGCCGCCCAGGGCATGGACTTCGCCGCCCTGCTCGCCCGCGTCGACAAGTGGGACTACAGCGTCTCGGCCAACAGCCACTCCACCCGGATGTGGGAGCGCGCCTACCCGTCCCGCTACACCTCCCTGGACTACGGCTATCCGCGCAACGACGTCTACTACCGCGCCGGCGCCGCCGACGTCCGCGCGGTCCGCGACCGCCTCGGCATCGCCCCGGGCCGGACCGCCGTCCTGTACGCCCCCACCCACCGCGACTACGAGGCCGGCTGGACCCCCCGCCTCGACCTCGCCGCCCTCGCCGACCGGCTCGGCGACGACACGGTGCTGCTGGTGCGCGCCCACTACTTCTACGACACGGCCGCCGCCCTGACCGGCCTGCGCCGCACCGGCCGGATCATCGACGTCTCCTCCTACGACCCCGTCGAGGAGCTGTGCCTCGCCGCCGACGCCCTGGTCACGGACTACTCGTCGATCATGTTCGACTACGCCAACCTCGACCGCCCGATCGTGATCTACGCCGACGACTGGGAGACCTACGCGACCACCCGCGGGGTCTACTTCGACCTGATGGCCGAGGCACCGGGCCACGTGGCCCGCACCCAGGAGGACCTGGCGGAGGTGTTCGCCACGGGCGCGTGGCGGGACGAGGCCGCGGCGAAGGCACGGGCCGTCTTCCGGCGCCGCTTCTGCGAGTACGACGACGGGCACGCCGCCGAACGGGTCGTCCGCCGGGTGTTCCTGGGCGAGAACGAGCAGGCGCTGCCCCCGGTGGTCCCGCCGGCGGACCGCACCCCCGCACCGAGCCCCGAGGAGGCAACGGCATGACCCCCGACGTCACGGTGACGGTGATCGTCTACAACGACGCGGCACGGCTGCCGAGAGCGGTGGCCTCGCTGCGCCGGCAGACCCACGCGAACATCGAGATCATCATCAGCGACGACCACTCCACCGACGAGACCCCGTTCGTGGCACGCGCGCTCGCCGCGCAGGACGACCGCATCCGCTACCTGCGGCTGGCCCGCAACAGCGGCGGATGCAGCGCCCCGCGAAACCGGGCCCTGGAGACCGCCCGCGCGCCGTATCTGATGTTCCTGGACAGCGACGACGAACTCCCGGAAGACGCGGTCGAGTTGCTGCTGGCCGCACACCGTGAACGGGAGATCGACTTCGCGATGGGCGCGGTGCGCCGGATACGGGTCGACGGGGGCCGCCACTCGACGTGGATGCCGCACCTGGTCGCCGAACGCCGCACCCTGGAGGGCATCGAGGACGACCCGCGCCTCTTCTTCGAGCACCTGTCGACGAGCAAGATGTACGCCCGGACCTTCCTTGACCGGCACGAGCTGCGTTTCCCCGAGGGCATCCACTACGAGGACCAGCTGTTCTCGGCGCAGGCGTACTGCCTGGCGAAGGCGTTCACGATCATTCCGGAACCGGTGTACCTCTGGTACATAGCGCCGTACGCGGCGGCCGACTCGGCGTCCATCTCCAACCAGCGGCACAAGCTGGACAACGTCCGCGACCGCATCCACGTGCAGCGCCTCATCGACGCCTTCCTGACGGACAGCGGCCACGCGGCACTGCGGGAGGACAAGGACTACAAGTTCCTCAAACACGACTTCCGGATGTACGCCGGTGATCTGCCCTACCGGGACGAGGACTGGCTGCGGGCCTTCGCGGAGATCACCGTCCCGTATGTCTCGGCGCTCACGCCCGGCGCGTTCGCCCGCCTGCCCCGCCCGGAACGGGTGGTCCTCCAACTGGTCCGCGAGGGCCGGCTGTCCGAGGCCCGGCTCGCCGCACGCGGCCTGGGGCACCCCGTCGCCCCGCGGCAGGTGACGGCGGACCCGGAGGGCGGCGGCACCTACTGGGGGGACCGGATACCGACGACCGTCTGGTCCCGGCGCGAACTGGACGTGGGCGACCTGGAGTTGGACTCCCGGCCCTTCCCGAGCGCCCAGTTCCGGCACGAGATACTGGAGTTGACGCCCGAACCGGGTGCCGGTCTGAGCCTGCGGATCCGCACCTACGACCCCGGGCTGCGGCTTCCGGTCGGCCCGCAGCGGGCGGCCCTGCTGCTGGCCCCCAGCCGGCGCCGCCTCACGGCCCCGTTCCGGCTCACCCCGGTCCGCCCGGGCGTCTTCGAGGGCCGGGTCCGGCTCGACCTGGCGACGGCCCCCGTCCCGCTGCACGGATTCGCCGGTGTCCGCCACCCGTTGCTGCGCATCGAGCACCAGGGGCTGGCCCACACGTCCCTCCTGCTGGCCCCGCTGTCCTTCCCCGCCGTGACCACCCGCGTCGGCTACCACTCCGGCGCCGCCCCGCACGACCTCACCGTCGAACCGGAGGGCCGCAACCCCGGCCGGCTACAGATCCGCTGGCGCCCCGCGGGCGTCACGGACCGCCTGACGCGTCCGCTGGTACGACGCCTGAACCGCCCACCGGTACGCCGCGCGGCCCACCTACTGGCAAACACCCTCCACTGACCCCCCACACGGCGCACGAACCCGTCGCTCAGCGCACGGCGTACAGGGCCTGGCCGGATGGGCCCTGGGCCACTCTTCGTAGCCTGGGGTCCCGTACACCGCCGGACGCCCGGTCCACCACCCACCGCACCCGGTACTCCCGCACGATCCCGTCGCGCACCCGGTCCGGGGTCCCGGCGGCGAAATAGCGGCGCACGGCCTCGTCCCGCCGGCCGGCGTCGGCCAGGAACACATCCGGGTATCCGGGCGCGACCGTGTACGCCCCGTACGCCGGGATCTGCCGCGCCGGAAAGGTGCGCGCCATGACGACGTCCCCGTACTTCACCCACGGGGTGATCCACCGGTAACCCGTCCAGGGCGCCCGGTACTTCGCCGCGACCACCCCGGGCAGCGCCGCCCGCCCCACCACGTACCCCACGGTGCCCACCTGGGCCCAGGCCCCCACGAGCAGCGCGACGCCGAGCCCGCACGCCCACGCCGTCCGCACGGCCCGCCGCCCGGCCGAGACCGCTTCTAGGGCCGCCGCGAGCTGCGCCGGGATCAGCGCCGCAGGCAGCGCTCGGCCCCACGAGTAGTGCCCGCTCACCCCGCCCGCCGCGAACACCACCGCCCCCAGCACGAAGAAGATCAGCAGGGGGTCCCAGCGGTCCCGCCGCCCGCGCAGCCCCAGCGCCACAAGGCCGAGCGGCACCAGCCCGAACCGGCCCGGCAGATGCTGGTAGAGCGGCCGGTGCACGGCCTCCAGATCCGCACCGGCCGAGAACAGCGCGAAGAAGTCGTAGTACGGCCACGCCCACAGCACCGCCAGCCCCAGCAGCAGCCCCGCGCCCAGCCGCGGCAGCGCCTGCCGGCCCGGCCGCGCGGCGACGACCGCGGCGAGCGCCCCGAGCGACGCCACGACCCCGGAGAACTGGTGGACCAGCAGGATCAGCGCCCACAGCGCCCCGAGCCCCAGCCATGCCCCCCACCCGGCATCCACGCGCAGCGCCCGCGCCAGCCACGCCCAGAAGTGGAAGGACAGCCCGAGCGCGAACACGCTCGGATAGGAAACCGTCAGCGCGAGGGAGTTCAGCCCGAGGAAGCCGCTCCAGTTGAGCGGCAGCGGCCCCCACAGGAACAGCAGGCACAGCACCGCGAGGGCGGGCGCCGCCGGATGGCCGCTCAACGTGCGCACATACCGCCACACCCCCGTGACCAGCAGGGCAAGGCCGGCGAGCGCGCCGATGCGCAGCACGACGAACACCGACAGCCCACTGGCCTTGGCGACGACGCCCAGCACCAGCATCCACGGCGAGTAGTAGGGGCTCGGCGTGTCCGCGTCGACCAGCGGATTGCCGGGGTGCAGCAGACTGTGCCTGAGCCGTTCCACGGTCGCCGCGTGCATGCCGAGATCGCCCGCCCAGGGCAGCCGGACGATCAGGAGGAGCAGCAGGACGAGGACGAGCCCGGCGACGACCCCCGGCAGGGCCCGGCCGGCCGTCACCGTACCGGCGTCAGGCCGCGCGGCGCGCATCCTGCTGGAACACCCAGGTGCGGTAGACGAGGAAGCGGAAGGCGGAGGCGAGGACGATCGACAGTGCCTTGACCGCATTGGATGCGAACGGACCGTGCAGCCCGAGGCCGTGATATCCGAGCCAGAACAGACCGCTTTCCATGACCACACCGAGCCCGCTGAAAACGAAGAACAGTGCGATTTGCCGGCGGGTGCGCCGCGCCCGGTCCCGATAGGCGAAATAGCGGAAGCCGATGTAATTCGTGGCCATGGCGATACAGCTGGCCAGCACCGTCGCGGTCATCGCAGGCCAACGCAGGCCGTGCAGCAGCAGATTGAAGACCAGGAAATTGACCAGGACACCGCTGCCGCCGACGATCCCGAATTTCACGACTTCCAGCACGACGCGCGCGACCGGCCGGGCAGGGGCGGCGGGCAGGGCCGTGGCCGGACGGACTCCGGTGAGATTCGCTGTCACACCGCAGACCATATCCGACACATCCCGATTAGCAGGAAACGGTAAATTCACCGCAGGTTTTTGATCAGGTGTCGGCAAGAAAACGGGGCGCCCCGGGCCGTATGCGACCCGGGGCGCCCTGCGCACCGTACGACGGTGCGGACCACGCGGCCTACGAATGCGTGCGCAGCAGCGTCCGCATCGTCCGCATCGCCACCGACAGGTTGGCCAGGTCGAAGGAGTCCGAGCCGCGGATCTCCTCCAGGGTGGTGCGGGCCCGGCTCAGGATCGCCGAGTTCTTCTGCTCCCAGGCCTTGAACCGCTGCTCGGGCGTCGAGGTGCCGTTGCCGACGGCCAGGACGTCCGCGGTGAGCGCCGCGTGCGCCGCGTACAGGTCCTCGCGGATGGAGGCGCGGGCCATGGACTGCCAGCGGTCCGCGCGGGGCAGTTCGACGATCCGGTCCATCAGCTGGGTGATGGCGAGGCGGTCGGCGAGGTCGTAGTACACCTCGGCGACGTCCAGCGGCTTACGGCCCATACGGTCCGCCACCGAGACGATGTCGAGCGTCGGGAACGCGGAGGAGAACCCGGCCACACGGGTCGCCAGTTCGTCGGGGACACCGACGCCGGTCAGCTCGTCGTAGATGTGCTGGTACCACTCCAGGTCCGCGCCCCGCAGCAGCTTCGGCAACTGCTGCCAGACCTGCTCGACCCGGTCGGCGAAGAAGGCGACGGTCTCGGCGAGTTCCAGCGGCTGCGGCCGGTTGTTCAGCAGCCAGCGCGTGCCGCGCTCCACGAGGCGGCGCGAGTGCAGCCGAATCCGGGTCTGCACGTCCGCCTCGACCTTGTTGTCCAGGTCCTCCACCGCGTCCCACACGGGCGCCGAACGGAAGATCGTGCGGGCCGCGGTCTGTGCCCGGACGATCTCCTCCAGCGAGGCCCCGGTCTCCTCCCGCAGCCGGTGCAGATAGGTCGTACCGCCCGTGTTCACCGTGTCGTTGACCAGCACGGTCGTGGTGATCTCACGGCGCAGCGGGTGGCTGCCGATCCGCTCCGGGAACCGCTCGCGCAGCGCCTTCGGGAAGTAGGCGTCCAGCAGTCCGCGCAGATACGGGTCGTCCGGCAGCGAGGTGTGCAGCAGCTCCTCGGCCACCGTGATCTTCGTGTACGCCAGCAGGACGGCCGTCTCCGGTCCTGTCAGGCCCTGTCCCTGGCCCAGCCGCTCGCGGATCTGCCGGTCGGTCGGCAGGAACTCCAGCGCCCGGTCGAGATGGCCCGCGCGCACCAGATGGCGGATGAACCGCTGCTGGGCGTGGAGCATGTCCTTGGACTGAGCCAGCGCGTTGGCGATCGCCGTGTTCTGCGCATAGTTGTTGCGCAGCACCAGGGCGCCGACCTCGTCGGTCATCTCGGCGAGCAGCTTGTTGCGCTGCTTGACCGTCATGTCGCCGTCCGTGACCAGGCCGTTGAGCAGGATCTTGATGTTCACCTCGTGGTCCGAGGTGTCCACGCCGGCGCTGTTGTCGATCGCGTCGGTGTTGATCTTTCCGCCATGCGCGGCGAACTCGATGCGGCCCAGCTGGGTCAGGCCCAGGTTGCCGCCCTCGCCGACGACCTTGACCCGCAGGTCCCGGCCGTCCACACGGATGGCGTCGTTGGCCTTGTCACCGACATCGCCGTTGGACTCGCCGCTCGACTTGACGTACGTGCCGATGCCGCCGTTCCACAGCAGATCGACCGGCGCCTTCAGGACCGCCTTCATCAGGTCGGCCGGGGTCAGCTTGGTGACGCCGGGCTCGATGCCCAGGGCCTCGCGGATGTGCGCGTTCACCGGGATCGCCTTAGCGGTACGGGGGAAGACCCCGCCGCCCGCCGACAGCAGCTCGGTGTTGTAATCGGCCCAGCTGGAGCGGGGCAGCTCGAACAGCCGGCGGCGCTCGGCGTAGGAGACGGCCGCGTCCGGCTCCGGGTCGATGAAGATGTGCCGGTGGTCGAAGGCGGCGACCAGCCGGATGTGCTCGCTCAGCAGCATGCCGTTGCCGAACACGTCACCGGACATGTCGCCGATGCCGACGACCGTGAAGTCCTCCGCCTGTGTGTCCACGCCCAGCTCGCGGAAGTGCCGTTTCACCGACTCCCAGGCGCCGCGGGCGGTGATGCCCATGCCCTTGTGGTCGTAGCCCGCGCTGCCGCCGGAGGCGAAGGCGTCACCGAGCCAGAAGCTGTAGGACTGGGCGACCTCGTTGGCGATGTCGGAGAACGTCGCCGTGCCCTTGTCGGCCGCGACCACCAGATAGGTGTCGTCCTCGTCGTGCCGCACGACGTCTTCCGGCGGCACGACCTCGCCCGCGACCATGTTGTCGGTGATGTCGAGCAGCGCCGAGATGAACGTCTTGTAGCTGGCGATGCCCTCGGCCAGCCACGCTTCCCGGTCCACGCTCGGGTCCGGCAGCTGCTTGGCGACGAAGCCGCCCTTGGCGCCCACCGGCACGATGACGGTGTTCTTCACCATCTGCGCCTTGACCAGGCCGAGGATCTCGGTGCGGAAGTCCTCACGCCGGTCGGACCAGCGCAGACCACCGCGCGCGACCTTGCCGAAACGCAGGTGCACACCCTCGACGCGCGGCGAGTACACCCAGATCTCGTACGCCGGGCGCGGCGCCGGCAGGTCCGGGATGGCCTGCGGGTCGAACTTCATGGACACGTAGTCGTGCGGCCGGCCACGGCCCGCGTCCTGGAAGAAGTTGGTGCGCAGCGTCGCCTTGATGACGGTGAGGAACGAGCGCAGGATGCGGTCCTCGTCGAGGCTCGCCACCTGGTCGAGGGCGGCCTCGACCTCTTCGAGCAGGGCATCGACCAGCTCGTGCCCGGCACGCTGGCGCTCCGGCGCCATCCGCGCCTCGAAGAGCGAGACGAGCAGCCGGGTGGTGTGGACGTTCGTTCGGAGGGTGTCCTCCATGTAGTCCTGGCTGAAGGTGGAGCCGGCCTGCCGCAGGTACTTGGCGTACGCGCGCAGCACCGTCGCCTGCCGCCAGGTCAGCCCGGCGCCGAGGACGAGGGCGTTGAAGCCGTCGTTCTCCGCCTTGCCCGTCCAGGTCGCGGCGAACGCCTCCTGGAAGCGCTCACGGCCGTCGTCGCCCAGGTAGTCGCCGTTGACACCGCCCAGGGACTTGGGGATGCGCAGACCGAAGTCATAGATCCAGGAGGCGGACCGGTCCGCGCAGCGCAGCTCGTAGGGCCGCTCGTCGATGACGTCGACGCCGAGCCGGTTGAGGACCGGCAGCACCGCGGACAGCGAGATCGCGGCGCCCTTGCGGTAGATCTTGAACCGGCGCTCGTCGGGTGCGGCCCCGACCGGCTCGTAGAGGCTGAGCGAGAAGTCGTTGCCCGCCTCGTCGCTCAGCCGCTCCAGGTGGACCAGGTCGGCGACCGCAGCGCGCGGAGAGTGGTCGGCCTTGTAGCCCTCGGGGAAGGCGTTGTTGTAGCGGCGCAGCAGCTCGGCGGCGCGCTCCTCGCCGCACTCGGCGTTCAGCGCCTCGGCGAACCCGTCGGCCCAGGAGCGGGCGGCCTCGACCAGCCGGGCCTCGATCCGCTCCCGGTCCGTGTCCGACAGCTCGGGCAGCTCGGTGCCCGGCGGGACCCGGACGACGAAGTGCAGCCTGGAGAGAATCGATTCGGTGTTCCAGGCGGTGAAGTCGACGCTGGTGCCGCCCAGCTCTTCCTTGAGGATGTCGATGATCCGCAGCCGGACGCCGGTGGTGTAGCGGTCGCGGGGCAGGTAGACCAGCGCCGAGTAGTAGCGCCCGTACTCGTCCTGGCGGAGGTAGAGGCGCAGCCGCCGGCGTTCCTGCAGATACAGCACGGAGGTGGCGATCGAGCGCAGCTCGTCGACGGGCGTCTGGAACAGCTCGTCGCGCGGGTAGGTCTCCAGGATCTGCAGCAGATCGCGTCCGTCGTGGCTGTTGGGCGAGAACCCGGCGCCCCTGAGCACCTCGTCCACCTTGCGCCGGATGACGGGCACGCGGCGCACGGACTCGGTGTAGGCGGCCGAGGAGAACAGGCCCAGGAAGCGGCGCTCGCCCACCACGTTGCCGGCCTTGTCGAACTTCTTGACGCCGACATAGTCCAGGTACGACGGCCGGTGCACCGTGGCCCGGCTGTTGGCCTTGGTCAGCACCAGCAGCTTGTGTTCGCGGGCCTTGGCCCGGGCGTCGGCCGGAAGCCGCTCGAAGGACGGGCTGACCGGATGGCCCTCCTCGCCGGAATGGTGCGGGTCGGAGCGCAGGATGCCGAGGCCGGTGCCGGGCACGGCGGCCAGGGAGTCGTCCCCGTGCAGCTGATACTCGCGGTAGCCGAGGAAGGTGAAGTGATCGGCGGCCAGCCAGCGCAGCAGCTCGCGGGCCTCCTGCGCCTCGGGTCCGGGCAGATCGGCGGGGACCGGCTCCTCGGTCAGGCCCTCGGCGATGCGCAGCGCCGCTTCCCGCATCTTCTCCCAGTCCTCGACGGCCTCGCGGGCGTCGGACAGGACGCGCAGCAGATCGGCGGTGATCTGCTTCAGGTCGGCGCGGTCGGTCTCACGGTCGATCTCGACGTGGATCCAGGACTCGATGTGCGCGTCGTGCGGGAGGTCACCGGTGGGCGGGGCGGTCAGGACCTCGATGAGCTTGCCCGTGAGGTCCCGCCGGACGACGAACTGCGGGTGGATGACGACATGGATGCCGCGCCCCTGGCGGGTCAGCTCATTGGTGACGGAGTCGACGAGGAAGGGCATGTCGTCGGTGACGACTTCCACGACGGTGTGGCTGCAGGTCCACCCGTTCTCCTCGACGGTGGGGGTGTGGACCCGGACGTTGGCCGTGCCCTGCGGGCGGGTCTCGGCGAGTCGGTGGTGGGAGACCGCGGCTCCGAAGACATCGACCGGGTCGCGGTCGCCGAGGTCCTCCGGGGCGGTGTGCAGGTAGTAGCGCTGGAGGAACACGAGGACGGACTCGTGGTCCAAGATGCCCTCGTCCGTCGTCCCAGTCGGTAGGTGCCCCCCGACCGGGCTGTTCTCAGCTACCCGGGCGGCCCGTTCGAGCAGCTCGGCCTTGGCTTCGTCCAGCTTGGTCTGCATTGTCCTCTGGCTCCTGTCGCGCGCCGTTGCGTGACGTAGAAGGAAGTACGGTCTCTTCCCCTCCGGCGTAACGCCACGGCCCGGGGTGTCCGGTTGTCTCCGACGCTATGCCGCAAGGTGAGAAGAAGGGGGGGTATTCGGCCAATATCCACGCACCCGACCAGTGTGACGCTGCTCTCCGTCGCGTCGTGACCCGGGATGTGCGTGGGGCCTCTGGGGTCCTTGCGCCCCGCTCCCACCCGCGAGGACCAGCGACCGCCGCCCGGTCACGGATGTCGTCCGTGCTCTTCGGGCGCAGGGCAGGGGCGACAACAGTGCCCCCGCGAGCTATCGCGCTGATCACGCCACAAGGCTATCGCTCCTCACCCCGGGCTCGTCATGAGCCGTATGTGTACAAAACCGAGCGCCAAACTTTGACGTTCTGCACAGCACCGAACCCGCCACCGACGACATATCCACAAGCCCCCCGCCACCCACGCCCCACAGACCACACAAGCCCCCAGCCCACCCACACCAACGGCACCCGGCGGCCGACCCGCCACGCTCCGGCCGGACCACAGCCGACCCCGCCACCGGTACGACCGGACGGAACGCGACGGATCGCGGCGGGACACGGGCGGGCTCGGCCCGGCACCGCCACCGCCACCGCCACCGCCACCGCCACCGCCACCGCCACCGCCACCGGTACAACCGGACGGACCCGACGGGACACGGGCGGGCTCGGCCCGGCACCGCCACCGCCACCGCCACCGCCACCGCCACCGCCACCGGTACAACCGGACGGACCCGACGGGACACGGGCGGGCTCGGCCCGGCACCGCCACGGGTACAACCGGACGGACCACGGCCAAGGCCAGCGGACTCGACTTGGCCCCGCCGGACGTACGACCGGCCGGGCCCAGCGAATGCGGTCCGACATCGCCACCGATGCAACCGAACGGAACCCGGCGGGACCACGACCGGACCCGGGTGGGCTCGGCCCCGCGCCGCCACCGGTACGACCGAACGGAACCCGGCTGGCCCCAGCAAACCCCACCCGGCCCCGCCGCAGGTACGACCGGACGGACCGCAGCCGAACCCCCGGGCGGGCTCGGCTCGGCCCCGCCACCGGCCCAGCCGGACGGACCGCAACCGGGCCGCCCCGGCGGACTCGCCCCGCACCGCCGCGGTGGGACCAAACGGACCGCAACCGGACCCGGCAAACCCAACCCCGCCCCGCCTCCGGTACAGCCGGACAGACCGCAACCGGACCCGGCGGACTCGCCCCGGCGCCGCCACCGGTACGACCGAACGGAGCGCGGTCGAGCCCGGCGGACTCGGCTCGGCCGCCGCCGTCCGGACCCGGAGCCGTCCGGTGGGCAACCGGTAGCGGCCGGTGGTCCGCCGGTGCGGCTGCGGGAAACCGCAGCCGGGTGGGGCCGAGTTCCGGCCACGGTGGCCGGACGAAGTCCGAGCGCCCGGTCCGAGTCCGCAAGCCTGAGCGCCGCCTTCCCCGGGGCCCGCCCCCGCCCCCTGCCCGCCCCACCCCGCCCGAGCCCGTCGCCCCGGTCCCACCCCGCACCGCCGCTGCGGACCGTCACCCCGGTCCGCCCCGCGCCACCGCTGCGGTCCGTCACCCGCCCCCGCGTCAAGGTCGCGTCGGGGAACTGGCGGAACCCCTTGTCGGCGCGGCACGCTGGAGGCACGTTGCCCAGGAACAGCGCGCCGCCGCCCACGGAAAGCGCACCGCCCGCGGGGTCGGCGCACGCCCGAGAGGAGCCGCCCGCCATGCCCCCGAAGATCCTCATCGTGACCGGCGACGCAGCGGAGTCACTGGAGGTCATGTACCCCTACCAGCGTCTCCGCGAGGAGGGTTACGACGTCGACATCGCAGCCCCCAGCCGCAAGAAACTCCAGTTCGTCGTGCACGACTTCGAACCCGGCTTCGACACCTACACCGAGAAGCCCGGCTACACCTGGCCCGCCGACCTGGCCTTCGCCGACGTCGACCCCGGCCAGTACGCGGCCCTCGTTATCCCCGGCGGCCGGGCACCCGAATACCTCCGCAACGACCTCGAACTCCGCAAGATCCTCAAGTCGTTCTTCGACGCCGACAAGCCCGTCGCCCAGATCTGCCACGGCCCCCTGATGACCGCCGCGATCGACACCCTCCGCGGCAGGCGCGTCACCGCCTACCCCGCGCTGGAACTCGACATGCAGGCGGCCGGGGCCACCTTCCAGGACGCCGAAACGGTCGTGGACGGCACACTGGTCTCCGCCCGCGCCTGGCCGGACCACTCCCGCTGGATGCGCGAGTTCCTGACCGTACTGCGCGCGAAGGCTCCGGTGAGCTGAGCCCCGCGAAGGCTCCGGTGAGCTGAGCCCCGGCCGCGGAACCCGGCCGCGGACCGCGAGCCCGCACCGGGTCAGGCAGCCAGCCGCTCCGCCGCCGCCACGGCCTGGTCCAGCGTGTCCACCACGGGCACGCCCATGGCCTCCAGACTGGCGCGGCTGTGCGAGCCCCCGGTGTACAGCACGGCCCGCGCCCCCACGTGCCGCGCCGCCACCGCGTCGTCGGCGGCATCCCCGATCACCACCGTGCGCTCCGGGTCCACACCGGTCAGCGCCTCCAGGTGCCGGACCATGTGCTCCGCCTTGCTGCCCCCGGACGGGCCGGTCCGCCCCTCGACCCGTATGAAGTGCGTCTCGATCCCCAACCCGCGTACCAGCGGCACCAGTTCATCGTGCCCGTACATGCTCAGCAGCGACTGGCTGCGGCCCGCCGACCGCCACAGCGTCAGCAGTTCTGCCGCCCCTTCGGTGAGCGAGCACCGGACCCGGTGCTCGCTGTAGTACTGATGGAAGACCACATCCATGACCTCCCACTCCGCCTCGGTGGGCAGCCGCCCCATCAGCCGCTCGTAGAACCTCGGCACCGGAACGCAGTACATCGCCCGGTACTGCTCCAGCGTGATCGGTGCGAGCCCCAGCTCGGCGGCAGCGGCGTTCGTCGCCCCGATGATCGCCTCGTTGTCGTGGAACAGTGTCCCGTTCCAGTCCCACACGATGTGGGCGCTTGCATGCATCCCCATGCCGAAGAACGTACCCGCCGCCACTGACAATCGGGCGAACAGCGAGGTCACAGCCGGATACGGCGCCCTACACGAGTCCCACGAGGGCCGGGATCTCCTGCGTCGCGTACCAGAGCAGCTCGTGATCCTCGGCCCCGTCCACGACGAACTGCGCGTCGTCGTCGCCGTCGTCCGCCGCCGGGAGCGCCGTGACCGCCGCGGCGACGTCGTCCTCCGCGTCCGCCGCGTCGACGTGCACCGCCGCGGCCTTGGCCAGCGGCACCGGCCCGGTCACCCGCACCTCGCCCAGCGCGGCCGGGTCGAGCCCGCGGTCCGGGTCGGGCATCGCGGCGCCGTCGGGCACCTCGACGGCGACCACGACCCGGCGGCGCGGCGCGTCCGGGTCCGCCGCCAGCAGCCGCAGCGAGGCCAGCGCTGCCCGGTTCAGCGCCGCGTACTCCAGCTCCTCGATGTCGTCGGAGAGGTACCACTCGCGCAGCGCGGGCGTGACGGCGTACGCGACGAGCGGTTCGGTCCCCAGCTCGCCCGTCCTGTGTGCCTCGGCGAGACCGGGGAGAGTCAGGGGGACGTAGACGCGCATGGCTGGCCGCTCTTTTCGTGGTCAAAGGCTCCGCTGGGGCCCGGCGAGGGCGGGCCGCGCTCCCGGACGGCCTTCAGGATACGTGCGGGCGTCCCCTTTCGGGTTCCCGCCCGGACCCACGGACCCGTCCACCCGGCGCCCGCGGGGTCACCCGACCCCGCCCCGTTATTTGCCGGGTTTTCGCCCCTTTTCTCACTCGGATAGGTGAATTCCGCACGCCCTCGACGCGGGCCCGCACTTGCTTGCCCGAGCCGCCCACGGCCCCGTACAAGATCCCCACCAGCAAGTTACCGCCCGGTATCCGCCGGGCCCGCCGAACGGGGACCCCATGAACAAGGTCATGACCAGGACCGCCCAGCGCCGCCCGCCGGGCCGCCGCGACCCCCGCCGCCCGGGTACCACCCCGCCCCGCACCCCTACGACCCGCACACCCACGACCCGCACTCCTGCAACGCGTACCCCTACGCCCCGTACGACCCACCACACGGCGACGCCCGCCTCCGCACCGCTCACCGCCGCACCCGACGTCCCCACGGACCCTGCGGCACCCGGCGCGCCCCTGCCCGCGCGTCCCACGGACCTCTTCGCCGACCGGCTGCTCGCCGTGCTGAGCGGTCAGCGCCCCGTCCACTGGATGCTCCGGCACACCGCCGGGCGCGCCTACGACGAGCTGGCCCGGCTCGCGGAGCGCGGGCCCCTGCGCACCCGCGGCGCCCGCCCGGTCGTCCGGGACATCGGCTACTACGTCCCCCGCCGTGGCGCCATCGAGGCGTTCGCACGCATCGGCGCCGGCGACCAGCTGCGCGCCATGGCGTTCCGCCTGGAACAAGGCCCGGACCTGCGCTGGCGCTGCACGGCGGTGGAACTGGGCGGCCCCCGCGCCCCGCGCACCGGCGACTGAGCGCTCCGCCGGACGCGCCCCTGTGGGCGCCGCACACCGCAACCGGGCATCGCGGAAACGCCGACGGGCCGGCCCATCCGAGGATGAACCGGCCCATCGGGACGCTACGGCGCCTTGGGCTCCGTCACTTCTTGCGGCGTCGGCCGCCCTTGGCCTGGCGGCGGCGCTCGGCCCGCGTCAGACCGTCGGACTCGGAACGCACCGGCTCGTCCTCGTCGTAGGTGAAGTCGCCCTCGACGATGCCGCCCTCGCCGTCCACGGTCGCCGCGGAGAAGTGCAGGCCGCGGCGCTGCGGTGCGTCGAGCCCCTTGGCGCGGATCTCCGGGCGGGAACCCGCCTGGGCCGGCACCGCGTCCTGGACACCCTCGGCCACCGGCTGGGCGTCCTCGACCGGAACCTCCTCGACCTGCTGCTCGACCTGGACCTCCAGGTTGAACAGGTAGCCGACGGACTCCTCCTTGATGCCCTCCATCATCGCCGTGAACATGTCGAAGCCCTCGCGCTGGTACTCGACCAGCGGGTCCTTCTGCGCCATCGCGCGCAGGCCGATGCCCTCCTGGAGGTAGTCCATCTCGTAGAGGTGCTCGCGCCACTTGCGGTCGAGGACCGACAGCACGACCCGCCGCTCCAGCTCACGCATGATCTCGGAGCCGAGCTGCGCCTCGCGCGCCTCGTACTGCTCGTTGATGTCGTCCTTGATGGACTCGGCGATGAACTCGGCGGTCAGCCCGGCCCGGTCGCCGGCCGCCTCCTCCAGCTCGTCGATGCTGATCTTCACCGGGTAGAGCTGCTTGAAAGCGCCCCACAGCCGGTCCAGGTCCCAGTCCTCGGGGAAGCCCTCGGCGGTCTCCGCTCCGACGTAGGCGTCGATCGTGTCGTCCATGAAGTGCTGCACCTGCTCGCGCAGGTCCTCGCCCTCCAGGACACGGCGCCGCTCGCCGTAGATGACCTCACGCTGGCGGTTGAGGACTTCGTCGTACTTCAGGACGTTCTTACGGGTTTCAAAGTTCTGCTGCTCGACCTGCGACTGGGCCGACGCGATCGCGCGCGTGACCATCTTGTTCTCGATCGGCACGTCGTCGGGCACGTTCGCCATCGACATCACGCGCTCGACCATCTGGGCCTTGAACAGACGCATCAGGTCGTCGCCGAGTGACAGGTAGAAGCGGGACTCGCCCGGGTCGCCCTGACGGCCGCTACGGCCGCGCAGCTGGTTGTCGATGCGGCGGGACTCGTGCCGCTCGGTGCCCAGCACATAGAGGCCGCCGCTCTCCTCGACCTCTTCCTTCTCGGCCTTGACGGCCTGCTCGGCCTTGGCCAGAGCAGTGGGCAGCGCGGCGGCCCACTCCTCGATGTGCTCCTCCGGGTCGAGGCCGCGCTGCCGCAGCTCCGCCTCGGCCAGGTCCTCGGGGTTGCCGCCGAGCTTGATGTCCGTACCACGGCCGGCCATGTTCGTCGCCACGGTGACGGCGCCCTTGCGGCCGGCCTGGGCGACGATGGTGGCCTCGCGGTCGTGCTGCTTCGCGTTCAGCACCTCGTGCTGGATGCCGCGCTTGCTGAGCTGCTGCGAGAGGTACTCCGACTTCTCGACGGACGTCGTGCCGACGAGGATCGGCTGGCCCTTCTCGTGCTTCTCGGCGATGTCGTCCACGACCGCCTCGAACTTGGCCACCTCGGTGCGGTAGATCAGGTCCGACTGGTCCATGCGGACCATCGGCCTGTTGGTCGGGATCGGGACCACACCGAGCTTGTAGATCTGGTGGAACTCGGCGGCCTCGGTCATCGCCGTACCGGTCATGCCGGAGAGCTTCTTGTAGAGGCGGAAGAAGTTCTGCAGGGTGATCGTGGCGAGCGTCTGGTTCTCGTCCTTGATGTCCACCCCTTCCTTCGCCTCGATCGCCTGGTGCATGCCCTCGTTGTAGCGGCGGCCGGCGAGGATACGGCCGGTGTGCTCGTCGACGATCATGACTTCGCCGTCGATGACGACGTAGTCCTTGTCCTTCTTGAACAGTTCCTTCGCCTTGATGGCGTTGTTCAGATAGCCGACGAGCGGGGTGTTCACCGACTCGTAGAGGTTGTCGATGCCCAGCCAGTCCTCGACCTTGGCGACGCCGGGCTCGTGGATGGCGACCGTGCGCTTCTTCTCGTCGACGTCGTAGTCGCCGGTCTCCTCGACGCCCTTGAGGGGGTTGCCCGCGTCGCCGCGCTTGAGACGCGTGACCAGCTTGGCGAAGTCGCCGTACCACTTGGTGGCCTGGTCGGCGGGGCCGGAGATGATCAGCGGCGTACGGGCCTCGTCGATGAGGATGGAGTCGACCTCGTCCACGATGGCGAAGTTGTGGCCGCGCTGGACCAGCTCGTCCTTGGCCCACGCCATGTTGTCGCGCAGGTAGTCGAAGCCGAACTCGTTGTTCGTGCCGTACGTGATGTCGCAGCCGTACTGCTCGCGGCGCTGGGCCGGCGTCATGTTGGCCAGGATGCAGCCGACGGACAGGCCGAGGAACTTGTGGACGCGCCCCATCATCTCGGAGTCACGCTCGGCCAGGTAGTCGTTGACCGTGATGAGGTGGACGCCGGCTCCGGAGAGGGCGTTGAGGTACGCGGGCAGCGTGCCGACGAGCGTCTTGCCCTCACCGGTCTTCATCTCGGCCACGTAGCCGAGATGGAGGGCGGCGCCACCCATCAGCTGCACGTCGTAGTGCCGCTGGCCGAGGACGCGCTTGGCGGCCTCGCGCACCGTGGCGAACGCCTCGGGGAGCAGGTCGTCCAGGGGCTCCCCGTCGGCGTACCGCTGCTTGTATTCATCGGTGAGGGCCCGCAGCTCGGCGTCGGAGAGGTCGACGAAGTCCTCTTCGATGGAGTTGACCTGGTCCGCGATGCGGTGCAGCTTGCGCAGGATCTTGCCTTCGCCTGCACGCATGATCTTCGAGAGGACGGACACGGGGGCTGGTCTCCTTGCCGGTCGGGCCTGGGACGGTCGGTTTCCGTTTGACGTACTGAGCAACGGCCATCGTATGCGAGGACCCGGCCACGCCGGGAGGCCCGGCGGGGCTACGGTCGTTGGCTGCTGATCGGCCGCTGCTTTCACAGGCTCTTTTCATAGAGGACAACGGCCGGGATGTGCGGATAGTGCCGCACCCGACCGGTGATTTGTGCGAACTGTGATCACCTGCTCACCCACCGCATCCGGGACGCCCGGGGCGAACGGTCGCACCGCGCCGGCCACAGGGACGGCGCCCGTGCGGGCCACAGAGATGGGCGCGGGCGCGAGCCACAGGGATGGCGCGGGCGCGTGCGCCCGAGCAGAATCTGCCGATGGACCCCGTCACCCTCACCACCGGCCGGCTCGTCCTGCGCTCCCCCGGCCCGCCCGACACCGACGCGGTGCTCGCCGCCGCGCAGGACCCCGACCTGCAGCGCTGGATCTCCCAGTTCCCCTCGCCCTACCTGCCCGAGCACGCCCGCGGCTTCACCGAACGGGCGGTGCCCGACGGCTGGGCGAACGACTCGATGTTCACCTTCGGCCTCTTCCTCACCGAAGGGGAACTGGCGGGCATGCTCGCCCTGACGATGCGCGCCCTGGGCGTCGCCGAGGTGGGTTTCTGGTCCGCGAAGAAGCACCGCGGCCAGGGCTACGTCACCGAGGCCACCCTCGCCGTCGCCCGCTGGGCCTTCACCCACCTGGCCATCGACCGCGTGGAGTGGCGTGCGGAAGTCGGCAACCACGCCTCGCGCGCGGTCGCCGAGCGGGCGGGTTTCACCGTCGAGGGCACACTGCGCTCGGCGACGAACAACAAGGGCATACGCCGGGACTGCTGGGTGGGCTCGCTGCTCCCGTCCGACCTGGGCCTGCCGTCGGCCGCGCCCTACCTGCCCGCTCCGCAACGCACCCGCTGGTAGCCGATCACCGCATGTCGCCGGCCCTCACCCACCCCTTGTCCACGGGCCCGGCGCCCGCTCGGCCCCCGGCCCCCGGCGTGCCCCCGATGCCGTCCGCCCCCGTCCCGGGCCGGCTGTCAGACCCACCCCATACGCTGCGAACCCATGACGACCCTTCCGCGCCCCACCACCGACCTCTCGGCCGACGAAGCCCGCCGTATCGCCCTGCGGGCCCAGGGCTTCCTCGGCACTCCCGACCGCCGGGCCGGGGTCCGCGGTGTCCTCCGCCACCTCGGCGCGGTCCAGCTCGACACCATCTCGGTCCTCGCCCGCTCGCACGAGCTGATCCCTTACGCCCGCCTCGGCGCGGTGGGCCGCGAGACCGTGGAGAACGCCTACTGGACGGACACGCACGCATTTGAGTACTGGTCCCACGCCGCCTGCATCCTCCCCGTGGAGGAGTGGCCCCACTTCGCCTTCCGCCGCCGCGCCTACCGCAACCGCCCGCACTGGAACCACGAACTGCCCGACGGCGTCTACGACCAGGTCATCAAACAGATCCGCGCCGAAGGGCCACTCACGGCCACGGAGTTGGGCGGCGCGAAGCGCACCAGCGAGTGGTGGGACTGGTCCGGCTCCAAGGTCGCCGTCGAACGCGCGCTGATGTACGGGGAGGTCGTGTGCGTGGCGCGCCGCGGCTGGAAGCGGGTGTACGACCTGGCGGAGCGCGCGATCCCGGACGCCCTGCTGCATGACGAGCTGGACGACACCGAGTGCCTGCGCCGCCTGGTCCGCCTCGCGGGCCAGTCCCTCGGCGTCGGCACGCGCGCGGACATCGCCGACTACCACCGGCTCAAGGGCGAGCAGGTCGACGCGGTGATCGCCGACTCGGGCCTGGTCCCGGTCACGGTGGAGGGCTGGGGCAAGCCGGCCTGGGCCGACCCGGCGGCCCTGGAGACGCCCCCGCGGGGCCGGCACCGCACCACGCTGCTGTCCCCGTTCGACTCCCTGATCTGGGAGCGCGCCCGCACGGAACGGATCTTCGGTTTCACCCACCGTCTGGAGGCGTACGTCCCGAAGCCGAAGCGGGTGTACGGCTACTTCGCCATGCCGGTGCTGGCCGGTGGCCGGCTCGTCGGTCGCGTCGACCCGGCCCGCGAGGGACGCACCCTGGTCGCCAAGCAGGTCACCCTGGTCGGTGCGAAGGCGGTCCCGGCCGTGGCCCAGGCCCTGGTCGAGGCGGCGAGCTGGGTGAGCTGCACGGACGTACGGGTGGAACGGGTGGACGCACCCGGGCTCCGCGAGGCGCTGGTCGGCGAACTCGCCCGGCTGCTCGGCTGAGCCTCAGCGGATCTCCAGGATCTTCTCCCGCATCGCGTAAACCACGGCCTCCATCCTGGAATGCAGCTGGAGCTTCTCCAGGATGTTGCGCACATGGTTCTTCACGGTGTTCTCCGAGATGAACAACTCCTTGGCGATATCGCGGTTGTTCATCCCCGTGGCCACGAGTTTGAGCACTTCGAGTTCGCGGTCGGTGAGCCGCGGCGCCGGCACCAGCCGGCGCTCGTCGGTGCGCTGGATCATCGACTTGAACTCGGTGAGGAGTTTCGACGCCATGGACGGGCTGATCTGCGACTGTCCGTCCGCCACGGCGCGAATGGCCGTGGCCACCTCGTCCGTGGAGATCTCCTTGAGCAGATATCCGGTCGCGCCCGCCTTGATCGCGTCGTAGAGGTCGGCCTCCTCATCGCTGATCGTCAGCATGATGATCTTGGCGCTGGGTGCCACTTCCTTGATGGAGGTGCACGCCTCGATCCCGCCGCGCTTGGGCATCCGCACATCCATCAGCACGATGTCGGGCAGCAGGTCGGCGGCCTTGTCGACGGCCTCGGCGCCGTCGCCCGCCTCCCCCACGACCTGGATGTCCTCCTCGGCGGCGAGCACGATCTCCAGGCCACGGCGGAACAGGGCATGATCGTCGACGACCAGGACTCTGATCGGCTCCTTGCGTGGAGAGCCCGCGTCCGGGCCCATGCCGACGACGCCGTCGGCATCCCCCTCCCGCATCGGTCCGAAGCTGTCCGCCATCGTTCCTCCCCCTGAAGGCTGTGGCCTGTGGTCCTGTGCCATCGCCAACCCAAGGCAACGGCCCACCGGTTGGGCCGATGCGGCCATGATTTCATGCCGGGACGACACCGCGGTGACAAGCGGGGTGCGAAGTGGTCGCACACCGGTGCCCCTGGGGGCGCACACGCGCTCCAGGGGCACCCGCTCAACCGTCGGCCGGGCGCGTCAGCCGCCCAGCGTGCCCCCTGCCGCGGGGGATTCCGCCCGGGTGACCATCGGGTCCGTGCTCAGGTGGATGACACCGTAGTCATAGGCGTGCCGCCGGTAGACGACACTGGGTTCCTTGGTCTCGGAGTCGACGAACAGATAGAAGTCATGGCCGACCAGTTCCATCTCGTAGAGGGCCTGGTCGAGGGTCATCGGGGAAGCGACGTGGGTCTTTTCGCGGACGACGAGGGGTCCTTCACCCTGTACTTCCAGCGAGCCGACCTTCTTCGTGGGCACTCCGTCCGTCTCTTCCTCCTGGACGGGGTGGCCGTTCCCGTTGAGCGTCGCCGCTCCCGGGACATGGTCGGGGACCTCGGCGGCCGAAATCCGGCGTGCGCCGCGGCGGGAGAACCGCTTGTCATGCTGCTTGCGCAGCCGGGCGTCCAGCTTCTCCGCCGCCAGGTCGAGTGCCGCGTACGGGTCGCTGGCCGCTGCCTCCGCCCGGATCACCGGACCGCGGGAGCGGAGCGTGATCTCCACTCGGTCGCAACGGTCGGCCTGTCGGGGGTTGGGCTCCTTGGACACCTCGACGTCGAGGCTGATCACCTTGCCGTCGAGCTTCTGGATCTTCTCCAGCTTCAGCTTCTCGGCCACGTGCTTGCGGAACCGCTCGGGCACCTCGGTCTTGCGGCCCTTGACGACGATGTCCACGCAGAACTCCGTTCCCGGATCGCTCCGCTGCGGTGGCGGAGCATCTCCCTTTTGCACCAGGCCCCGGTGAACCCCGGAGCCTCGGACTCGGTGACGTCCACCTCCTCCCCCATGAGCAAGATCTCCACCTCGCCGGCACGCGTCATTACGGTCAACCGCAGCACGGCATTCGGATATGGGAGGTATGGCCTGCGGCTTTCCCTCACAACCGAACATATCTCGCCCGGACGGATGTCGTCACCCTCTACTGCGGCGTACCTCCGTTCAGGTGAATAGACCCTCTCACTACCTGCAACGACGCACGTTCGCAGTCAGTTCCGGCTCATTTCGAAGGAATCCGGCGGGGCCGCGACCACTGCCGCGCGGATCAATCGCCCGGCATCGTCCACGCTCGCCATTCCCGCTCCTCCGTATCCCGCGTTGCGGCTCTCATCCGTTGATCCGCCGATCCGTTCCTCCCTTCCTTCCCGACCTGCACGCCCGTACACAATCCTTCTCCCGCCGACTTCGCCCACCGCCTCCCGGACGGCGCGCGCCGCCTCCGCCAGGGAGGCGCCGGTCGTCATCAGATCGTCGACCAGAACGAGGCGACCCCCGGCGAGCAGCCGGGCACCGCCCGCCGTCACCTCCAGAGCGCCCGCGACATTGCCGAGCCGCTGACGGGAGTTGAGCCCCGACTGGTCGGCCACGGCCCGCCGCTGCCGCAGCACCCCGACCACTCGCGCACGCCGTCCGCCGCGCCGCAGCTCACCTGCTGCCGCGAGGGCGATCCGCCGCACCGGATCGTGTCCCCGCGCCCGCACCGCCCACCGCGCGGACGGCACCGGTACGAGCAGCAGGGGGACGTCCCGCCGCCCGGCCCCCGCGCGCACCGCTCGGGCGAGAGCGGCGCCCAGGGGACGCGCCAGTGCCAGCGCGCCGCGTTCCTTGTGGGCGAGGAGGGTCGCCCGCACCTCGTCCGCGTACGGAGCCGCCGCGTGCACCACCGGCAGCCCGGGCGGTTCCGGCAGCGGCCGCACCCGGCTCGGCGCGGCCCCGCTCAGGGCAGCACGGCACTGCGCGCAGAGCACCGTGCGAGGCCTGCCGCAACCGGAGCACTCGGCCGGCAGCACCAGGTCGGTGAGGTCCTGCCACCACCCCCGCATGGGCACCACTGTGCCAACGCCCGGGCTGACCGGCCACCCCTGTGGAAAACGACCTGTGGACAACTCCGCGTAGGTCATCAGGGCCGTCACCCACACAAGTGAACAGCTCACGGGACCGGGGTGAGGTGGCCGATCTGTCGGGACGAGTGTCCGTCGGGAAGAGAGCGAGGACGGATGGTGAGGTCGGACGGTGCGGAGACAGCAAGCCGAGCCGGCCGCCGCACACAGCACCCCGGACAGACCCCACCCCGGACGGCCCTCACCCCGGATAGATCGGCGCCGATCCGTCCTTGACCACCTTCTGCCACTGCGCGCCGGACGGCAGCCGCACGATCCCGTCCTCCGAGTACGCCACCAGCGGCACCCGGTCGTCCTCGGCCGCGGTGATCGCCTTCACCCCGGTCAGGGCCGCGGGCGCCTGGCCCTCCGGCGCGGACCCGTCGATCTGGACGTACCGCATCTGCTGTACGCCCCCCTGCTCGCGCCCGACCACGACGAGCCTGCTGTCCCCGGCCCACGACATGGCGGTGACCTCTTCCAAGCCCGGTGCCGCGGAGCGCAGTTCGAGGACCGCGGGCCCCTGCCCGGACCCGTTGTCCCGGTCGATCCGCCCGACCAGCAGTGACTGCTTGCCGCCCTCCTCGACGACGAGCGCCATCCGCACCCCGTCGGCGGCCACCCGGACGTCCTTGATGTGACCGGACAGCCCAGGGGTCCGCACCGACAGCGGCTTCCCCGAGCCCTGCTCCAGCAGAAGCAGCCGCGGGTCGTGGGGATTGCGGTCGACCACCCACAGGTCACCGCGGGCGTCCCAGCTCGGCGTGGCCAGCCGGTCGGCCTCGCCGGCGCCGCTGCTGGTCACCAGGGGTTCGCCGAGCGAACCGTCCGACGTCAGCGAGGCCACATACAGCGACTTCCGGTCGCTGCCGACCCCGGCCGCGGTGCGCTCGTCCCGCGAGACCGCGACGGACGCGAACTCTTTGCTGCCGTCGCCGAGCGGACCCGGCACCGGCACGGCGGCGGTGCTGGTGCTGGTGCCCGCGATCCGGACCAGCCGGTGCTTGTCGTCGAGGAAGTACAGGTAGTCGGGTCCCTCCACCGCGCCGTGCCAGGCGACGGACTCGGCCCGCTCCTCGGCGAGGTCGCACAGCGTCCGCTCGTCCGGCCCCTGCAACTCGACCGTGTCCACGGTGGGCGTCAGGTTCTGCAGCGTGAACAGCAGTTGTGTCGCCATCTCCCGGCACTCGGCAGCCCCGGCCTGGGCGGCCCTGTCGTTCAACGGCACCGTCAGCCGGTTCTGGTCGTCGGGCGTCAGCGCGCCGGCACCCTTCTGCAGCGCCGTACCGGTCGGGAAGCTCGACCTGACCACGGGCCCGAGCCACGTCGTGGGCCCGTTCAGCAGCGAGCGCACCACCTGCGTCATCGGGTCCACCCGCTTGCGCAGGTAGACCGGGTCGGCGACGGCCACCGGCTGCCCGCCGGCCCCGACCGAGGTGTTCGAGGCGAAGTAGTACTTGTTGACCGAGGTGTAGTTCCGCTGGAAGTCGGACTTGCCCATCACGACGCCCTGCGGCAGCGCGTCGATGCGCCACTGCCCGCTCTTGGCGTCCCGCGTCAGGTGCAGCCGCTTGGCGTACGCCCCTTCGGCCGGCGCGTACGCCTGTTGCGCGTCGACGGTGGCGAACCTGCTCCCGGCCAGCGTGTAGGTGAGGCTGCTCGGGTCCTCCCGCCCGCCGGAGCCGTGGTCGACGATGGTGCTCGGCGCGTCGGCGAGCACCGTGGTGGACCGCTCGGGCCGCCACTTGCGCGCGACGGCGGGGGTCAGATACTTGCGGGCCGTGTCGTATCCCGGGTCGTCGCTGGTCAGCGCCTCCAGGAAGCCCTGCACGATCTCCCCCGGCGCGGCGTTCTCCTGCGGCGGCATGGCGAACACGCGCACCTGAGTGTCCTGCCGGGGCGTCGACTCGACGTCCCGCAGGTCACCGCTGTCCGGCATCGAGGCGCACCCCGCCAGCAGTACGGCACCACAGGCGGCGTACGCCGTCGCGCGCCCCGGCCGACGCCGGCCGCCCCCTTCGCGGTCAGCGCCCACGAAATGCCTCCCCTGCGGTGTTTGAATCATCCGCGGCCGTCGTGCGGCTCGTGTCCGGCTCCGCGTCCGTGGCCGGCGCCTCGTCCCTGTGCCGGAGGCTTGCGCCGGGCCGGGACACGACGCGTGCACCGTTGCCGGGCAGCGCGGTCGGATCGGCGGTCGGTGCCACCGCGGCCAGCCGCTGCGGGAGCGGGGCGTGCGGGGGCAGCGGCGGCACCTGGCCGCCCGTGGTCTGGGCCGGCACCGTGGCCCGCTTGTCGTCGTCGCGCGGCGGGCCGGCCTCGCGCTGTATCGCGTTGTGCCGCGAGTCCTTCGGCTCCAGCGGTATGGGCGAGCCCCGCAGCGGCTCGTCGGCGGTCCGCGGTAGCGTCAGCCGGAACTGCGAACCGCCGCCCGGCTCGCCCCACGCCTGCAGCCAGCCGCCGTGCAGCCGCGCGTCCTCCAGGGCGATGGACAGGCCCAGGCCCGTGCCGCCGGTGGTACGCGCGCGTGCCGGATCGGCGCGCCAGAAGCGGCTGAAGACCCGGGTCGCCTCGCCGGGCTTGAGCCCGACGCCGTAGTCACGCACCGCGACCGCGACCGCACCGCCGGCCGCTGCCAGCTTGACGACGACGTCCTTGCCCTCACCGTGCTCCACGGCGTTGACGACGAGATTGCGCAGCACCCGCTCCACGCGGCGGGCGTCGGCCTCCGCGACGACGGGCTGCTGGTCGCCGACGACGCGTATCCGGCTGCCCTTGCGCTCGGCGAGCGGCTCGGCCCCGCTGACGACCCGCCGCACGACCTCGCGCAGGTCTATCGCCTCGGCCTCCAGCGCCGCCGCGCCCGCGTCGAATCGGCTGATCTCCAGCAGATCGGCGAGCAGCGACTCGAAGCGGTCCAGCTGGTCGGCGAGCAGTTCCGCCGACCGGGAGGTCACCGGGTCGAAGTCCTCGCGCGCCTCGTGGATCACGTCGGCGGCCATGCGCACGGTCGTCAGCGGGGTGCGCAGCTCGTGCGACACGTCGGAGACGAACCGCCGCTGCATCCGCGACAGGTCCTCCAGCTGCTGGATCTTCAGTTGCAGGTTCTGCGCCATCTTGTTGAAGGCTTCGCCGAGGCGCGCGATGTCGTCCTCGCCGGTGACCTTCATCCGCTCCTGAAGGCGCCCGGCCGACAGCCGCTCCGCGATCCCGGCCGCCATCCGCACGGGCGTCACGACCTGCCGCACCACCAGCCACGCGATCGCCCCGAGGAGTACGACGACGAAGAGCCCGGCGGTCGCGAGCGTGCCCTTGACCAGGCTGAGCGACTTCTCCTCCTGCGAGAGCGGGAAGAGGTAGTACAGCTCGTACGGGTCCCCGTTCGGGTCGTTGACCTGCTTGCCGATGACGAGCGCGGGCTGGGAGGCCTTGCCGTTGCTGTAGACGATGCGGGTGTAGCTCTGGGCCGCGGTCGTACTGGTGTGGACCCGCGTGCGCAGGTCCACGGGCACGCTGGCGGACGGGTCGACGTACCCGGAGCCGCGCGGGCTGCGTCCGCCGCCGCTCTCGTCGCCCGCCGGGAGCGTCACCACGTCGAAGGCGCCCTGACCGCCGCTGGACAGCGACTCGACGAGGTCGCTCATCCACTGGATGACGTTCTGCGACTGCCGGCTGTCCACCGCCGAGGCCTCGTCACCGGTACTGCTGGCGGCCTCGTCGGACTTCTGCTTGGCCACCGCGAACCCGCCGGTGGCCTGGCTCTGTGACGCCTTCACCTTCGCGTCCAGAAGGCCGTTGCGCACCTGCCCGATGACGACGAAGCCGAGCAGCAGGACCACACCCAGCGACATCAGCAGCGTCGTGACGACGACCTTGAGCTGGATGTTGCGCCGCCACAGCCGCATGACCGGCAGCAGCGGCCGTCGCACCCAGCGCATGAACAGCCGCAGCACCGGGCTGCCCTGCACCCCGCCCTGCAACAGCCCGCCCTCAAGGAGGCGTCCCCAGCGCGACCCGGCCGTCTTGCGGCCGACAGGCCGCCCCGGACGGTCCCCGGGCCGGCCGGGAGCCGAAGCGGCACCGCCCCCGGACATGTCAGCTCGGTCCGGCCTTGTAACCGACACCTCGGACGGTCACCACGATCTCCGGCCGCTCCGGATCCTTCTCGACCTTGGACCGCAGCCGCTGCACATGCACGTTCACCAGCCGCGTGTCCGCCGCGTGCCGGTAGCCCCACACCTGCTCCAGCAGGACCTCGCGGGTGAACACCTGCCACGGCTTGCGGGCCAGCGCGACCAGCAGATCGAACTCCAGCGGCGTCAGCGCGATCGACTGCCCGTCCCGTTTCACGGAGTGCCCGGCCACGTCGATGACGAGGTCGCCTATGGTGAGCTGCTCCGGCGCCGGCTCCTCCGACCTGCGCAGCCGCGCCCGGATCCGGGCCACCAGCTCCTTCGGCTTGAACGGCTTGACGATGTAGTCGTCGGCGCCCGACTCCAGCCCCACCACCACGTCGACGGTGTCGCTCTTCGCGGTGAGCATCACGATCGGCACCCCGGACTCCGCCCGGATCAGCCGGCACACCTCGATGCCGTCCCGGCCGGGCAGCATCAGATCGAGCAGCACCAGGTCGGGCTTGGTCTCACGGAAAGCGGCGAGCGCCTTGTCTCCGTCGGCCACGAAAGACGGCTCAAAACCTTCACCACGCAGCACGATGCCGAGCATCTCGGCCAGTGCGGTGTCGTCGTCGACGACAAGGACACGTCCCTTCATAAACGACATCATCCCATTCTCATAACGGCGAAGGCGGCGCAGGTGAACAAGGTCACCGGCCAGTGACGATAGTCGTACCAGCCCGTCACTGTCTGCCCTCGTCACGGGCGCCGACGGCCGACGGGTGAGCACACCCCCTTACCTCATGTCTCCAGCCGCTGCACGACCTGGCCGGAGAGCAGTTCCGCGAGCGAGGCCGCCGTCACGGGCGAGGCGACGCCCGCCTCGGTGACGATCGCCGTCACCAGCTCCGGCGGCGTCACATCGAACGCCGGGTTGTACGCCTGCGCCCCCAGCGGCGCCACCGGCACCCCACCCCCCGGTCCCCCGACCGGCACCTGCGGCGCTGTGATCTCCGTCACCTCGTACCCGGGACGCTGCTCGACCTCAATGGACGCCCCGCCGGGCGTGTCAGGGTCCACCGTCGTCACCGGCGCCACCACGATGAACGGCACATGGTGGTACCGCGCGAGCACCGCCAGCGGATAACTGCCCACCTTGTTCGCCACCGACCCGTCGGCCGCGATGCGGTCCGCCCCGATCAGCACCGCGTCCACCTCGCCCGCCGCGAACAGCGAACCGGCCGCGTTGTCGGTGAGCAAGGTGTACGCCATGCCGCTGCGCGCCGCCTCGTACGCCGTCAGCCGCGCCCCCTGCAACAGCGGACGCGTCTCATCGACCCACAACCGTCGCAGCCGCCCCTCCCGGTGCGCGACGAGCGCCACGGCGAACGCGGTGCCCTCCCCGCCCGACACCAGCGACCCGGTGTTGCAGTGCGTGAGGATCCGATGCCCGCCGCCGGGCAGCAGCTCGTCCAGCAGCGCCAGCCCGTGCCCGGCCATCCGGGCGCTGGCCTCGGCGTCCTCCCGGTGCAGGGCCCGCGCGGCGGCCAACGCGGCGGCCGCCGCCCGCTGCGGGTCCGCGCCCGCGGCGAGCGCGGCCCGGTGAGCGGCCCGCGCCCTGCGCACCCCGACGGACAGGTTCACCGCGGTGGGCCGGGCACCCTGGAGCGCGTCCGCGGCCTCGTCCACGTCGAAGCCCCGCGCGGCGGCGAGCGCGACGCCGTACGCCCCCGCGATGCCGAGCAGCGGAGCCCCGCGCACGGCGAGCGACCGGATCGCGCCGACCAGGGCCGACGCGTCCGTGCACACGAACTCGACCTCCTCGGCCGGCAGTCTGGTCTGGTCGAGAAGGACCAGTACGGGGCCTTCGGGCGGCTCCTCCCAGCGGATCGCCGGTATCTCGGTCGCGTGCCTGCGCTCGCCGGTGTGCGCGTCCTGATCAGCCATGCGGTCAGTCTGCCCCGTACCGCACGGACAATTGAAGGTGTGCAGCCCCCACCGCGGCCGGTCCCGTGGTCACCGCCCCATGGCACGATGGCTGCCAACCTGCCGCCGCACCCGCGGACGGGCACCGAGAAGGAGCTTCGATGAACGACACTCCGGGCTGGGCCTCGCCCGGATCCGCCCCGTCCAACGGGCAGGAACCCGGCGCGTCCGGCCCTGCCGACCCCGCCGACCGGCCGGGGCCCGCACAGCCCGTCGACCAGCCGGGCGCAGAGCCACAGGATCCCGGTGCGCAGTGGTCCAAGGAGCAGCCGCCACCCGGCCAGTGGTCCGCGCCCACGGGCGCCCCGGCCCCGGGCCAGGCCCCGCCGCCCCCACCGCCCGGCCCCGGCTGGGGCGGCGGCCAGGGTGGCTACGGCGGCCCCGGTGGCCAGGGCGGATACGGGGGCGGCGGCTACGGGGGACCCGGCGGCTACGGAGCCTGGGGCGCCGGCTGGGGCGGCCCCCCGCCCGCGGCCAAGCCCGGCGTGATCCCCCTGCGCCCACTCGGTGTCGGCGAAATCCTCGACGGCGCCGTCTCCACCATGCGCACCTACTGGCGCACCGTCCTGGGCATCTCGCTGACCATCGCGGTCATCACAGAGATCGTCGTCATCCTCTTCCAGGGCCTCGTCCTCAACGACACCGCGAGCACCGACGCCCTCAACGACCCGAGCGCCACCCTCGGCGAGCTCTCCCGCGCCATGGGCGAAGCGATGCTCGGCTCGGTCGCCGTCCTGCTGATCTCCTCCATCGGCACGATCATCGCCACCGCCCTGCTGACGACCGTGACCAGCCGGGCCGTGCTCGGCCGGGCCGTGACCACCGGCGAGGCCTGGCGCGACGCCCGCCCGCAGGTCCCGAGGCTGTTCGGCCTGGTCTTCCTGCTGCCGCTCATCGCCGCCGGCATCCTGCTCTGCGGAGCGCTGCCCGGCATAATCGTGGCCGCCGCCGGCGCGGGGGGCGGTGCCACCGCCGCGCTCCTCGTCCTCGGCCTGCTCGGGGCGGCCGTCGTCGTGGTGTGGCTCATGGTCCGCTACTCGCTGGCCTCCCCGGCGCTGATGCTGGAACGGCAGAGCATCCTGAAGTCGATGGGCCGCTCCGCCAAGCTCGTCCGCGGCTCCTGGTGGCGCATCTTCGGCATCCAACTGCTCGCCGCGATCATCGCGAACATCGTCGCGTCGATCATCGTCATCCCCTTCGCCCTGATCGCCGCAGCGCTCAGCGGCGACGGCTTCTCCGGCTTCCTCGAAGGGACCGGCGACGTCGGCTGGACGTTCCTCATCATCAGCGGCATCGGCTCGGTGATCGGCTCCACGATCACCTTCCCGATCAACGCGGGGGTCAGCGTGCTCCTCTACATCGACCAGCGCATCCGCCGTGAGGCCCTCGACCTCGAACTGGCCCGCGCAGCCGGTGTCCAGGGCTACGGCGTGCCCGCGCCCGGCGCCACCCCGGGGAGCTGACGCGTTGATCCCGGCGGGGGACCTTCTCAGCACGGCGCCGGTCCTGCCGGGCGCGGCCGGCTCGGCCGTCCGGGGCCTGCTCCGGGCGGCCGACACGGCCGTACTGTCACTGGCCGGCTCGGGCGACGAGCCGCCGGTGACCGTCGGAGGTGATCCCGCGCGGGAGGCCGCCCGGCGCGAACTGGCCAAGCGGATGTACCACGAGAACGACCCCAGCCTGCTCCAACGGGCCATGAACGCCATCTGGGACTGGCTCGGCAGAGTCCTCGACACCGCCGCCTCGGCGACCCCTGGGGGGACGCTCGGCCTGATCGTCGTCGTCCTGGCCGTCATCGCCGTACTGGCCGCCCTGTGGTGGCGCCTGGGCACCCCGCGGCGCCGCCCGGCCGCCGCCCCCGCCCTCTTCGACGACCGCCCGCGCAGCGCCGCAGAACACCGCGCCGCCGCCGAAGCGCACGCGGCCCAGGGCCACTGGAACCAGGCCGTCCAGGAACGCATGCGGGCCATCGTCCGCGCCCTCGAAGAACGGGCCCTGCTCGACGTCCGCCCCGGCCGCACCGCCGACGAGGCGGCCGCCGAAGCCGGCCGCGCCCTGCCCGCCCACACCGACCGGCTGCACGCCGCCGCCCGCGAGTTCGACGACGTGACGTACGGCGGCCGCCGAGCGGACCGGCAGGCGTACGATCGGCTCGCCGAACTCGACCGCGACCTGGTGCGCAGCAAACCGGCCCTCGCCGCCAGCAGCCACAGCACGGCCCACCACAGCCGCCAGGGGGCCGCCGAATGACCACCGGGGCCACCCTTCCCTCCACCTCGGCCTCGCCCACCGCCCGCCAGGTGTGGACCCGCGCGCGAGGCATCGCACTCGCGTTCCTGCTGCTCCTCGCCGGAGCCGTCGCGATCGCCGTCATCCGCTCCGACGCCCGGCACGGCGCCCTCGACCCCCGCTCCGTCGACCCCTACGGAAGCCGCGCGGTCGCCGAACTGCTCGCCGACCGCGGCGTGTCCACCCGCGTGGTCACCACCCTGGACGAGGCCCGCACCGCGGCCGGCCCGGACACCACCCTGCTGGTCGCCGTACCCGACCTGCTCACGCCCGGCCAGCAGCGCGCCCTGCACTCCGCGACCGCCCAGTCCGGCGGACGCACCCTCCTCATCGCCGCCGGCAGCTCGTCCGTCGAACGGCTCGTGCCCGGCGTGACCGCGGACCCCGCCACCAGCTTCGGGTCGACGCTCTCCCCCGAGTGCGCCCTGCCCGCCGCCACACGCGCGGGCGCGGCCGACACCGGCGGCATCCGCTACACCACCACCCACCTCGACGCCGACTCCTGCTACCCCAGCGAGCGCCTGGCCACGCTGGTACGCGTCCCCGACGCCTCCGGGAACGGCGACACCGTCGTCCTGGGCGCGCCCGACATCCTCTACAACGACCGCCTCGACGAGCAGGGCAACGCCTCGCTCGCGCTTCAACTCCTCGGCTCCCGCCCCCATCTGGTCTGGTACCTCCCCTCGCTCGCCGACACCTCGGCCACCGGCACCGGTGACCAGAAGGACTTCCTCGATCTGCTCCCCTCCGGCTGGCTCTGGGGCACGCTGCAACTGTTCATCGCCGCGCTCCTCGCCGCCTTCTGGCGGGCACGCCGACTCGGCCCCCTCGTGCCCGAAAGACTCCCCGTCGCGATCCGCGCCTCCGAGACCGTCGAAGGCCGCGCCCGCCTCTACCGCAAGGCCGACGCCCGAGACCGCGCCGCCACCGCTCTTCGCTCCACCACCCGCACCCGCCTCGCCCCCCTCGTAGGCGTCCCCGTCGCCCAGGCGCACGCACCCGAAGCCCTGCTGCCCGCCCTGTCCGCCCATCTCCACGGCGACGGACAAGCCCTGCATCTCCTCCTCTTCGGACCTCCGCCCGCCGACGACGCAGCCCTCGTCACGCTCACCGACCGACTCGACGCCCTCGAAAGAGAGGTACGCCGTCCATGATGGACCCGACCACTGACAACGCCGGGACCGCCGGGGATCCGGGCAGCGCCCGCGCCTCCCTTGAGGCCCTGCGTGCCGAGATCGCCAAAGCCGTGGTCGGCCAGGACCCCGCCGTGACCGGCCTCGTCGTCGCCCTGCTGTGCCGCGGACACGTCCTGCTCGAAGGCGTCCCCGGCGTCGCCAAGACGCTGCTGGTGCGCGCCCTCGCATCCGCCCTGGAACTGGAGACCAAACGCGTCCAGTTCACCCCCGACCTCATGCCGAGCGACATCACCGGCTCCCTCGTCTACGACACCCGCACCGCCGAGTTCTCCTTCCAGCCCGGCCCGGTCTTCACCAACCTCCTGCTCGCCGACGAGATCAACCGCACCCCGCCGAAGACCCAGTCCTCCCTGCTGGAGGCCATGGAGGAACGCCAGGTCACCGTCGACGGCACTCCCCGGCCGCTGCCCGAACCGTTCCTGGTCGCCGCGACGCAGAACCCGGTCGAGTACGAGGGCACCTACCCGCTCCCCGAAGCGCAGCTCGACCGCTTCCTGCTCAAGCTGACGATCCCGCTGCCCGCCCGGCAGGACGAGATCGACGTCCTCACCCGGCACGCCGCCGGCTTCAACCCGCGCGACCTGCGCGCCGCCGGCGTGCGCCCCGTCGCGGGTCCTGCCGACCTGGAAGCCGCGCGCGCCGCGGTCGCCAAGACGACCGTCTCCCCCGAGATCACCGCCTACGTCGTGGACATCTGCCGCGCCACCCGGGAGTCGCCGTCCCTCGCCCTGGGCGTGTCCCCACGCGGCGCCACCGCCCTGCTCGCCACCGCCCGTGCCTGGGCCTGGCTGAGCGGCCGCGACTACGTCATCCCGGACGACGTGAAAGCCCTGGCCCTGCCGACCCTCCGGCACCGCGTGCAGCTGCGCCCCGAAGCCGAGATGGAGGGCGTGACGGCCGACTCCGTCATCAACGCGATCCTCGCCCACGTCCCGGTTCCCCGCTGATGCCGCTCACCGGACGCGCCGCCCTGCTGGCGGCTCTCGGCTCCGTCCCCGTCGGCATCTGGGATCCCGGCTGGACGGGCATCCTCGCGGTCAACGGCCCGCTGGCCGTGGCCTGCGCCTGCGACTTCACCCTCGCGGCGCCCGTACGACGCCTGGTCCTTACCCGTTCCGGCGACACGTCCGCGCGTCTGGGTGAAACCGCCGACGTGACCCTGACCGTCACCAACCCCTCGCGCCGCCCGCTCCGGGCCCGCCTGCGGGACGCCTGGCCGCCGAGCAGTTGGCAGCCCGGCACGGAGATCGAGGCATCCCGCCACCGCTTCACCGTGCCCCCGGGCGAGCGCCGGCGCATCACGACCCGGCTGCGCCCCACACGCCGCGGCGACCGCCATGCCGACCGTGTGACGATCCGCTCCTACGGCCCCCTCGGCCTGTTCTCCCGCCAAGGCGCCCACCGGGTTCCCTGGACGGTACGGGTCCTGCCACCGTTCGCCAGCCGCAAGCACCTCCCGTCGAAGCTCGCACGGCTGCGCGAGCTGGACGGCCGCACCAGCGTGCTGATCAGAGGCCAGGGCACGGAGTTCGACAGCCTGCGGGACTACGTCCCCGGCGACGACACCCGCTCCATCGACTGGCGGGCCACAGCGCGCCAGACCGCGGTGGCCGTACGCACCTGGCGTCCGGAACGCGACCGCCACATCCTGCTGGTCCTGGACACCGGCCGCACTTCGGCGGGCCGCGTCGGAGACGCCCCACGCCTGGACGCCTCCATGGACGCGGCCCTGCTCCTCGCGGCGCTCGCCTCCCGCGCAGGCGACCGGGTGGACCTCCTCGCCTACGATCGTCGGCCGCGCGCCCTGGTCCAGGGCCGTACGGCACGCGATGTGCTGCCGTCCCTGGTCAGCGCGATGGCCACGCTTGAGCCCGAACTCGTGGAGACCGATGCCCGTGGCCTCACCGCCACCGTGCTCCGTACGGCCCCGCGCCGCTCCCTGATCGTCCTTCTCACCACCCTCGGCGCGGCGCCGGTCGAGGAGGGCCTGCTTCCCGTACTCGCGCAGCTCACCCAGCGCCACTCGGTCCTGGTGGCATCGGTGGCCGATCCCCATATCGCCCACATGGCGACCGCTCGTGGAAACGCCGATGCGGTCTACGAGGCTGCCGCTGCGGCCCAGGCACAGACCGAAAGGCACCGCACGGCGGAGCAGCTCCGCCACCACGGAGTGACGGTCGTCGACGCGACACCGGACGACCTTGCTCCGGCACTGGCGGACGCCTATCTCGCCCTGAAGGCGGCGGGACGGCTCTGAAAAAATCTGAAAAGGAATCCGACAGGGAGAAGGGGCCCGAACGGGTCGGGCCCCGAACGCAGAAAACCCCGCATTCAAAGAATGCGGGGTTTCCCCACGATTAGTTCGGCGGTGTCCTACTCTCCCACAGGGTCCCCCCTGCAGTACCAT
>NZ_JBIALO010000045.1:0-56678 GCF_042873595.1 Streptomyces sp. NPDC004629 | reverse complement strand
GGTCACAAGCGAGTGTCAGCGACAAGGGCGGGCCCCTGGCTGGGGACCACGTGGCGTACGTCCCTGACACCGTCGGACTGGGTACAGATAAAGGCCGAGGCGTACGGGAAGTTCGCCCAGGAGCCGAACCGCCCCGAGCTGGAGCGGTTCTTCTTCCTGGACGACATCGACCGCGATCTGATCGCCCGGCGCCGCTCCACGCACCACCAACTCGGCTTCGCGCTCCAGATGTGCACGGTTCGCTACATCGGCCGGTTCCTCCCGGACGACCCGCTGGACGCGCCCTGGCCGGTGGTCGAGCACCTGGCCGCGCAACTCGGCATCGAGGACCCGTCGGTGGTCAAGCGGTACACCGAGCGGCCGAAGACGGCGTACGAGCACGCGTGGGAGATCCGGGACGCCTACGAGTACCACGAGTACGACGACCCGGAGTGGTCCCGGCGGTTCCGCACCTTCCTGCACGGTCGGGCCTGGACGCACGCCGAGGGCCCGAAGGCGCTGTTCGACCACGCGGTGGGCTGGCTACGCCGCAACCGTGTACTGCTGCCGGGCGTCTCGGTGCTGGCCCGGCAGGTGTCGGAGGTACGGAAGGTCGCGGACAAGCGGCTGCACGCCACCGTCGCGGGCGCCGCCCGCCGCGCGGACCCGGCGCTGCCCGCGGATCTGGTGGCGACGCTGAAGACGCCGGAGGGCTCGCGGTTCTCGGAGCTGGAGCGGCTGCGCCGGCCACCGACGCGGACGACGGGCACAGCGTTCGCCCGCGCGCTGGAGCGGGTGGACGAGATCGGCGCGTACCGGCTCGGCAGGCTGAGGCTGTCGCAGGTCCCGCCGAACCGGATGGCCGCTTTGGCCCGGTACGCCCTGGGGTCGAAGGCGCCGCTGCTGGAGCGGGCGGCGGAGCCCAAGCGCACGGCGATGCTCACCGCGGTGATGCGGCACCTGGAGGCGAAGGCGATCGATGAGGCCCTGGACCTGTTCCAGATCCTCATGGCCACCCGGCTGCTGAACACCGCGAAGCGCAAGACGGAGAAGGAACGGCTGTCCACGCTGCCGCAACTGGAGAAGGCGTCACGGGTGCTCGCGCGGGCGGCGAAGGTGCTGTTCGAGGAGCTGGAGTTGGCCGAGGAGCAGGAGGCGGACCTGGACGTGGCCGCGCTGTGGGCGGCGGTGGAGGAAGTCGCCCCGCGCGCCGCCGTGATGAGCGCGGCGGCCACCGTGGTGACCCTGGTACCTGAGGACGAGAACTCGGCCGAGGTCGCCATGCGGGCCGCGCTCGCGAACCGGTACGCCACGGTGCGCCCGTTCCTCGCGCTGCTGGGCGAGTCGAAGGCCCTGGACGCGGCGAGCGCCGGGAAGCGGGTCCTGGCCGGGGTGCGCGGCCTGCCAGCGCTGGCCCGGCGGAAGGTGGGGGTCAAGCCGCTGCTGCCGCGCGAGGTGGACGACAAGCTGGTACCGCCGGCGTGGCGCAAGGCGGTGTACGCCAACCCGGACCTTCCGCAGGGCGCGGTGGACCGGGACGCGTACGTGGTGTCCGTGCTGGAGCAGCTGCACCGGGCCCTGAACAACCGCGACGTCTTCGCCTCGCCCTCCCACCGCTGGTCCAACCCGCGCGCCCGCCTGCTGGACGGGCCCGACTGGGACGCGGTCGAGGAGGACGTCCTAGCGGCCCTGAGCCTGGACATGCCCGTCACCGAGCACCTGGCGGAGCTGGTGCGGGGACTGGACGCCGGATGGAAGCAGCTCGCGACACGCCTGGAAGAGGCGGGGCCGACGGCGAAGGTTTCCATCGAGGTGCGGGACGACGGGCGGGTGAAGCTGAACGTCGACAAGCTCGGCGCGCTGGGCGAGCCAAAGTCCCTGACCTGGCTGCGCCAGCGGGTCGAGAAGATGCTCCCGAAGATCGACCTGCCGGACCTGCTGTTCGAGGTGAACGCCTGGACCGGGTTCCTCGACGCCTTCGTGCACCTCGGCGACGGCACCACCCGGATGAAGGACCTGCCCACCTCGGTGGTCGCGCTGCTGGTGTCCGAGGCGTGCAACATCGGCCTGGCCCCGGTGGTCAACCCCGGCTACGAGGCGCTGACCCGGGCCCGGCTCGTGCACGTCGATCAGTACTACCTGCGCGCCGACACCATCGCCGCGGCGAACGCGCGGCTGATCGCCGCCCAGGCCGGCATCCCGATCGTGCGCCACTGGGGCGACGGGCTGCTCGCCTCGGTGGACGGGCTGCGCTTCCAGGTGCCGGTGCGCACCATCAACGCCGCCCCGTCGCCGAAGTACTTCGGGTTCAAGCGCGGCATCACTTGGCTCAACGCCGTCAACGACCAGGTCGCGGGCATCGGGCAGATGGTCGTCCCCGGCACCCCGCGCGACTCCCTGCACATCCTGGACGCCCTGCTGAACCTGGACGGCGGGGTGAAGCCGGAGATGGTGGCGACCGACAACGCCTCGTACTCCGACATGGTGTTCGGCCTGTTCAAGATCCTCGGCTACAACTTCAGCCCGCGGTTCCGCGACCTGGACGACCAGCGGTTCTGGCGGGCCACGATGCCCGGCGTCGAGACCGGCAGCTACGGCGCGGTGGAGGACCTGGCCCGCAACCGCGTGAACCTGAACAAGGTGATCGCGCACTGGACGGACATGCTGAAGGTCGCCGGTTCCCTGGTCACCAACCAGGTCCGCGCCTACGACCTGCTGCGCATGTTCGGACGCGACGGCCGCCCGACCCCGCTGGGGGCGGCGTTCGCGGAGTACGGACGGATCGCCAAGACCGAGCACCTGCTGCGGGTCGTCGACCCGGTGGACGACACCTACCGGCGGCAGATGAACCGGCAGCTCACCGTGCAGGAGTCCCGCCACAAGCTTGCCCGCGACGTGTGCCACGGCAAGCGCGGCACCATCCACCAGGCGTACCGCGACGGCATGGAGGACCAGCTCGGCGCGCTCGGCCTGGTCCTCAACGCCATCGTGCTCTGGACCACGAAGTACATCGACGCCGCCGTCGCCCAGCTCCGCGCCGACGGCCACGAGATCCGGGACGAGGACGTCGCCCGCCTCTCCCCGCTCAAGCACCGCAACCTGAACCTGCTCGGCCGCTACAGCTTCACCGCCTCCACCCCGGCCGCCGGCGCCCTGCGCCCGCTGCGCGACCCGGACACGCCGGAGCTGGACGAGGACGAGGACGGAAGCGGACAGGAGTAGGCCCCGTCCGGCCGGGCGGTCAGCGACCAGGAAGGCGCGAGTCGGTGGGGCCTCTTACTTTCGGGAGCGGCCGGCGGGCGGGGTGGCCAGTCCGTCCAGGAGCAGTCTCACCACCCGGTCGGTCTGGGCGTGGGACTCGGGGGTGTCGGGCAGGTCCCACACCCCGCACAGCGCCAGCAGTACGTCCCCGCCCTCGATGTCGGAACGGGCGTGCCCGGCGGCCGCCGCCCCGGTGATCAGCCGGTCCAGGGCCTGGACGGTGACCTCGTAGGTCTGTTCCAGCAGTTCCTCGCCGGTGAGGGCGGCGGCGCGGAAGGCGTCTGCCAGGCCGGGGCGGGTGCTGCCGTAGCGGGCCAGGCGGTGCAGCCAGCGTTGCAGGGCCTGCTCGGCCGGGAGGGTGGCCGCTAGTTCCCCGGCCTCGTCGGCGAGCGCGGTCATGTCCTGGTGGTGGACGGCCAGGATCAGGGCCTCGCGGGTGGGGAAGTGCCGGTAGAGGGTGGCGATGCTCACCCCGGCCTGGCGTGCGACCGCTTCCAGGGACAGCTGTGAGCCCTTCTGCGGCAGCAGCGCGAGGGCGACCTCCAGGAGCTGGTCGCGGTTGCGCCGGGCGTCGGCCCGCAGCGGCCTGGCCGCGGCCTTGGCCGCTTTGGTGGTGGGTTCCATGCGTCCTCCCTCGGACCGGATGGCCGTGCCCGAATGCACACCAGAGCCATAAACGTAGGGTCCTTCGTTTAGTGTACCGTCGAGTGAAACGAAGGGTCCTACGTTTAGGGCCTGGGTGCTCAACCGTGCTCAATGAAGGGATCTAACATGACCACCATCGCTGTGACCGGGGCCACCGGACGCCTGGGCGGACGCATCATCGAGCGGCTGCTCGAAGCCGGAGTGGCCGCCGCCGATATCGCGCCGCTGGTGCGCACCCACGACAAGGGCGCCCCTTTTCGTGAGCGCGGCATGGACGTGCGCGTGGGCAGCTACGACGACCCCATCGCCCTGACGGCGGCGCTGGCCGGGGTCGACAAGGCCGTGCTGGTGCCCCCGCCGTCGCTGGACAACGCGGCGCGCATCCACCAGCAGCACCAGGCGGTGCGGGCCCTGCACGCCCTGGACGTCTCCCACCTGGTGCTCGTGAGCCTGGCCGACCCCGAGCGGCGGCCATTCGGCCTGGAGGACGTGGACCTGGCCACCGAGCACATCATCCGGGCGACGGGGCTGCCCTTCACCTTCATGCGCAACAGCGTCTACATGGACGAGCTGGGGCCCGAGCTGGGCGTGGCCGCCAAGACCGGTGAGCTGGTCTCGGCGACCGGCAACCGGCCGCTGAACTGGGTGTGCCGGGACGACCTGGCCACCGCCACCGCCACCGTGCTCGCCGGGCAGGGCCACGAGGGGCGGACCTACCAGCTGACCAACACCGAGCTGTTCACCTACGACGACCTGGCCGCCCTGCTGAGCGAGGTGACCGGCCGGACCATCACCCACCGCCTCGCCTCGGCCCAGGAAACGGTGCAGGCCCTGACCGACGGCGGCATGGACGCCCACCACGCGGACATGATGGCCGGCTCCTTCCACGCCGCCATCGCCAAGGACATCTTCGACACCACCGCGGTCGACGTGCAGGAGCTGACCGGCCGCTCCCCGGCCGTGTCGGCCGAGCTCGTGCGCCGCCTCCTGGGCTGAGCACACCCCAATCCGGGGCAGCCCGGCCCTGTCTCCCCGGTGCCCGAGAAGGGTCAGCCCTTTTCGGGCACCGGGGCCCTCGGCGGGAAGACACCCCCTGCACTGCGGCCGGCACTTGCGACGGAACCGGGCGGTACGCGGCCTGCGCCAGCAGCCGAAGTGCATCCGCATCGCGCGCGGGCCTCACCTGAACCCGGCTGGCCCCGGCAACCGGCCGCGCCGTCGACGCCTGAAGCATCCCTCACCGTCGCGCCGGCCCCGGCCGGATCCATGACGCGATCTACAGAAAGCCAGAGAACCATGCACATCACCGGTCAGATCGCCCTCGTCACCGGCGCCAACCGCGGCATAGGCCGCCAGTTCGTCCTCGAACTGCTCGAACGCGGCGCGAACAAGGTGTACGCGGCAGTCCGCCGCCCCGAAACCGCCGACTTCGACAACAGCCGGGTGGTACCACTGAGACTGGACCTCCTCGACCACGAGTCCATCGCCGCGGCAGCCAAGACCGCGAAAGACGTCACCCTGCTCGTCAACAACGCCGGCATCTCGACCGGAGCCTCCCTCATCAAGGGCGACCTCACCAACGTGCACCGGGAGATGGACACGCACTTCTGGGGCACGCTCAACGTGATCCGCCAGTTCGCGCCGGTCCTGTCCGCGAACGGCGGAGGCGCGATCGTGAACGTCCTGTCCGCGCTGTCATGGTTCGCCACCGCCGACACCGGCGCGTACGCAGCCGCCAAGGCCGCCACATGGAACATGACCAACGCCGTGCGCCTTGAGCTCGCACCTCAGGGCACGCACGTGCAGAGCGTCCTCTTCGGCGTCGCTCGCACCGACCTCTCGACGGACGGCTACGACGGCCCCATGATCGATGCGCGCGAAGTGCCCCGTCGCTCCTTCGACGGACTGACCTCGGGAGCGATCGAGGTGATCGTGGACGACACGACCGCGATGGTGAAGGAAGCACTCGCCGGTGACCCCGCCTTGTTCTACTCGCAGATCACCGACAAGCTCGGCGTCAGCTGAGCACAGCGACAGGCACCCGGCGGTCGCCGGACCGCAAACCATCGTGACGCGGATGAGTGCCACGCCTGTCGCCAAAGGATCGTTTGACGACAGGCGAGCGTCGCGTCCAATGAACCCGTGCAATCCGGGGGTTCGAGGCGGCTCGAATCCAATCAGATCCGATGGTGATTGCTGACAGGGTTTGACGACAGATAGGGTCCGATCCTCCGTACGGAAGGGGCCCGCAGTGGCAAACCTGGTCTACAAGCGGGTCTCGACCGACCAGCAGTCCACCGCCCGCCAGGACCTCGTCCTGGACGAGGCCGGCATCGGGGACCCGGTCGTCTTCGAGGAGGACCCGGGCACCTCCAGTCGCCTCCACCCTCTCCAGCGCCCGAAGTTCGGCGAACTGCTCACCTACGCGCGGCCCGGCGACACCGTGCACATCTCCGAGATGTTCCGCCTCGTGCGCGGCAACCAGCACATCCTCGACGTGCTCGACGTCCTGCACCGCGACCGCCTCGCCCTGCGCATCCACGACGGCGCGTTCTCCGCCATGGACCTCACCGCCCGCCACCCGCGCACCGGCGAACTGCTGTCCACCGTGAAGTTCATGGTGCAGACCCTCGCCGCCGCCGGCGAACTCCAGCGCGACCTCCAGCGCGAGCTGACCTACGACGGACTGCGCGCCGCCGAGGCCAAGGGCGCGAAGGGCGGGCGCCGCCCCGCCGTGGCGGCCGCGAAGGCCGGCGACGTGCGCACCGCGTACCTGGAAGGCCGGTCCATCGCCGCTCTCGCCCGTGACCACGGCGTCAGCCGCGGTGCGATCCGTACCGCCGTCGCCGACCTCCTGCCCGACCACACCGCCAGCGAGGAGGGCGCGCCCGCCCCGGAGCTGCCGGTCACCCTCGACATGCCCGGCAAGATCGCCGACTACCTCCGCACCACCGAACTGGAGCCCGCCGAGCGCGCCGCCCTCGACCAGGGGACGACTGTACGGCGCGGCCAGGGCTACACCCTGCGCGTCAGCGCCGTCCCCGCCGTACACCGCCAGCTTCTCGCCCGCTGTGAGCCGCTCGACGGCGCCCAGGGCCTCGCCACGGTCCCGGCCCAGCGCAAGGCCCGCCGCGAGTACGAGAACCGGGTCACGGCGCTCACGCCCTGACCATGGTCGTTCTCAGCGCCAACCGCTGTACCGATGTTCCCCGAGGCCGGTTTAGTCACGCGCACGCTACACACCGCAATGCCGGAAGCGCACCGCGCGAGCATGCCCGTCCGCCCTGGGACGGGTGTGCACGCGACCAGGGCGGCAGGCCACCGGCGACCCCAAACCCTTCACACAGCCGTGGAGTTCGCCATGCCCGAGATCCCCCTCGTCCCTGTCCACTGGCGCTTCCCTGCCCACCCCGCCTCCGTGCGGCGGGCCCGGCACGCCGTCGCCGAATCGCTGCCGGACTTCCTTCGTCCCCATCTCTGCGACGACCTGGGCCTGTTGACCTCGGAGCTGGTCACCAACGCCGTCCGTCATGGCGCTTGCAGGGAGGACAAGGACCTCATCGAACTTGTCCTGTGGCCCGCCGACGGACACTACTGGCTCGCCGTCTCCGACCCCGGCACCGGCAAGCCCGTACTGGCCGACCCGGACACAGACGCCGAGAACGGTCGGGGTCTGCTCCTCGTCGACCGCCTCGCCACCGCCTGGGCCGTCCGGCCCCGCCCCACGCGCGGAACGTCCGTGATCGCGGGCCTGTCTGTCCACCCGGGCGGTTGACCAGAGGGAGCCGTCGACCAGGGATAGGACGGAAGGCTGGGCGGGTCAGGCCGCCTCGTCATCGATGTTCTCCTCCCGGCGGATCATCCGCCAGGCCGCCCGGCGCGCACTCTGGTTGAGCGACTGCTTGAAGCTGTCGTCGTGGCTGAAGTACTGCCGTCCCATGTCGGCGATGGTGTCGATGTGTTCGGCCATCTTGTCCTCGAAGACCTCGTCGAAGACGAGTCCGAAGTTCTCCTCGTCGTTGACGGCAGCGGCGCGGACCTTCGGGTCCGCCTTCGCCTCGGACCACGGCGTGATCACGTCCTGCTCGGTAAAGTCGGTGCCGAACTTGTCGTTGAACTTCTCGATCAGCTCCGACAGCAGCGACTTCTCCTGCTCCTTGGCACCGCCCGCACCCTCACCGAAGCCGCGCAGCTCCGCCGGTCCCTCGGCGGTCAGTGAAAGATCGTGCTCGCCGGTCCTCTGCACCCGCAGGTGGCTGAGGTCGACATCCCCTATGTCCACACCAGCGTCACCGCGTCGCGGCAGACGGTTGAGCAGGTGGCGGCCGTAGAGGTAGAGGCATTCGAGATCGGCGTCGCGGTAGGGCACGATCTGCGAGAGGAAGCCATACTTCCGCACGTAGTCGTTGAGATCCGCGCGGAACTGCTCAGCGGCCTCGGCGGCGTCCTCGTCGGGGTCGCCCGCCTCGTCCTTGCGGTCCAGCAGTTCGGTGAACCGCTCGACGGCGGGGCCGAGATGCCGGTACAGCTCGGCGTGCAGCTTCTCCCAGCGGGCCACCGAGCCCGCCGCCTTCTCCTCGGCCGCCAGATAGGCGTCCGCGAACTCCCGCATCTCCTCCTCGACAAGGATGTCGGGCTGCATGACCCGGCTCTGTGCCGTGTAGAGGAGGTTGGGGTCGGAGGGGAGGGTGTTCGCTTCCTCGAAGTACGGGCGGAAGGACTCCTTGATGTCCTCGGCGTCGTTGACGAAGTCCAGCACGGCCAGGTCCGCCTGGGACTTGCGGTCGGCCGTGCGGTTCAGACGGGAGAGGGTCTGGACGGCGCTGATGCCCGCGAGCTTCTTGTTCACGTACATCGTGGTGAGGAGCGGCTGGTCGAAGCCGGTCTGGTACTTCTCGGCGACGACCAGGATGCGGTACTCGCGCTGCGTCGCCTTCCCGCCGGTGCGCACGGCCTTGTCGTCCTTGCGTGTGTACGCGAACGCCTTCGGCAGAGCGGACTCGGCCAGGCCGCCGTTCTCCTTCGGCTCGGTGGTCTCCTTGCCGTCGTACGTCAGGCTGCCGGAGAACGCGACCAGGACGCCGGGGTCGGCGTACGCGCGATCATCGACGTACTTCCTGATCGCACGGGCCATCTGCACGGCGCTGTGCCGGGAGGCCGTCACCACCATGGCCTTGGCACGCCCGCCGAGCCGGCCGACGGTGTGCGTGCGGAAGTGCTCGACGATCACCTGCGCCTGCTGCGTCACGGTGGAGTCGTGCGTGAGCGCGTACCGGGCGAGCAGCGGATTGGCCTTGGATGGGTCCACCTCGCGCTCGTCCGGGTTCTTGTTCACCAGCTTCCAGTACGTGTTGTACGTGACGTAGGTGCGCAGGGGGTCGAGGATGAAGCCTTCCTCGATGGCCTGGCGCATCGAGTACGTGTGGAAGGGGACGTACGTCGGCTTGCCGTTGACGCTGGTCAGAGTGCCGAAGAGTTCGAGCGTCTTGGCCTTGGGCGTGGCCGTGAACGCGAAGTAGGACAGGTTCTCTGCCATGCTGCGCTGGATGGCCTTCCGGCGGAGCTTGGCATCGGTGGTGGCTTCTGCTTCCTGCTCGGTCGCCCCGGCCTCGTCGGAGTCCGAGTCCAGGCCCAGGCCACGCAGGGCCGCGCGTACGTCCGTGGCCGCGCCGCCGGACTGCGAGGAGTGGGCCTCGTCCACGATGATCGCGAAGTTGTGGCCCTGGATCTCGGTGGGGTTGCGGCGCAGGTAGTCGATGAGGGCCGGGAAGGTGTGCAGCGTGACCGTGATGATCTTTCCGGTCTCGCGGGACAGCGCCTTGGCGAGCTGGTCCGACTTCGCGCCTTGCCTCTCGTCGATCTTCACCACCAGACCGGCGGTCTTCTCGAAACTGCCGACGGTCTCCCGGAGTTGGGCGTCGAGATTGCGGCGGTCGGTGATGATCACGACCTTGTCGAACACGGGCGCGCCCGGCTTGAGCCCGGCGGCCAGGGCATCGGGGTCGATCTCGGCGGGGTCCGTGGGCGTGTGCAGCGACGACAGGCGATGCGCCAGCCAGCCGATGGTGTTCGACTTGCCGGAGCCGGCGGAGGCCATGCCGAGATAGTTGTGACCGGCGCCGTGGCGGGACGCGTGGTCGGCGAGCTTCTTGACGATGTCCCACTGGTGGTAGCGCGGGAAGATCAGCTTCTTGCGCGTCCGCCCGTCCGGGCCCTTCTCCTTGCTGAGGTGTACGAACCGCTCGATCAGGTCAAGCCAGGTGTCCCGCTCCCAGATCTGCTCCCAGAGGTACGAGGTCGCGTAGGTCCCGGGGACGGTGGGCGCCGGATTCCCCGCACCGCCGGGCTTCCCGGGGCCCTCCGACCCGGTGTTGAACGGCAGGAATCGCGTCGGCTTGCCCCGCAGCTCAGGCGCGACGAACACCAGGTCCGTGTCGATGGCGAAGTTCGCGATCACGCGCCGCGCGAAGATCAGCTCGGTGGGGTCGCGGTCCGTGCGGTACTGGTCCTTGGCGGCCTCCACCCCCTGGCGCGTGAGGGCGTTCTTCAATTCGGCGGTAGCCAGCGGGATCCCGTTGAGGAAGAGGGTGAGGTCGAGGCGCTTGCCCTTGTCCGCCTGCTTGGCGGCGTACTCCAGCTCCTTGACGAAGGTCAGCCGGTTCGCCCGGTAGTCGTCCAGGACCGCGTCCGAGGCGACGAGCGACGGCTTGAAGTAGGCGAGCCTGATCAGGACGCCGTGGTCCTTCACGCCCTTGCGGAGCACGTCCAGCACACCGTCGGTTCCGATCGCCTGGTCCACGCGCTTGGCGAACCCGGCCTGGGCGGTGTCGGGATCGCCGCCGTAGAGGGCGATCAGATCGGCCCAGTCGTCGGCTTGGGTCTTACGGATGAAGTCGAAGAGCTGGGGGGTGTCCAGGCCGAGTTGGGGTTGGTAGTGCGATCGGTTTCCTTCAACCCAACCGCGCTCCAGCAGGGCGGCGACTATGCCGTTCCCGAAGGCTGCTTCGTCGTGGACGGACATGAGCGGCTATTCCCCCCGCTTTCCGGTGACCAGATAGGTGATGTCGCGGCAGAACTTGTCGAACGAGGATGAGTTGGCGCGGGCCAGGTCGAGATCCATGTCTTGGGTCAGTGCCGGCTGGTCCACGCGGGGGCGGTACCGCACTCCGTCGCGCCGGTGGTGAGTCAGCCAGCCCTTGCAGTCGCGTAACGTCTCGCTGTTGGCCGGGACCTCCAACTGTTCGGCGAGCCCTGCCCGCCCGCCGAGGGAGGGCGCAGATGCGAGGAACCACGCCTCGAACTCCCGGTTCGCCAGTACGACGGACGTGCGGCGGTCCGGGCGGGTGGCCTCGGCCCTGGCCAGGAGCGAAGGCCCGAGGCTGGCCGGACAGTCGTCGTCGGCGTCGATCACCACCAGGATGCCGCCCGGGTGGTCGGCGGGTACGCGTCGAGCCTGTGCCTCCACGGCGGCTTCCAGACCGCCCGGTCGGATCAGTCGGCCGCGGTCGACCAGGAAAGGCGGCTGGATGTCCGCGTCCCAGATCTGTGCCTCGTACATCAGCCGCCGCAGGAGCACGGGCAGTGCGCTGATCTCGCCCTCACCCTCCACGACGGAGGCGATCGTGACCTTCGGGTGGCTCACTCCTCACCCTCCGGCTGCTCGTCCGACTGGGCTGGGGGTTCGACGACCGGGCGCAGTTGGTTGGAGCGCAGCAGTTCAGCGGTGGTCGCCAGGCCGTCGGCAACGATCGACCTGCTCACCGGGTCCACTTCGCCGATCACCGTCACCCCGTGCTCGGCAGCGACCACGCGGATGGCCGACAGGTCCGCCTCCTTACGGTCGAACAGCTCCGCGCTCTGCGTGGTGGCAAGGACCTGCACGTGCTCACTTGCTTCCGTGAGCGCGTCGTAGAGTGCCCCGGCCGCGAGCGGGTGCAGCGCCAACTCGGGCTCTTCGACGGCGATGAGCGGAATCCAGCCTTCGCGCGTGGCAGGTTGAAAGAGCGCGGTCAGCAGACCGATGGCACGGATGGTCCCTTCCGACATGGACTCGGCCCGGAAAACGTGGGGTTCCGTCTGGCCGTCGGTGGCGAAGTTGATCCGCGCCGCGATGTAGTCGGCGGAGGGGTCCGTGGGACCGACCTCCACCACACCGGGCACGATCACCCCCAGGTACTGCGAGACACGCTCACGCTCCTGCTCCCCGAGAGCGGCCAGGGCCGGGCCGAGGTCGCCGCCGTCCTCGCCCAAGGCTCCGGCGGTCGGCGTGTTCGGGCTTGCCTTGCGGAGATTGGCCAGGTCGGGGCTGTAGAAGAACATCTCCGTGAGAGCCGTGTGGAGGTCGGCGAAAGGCTCTGCCTCACCCATTCGCGAAAGTTCCAGCAGCCTTTGACGACGCCCCTTCCCCGTGCGGTCTCGCGTCAGGAACCGCTCAGCGTTTGCCCGGCCCTTGGCGCCAGGGTGGCGCATCTCGCAGAACTCCCGCTGGATACGGATACCAGGCCCCGTATCTCGCTCCGCCCCGAGGACGGTTGGTGGCGCGACAGTGATCTCGTACCGCCCCACCCAGGGCTTTGTGTCATGGGTGGTCGTCGGCAGGTGGAATTCCAGACCGATCGTGCAGGAGGTCGCCGGCTCAGGGACCCGGCGCAGCACCTCTTCCCATCCGCCGCGCGCTGCCACAGCCTCGGCCGGGCCGTTCACCAGCGCGTCGCGTACGAAGCGCAGGGCATCGAGGAAGTTCGACTTCCCTGCGGCGTTCAGTCCGAGCAGCACGGTGAACCGGCCGAGAGTCACGTCGCAATGAGCGATGGATTTGTAGTTATCGACTTGCACACGGGTGATGAACGGCATCGGGCGGTGAGGCGCGGCGGGACTCATGGCGCGATCATTCCTCGATCCCTCGTCCACTGGCGGTGGACACGTCGATCTGGCCGGTGACGGCAGCGGTAATCAGGGCTTGGCGGCGTTCGGCGAGTAGGGTCTCTCTCTCCCTGAGTAGTTGGACCTTACGGCTAATTTGCTCTTCCCCTCTAGTCAAGTGAAATACGATTTCCTGCTGCTCCGCCATGGCGGGGGTGGGAATCCATAGACTCTTGACCAGCTCCTGGCTGAGGTTAGGCTGACCAGCTCCTTGAGCGAGGGCGACGACGCTTTCTTTATGCGCCCGGAACCAATAGCGAGCATATTGCGTCGAGATTTTTCCTGTGGCCGACAAGACGCAGCATGCTTGATTTACGCATGCCTGTTTTGTCAGCAATCCCACTTTCCCCTTGGTGGCGCCCTGTCCGTACATCGCAATCACCAAAGAGCCGCGGTTATGGAGCTTCAGTGCGGGGAAGTCATTCAAGGCTCTATCTGTGATCGTCTTTTCACTCGATGTGACCTCTCCGTCATTGAGGTCGCCGCTGTTGACCCACCAATGGGGCCCATCGAAGTACTCGGCGACCGTAGACGTGGGAGTCGTACCGCTGCCCGTCACGAACTGATGGCCTACCTTGAGAAGGCTCCAATTGGGGTTCATCTTGGGCATCCATGAGATCTTTGTCGGACTCGCTTCGCCATTGCCAACCGTTGTCCAGAAGCGCATCGTCTCGTGAAATTGCTCCTGGAGGAGCGCTAGTTGACTAGCAGTTCTATGTAGAAGATCGTTGATGCGATTAGTCTCTGCCTCAAGGAAGTCGGCGATGCGGCGCTGCTCCTCCAATGGTGGCAGCGGGACAGGCAGGCGATTGATGTCCCACTGGAACAGATGTGGAACCCCCATTCCGCTCTTGAGCATATTGATGGTTTCCTGTGTCGTCCGGCTCGCTAGGACATACCGAAGGTAGGACGGCTCAATCCCTGTCGATCGGATGACGGCAATCGAGCCGTTTACGGTCGCCGGACGAGGGAGATCGCGGATGATATTAACGATTCCTAGAGTGTTGCCGTCTTTAGCGAGCAATACGTCCCCTGGCCTCAACCTCAGTTCCGGGGACTCTTCGTAACGGAATTCGGTGATGTAGTTTACATTGAAGAAGTCAATCTCGCCTCCCTTAATATTGGGAGTCGACAGAAACGCGTATCCTTCTGGTTGATACTCGGCTGCAGTGAGAGCCTTCCAGCCAATTCGCGCGTTGACCGTAGCGACCCGGTCCACCCGAGTCCTGCTCCATCCAGCAGGTAGCGACTGGAGGTCGACAGTCACTCGGTCACCTCACCCAGCAGCGCCTGAATCTCGGACTCCAGAGACTTCAACTCCGCGTCAATCTCCGCCAACGGCCGCGGTGGCTTGTACACGTAGAAATGCCGCGTGAACGGGATCTCGTACCCGATCTTCGTCTTGCTGTGGTCGATCCACGCATCCGGAACGTGCGGCAGAACCTCCCGCCGCAGGTACTCCTCCACGTCCTCCTCCAGCGGGACGTTCTCGTAGTCCCGCAGCTCCGGATCAGGCTCCGGCTCGCCCTTGACCTTCTGCTCCTCGCCATCCGGGTCGCGCACGCCGACTGCCTCCCGCAGCGCTTTGCCGAACGGCGCGCCCGTCGGCCACAACAGGCCGGCCGCGACGACCGCGTCCTTGAGGTCGATCCACGCGTCGGACTTCGTCGTCCAGGACTTGCCGACCAGCGGGCGCAGCGCCGCCGCGAATGCCTCAACGTCCGTGGCCCGTGCGATCGGCTTGGACGCGGTGATCGCCGTCAGCGTCTCCTCCGTCATCTCGAAGCGGAGCTTCAGCGGCCGCTCGACGGTGATCCGGCGATACCCGAAGTCCTCGTTACGGAAGACCTTGATCTTCCCGGCCCGGTCGGCGAGGTCATGGCCGCCACCCTTCTCGGCCGCGTCGAGGACCGCCAGCGCCTCCGTATAGAGCCTGGTGATCTCGGAGATGTGCTGATCGCCCAATTCCTTGCGCTTGTCGCCGAGCGACTTCCGCATCTTGCGCCAGTAGTCGCGCGCGTCCAGCAGGATGACCTTGCCGCGCCGGTCCCTCGCCTTGCGGTTGCTGAGCACCCAGAAGTACGTGGAGATGCCGGTGTTGTAGAAGAGCTGGTCGGGGAGGGCGACGATGCCCTCCAGCCAGTCGTTCTCCAGGATCCACTGCCGGATCCTGGACTCACCCGACTCCGCCGCCCCTGTGAACAGAGGGGAGCCGTTGAAGACGATCGCGATGCGGCTGCCGCCCGCCCCCGACGCGTCAACCGGCTTCATCTTCGAGATCATGTGCTGGAGGAAGAGCAGCGAGCCGTCGTTGATGCGTGGCAGGCCGACGCCGAACCGCCCGCTCTCGCCGAGGTGTTCGTGTTCGTACTCGACCGCGTCCTTGACCTTCTTCCACTCCACGCCGAACGGCGGGTTGGCCAGCAGATAGTCGAAAGTGGTGGGCGTGTTCTTGTCCCTCCTGGAGTCGTCGCTGCTGAAGCCGTCGTCGCTGAAGGAGTTGCCGAACTTGATGTTCTCCGGGTCCTGACCCTTGATCATCATGTCCGACCGGCAGATGGCCCAGGACTCGGGATTGAGTTCCTGGCCGAAGACCTTGACGGTGGCGTCCGGGTTGAGGGCAGTGATGCGCTCCTCGGCCGCGCTGAGCATGCCGCCGGTGCCGCAGGCCGGGTCCATGACCGTACGGACGGTGCCCGGCAGAGCCAGCGCATCACTGTCCGGCGCGACGAGCAGGTTCACCATCAGCCGGATGACTTCCCGCGGTGTGAAGTGCTCACCGGCCGTCTCGTTGGACTGCTCGGCGAAGCGCCGGATCAGCTCCTCGAAGATGTAGCCCATCTGGTGGTTGGAGACGATCTCGACGGGCTTGCCGTCCTCGTCGAGTACGACGTTGCCGTCGGCGTCCCTCTCCACCGGCCGCAGGTCGAGGTCGGCGAACCGTCCGACCACCTGGTACAGCAGGTCCGCCGTGTCCAGTCGCTTGATCTGCTGAGCGAACTCGAACCGCTCCAAGACCTCCCGGGCGTTGGGTGAGAAGGCGCCGTAGTACTCGGTGAGGTACTTCGCGGCGTGTGAGGGGTCGCCCGCGATGGCCTTCAGCGTGTAGGTGCTGGTGTTGTAGAAGCTGTGGCCGGACGCCTTGCGCAGGAAGCGGTCGGGGTTGATGTCCTGGTCCTGGTAGCGGGCGGCGACCTCCAGGACCTTGTCCTTGGTCGGGGCGAGGACACACTCCAAGCGCCGCAGCACGGTGAACGGCAGGATCACCTTGCCGTAGTCGGACTGTTTGTAGTCACCGCGCAGGCGGTCGGCAACCGACCACGCGTGGTTCGCCAGTTCCGTGTGCTTACTGCTGTTCAACGAATTCCTTCCGGTGTTCGCCGTCCCAGCGGGACAGAGACGTCAAGTCTGGTCGTTCGCGGTGCTGCGGCGCACGTTTCACGCCGATCCGTGACCGTCCGGCAACAGCGCGCCGCCGGTGAGGCCGGTGCCGAGGAGACGGGTGACCTCCTCGGCGGCCTGGTCGGCACGGCGAGCGGCGGTACGCAGTTCATGAAGGCGGCGGAAGGCGGCGCCGTAGCGCTGCTGCTCGGCGAGCGGGAGCAGGGGAACGCGCAGGCGTCGCGGGTCGACCCGGACGAGGGAAGTGCCGGTGGCTGCGGCGTTGACGTTCTGCTCCGCCGCGAGGAAGCCGGCCAGGAACCAGGGGTCGAGCCGGCGCCGATCCGGGCGGAACAGCAGCAGGTGGGGTCCGAGGAAGCAGCCTGCCTCGCCCGGTTCGACGACCCGGGCCCCGGCCGCGCGTCCCACGCGGAGGATCTCTGTGAGAAGCACGTCACTTGCCTGGACCAACGGTAGGGCGACGCCGGTGGGAAGGTCCGCTTCCGTTCCGGAGGCGGGCCGGTTCTCGAAGACGTCGGCAGCCGTGAGCGCGGGTCGTGCGCCGGGTTCTGCTTCGGGCCCGGGCTGCGGCTGGCCGCTACGGGTCCGGCGGCCCGGGGGCGCGGTGTGGAGCAGGCTGAGAGCGCTGCCGCGCAGAAGGTCCGCGACTGTTGCGGTGCGCCAGTCGCGAGGCCGGTCGTCGGCCGGCGGCCAGTCGCCGTCGGTGCTGAGGCCGACCAGGTCCGTTGCCGCTCGACGTAGTTGGTCATACAGCTCCGATGCCTGCCGGGCCAGCAGGGCGGGGCGGAGGGCCTGCCCGGAAGCCGTCCGGATGCGGCGGGCCGGGGTCAGGTCCACGGCCTCGTCCAGGAGGTCGGTGACCGGCATGGCGGCGGCGATGCCGGGGGCTCCCGTGAAGCCGTCCTGGTCGTCGAGGTAGGGCCGCCATGCCGAGAGCACGGTGTCGTCGACGCTCTCCCCGGCGAGATCTCGGCTCTCGGCGGCGGCGTCGACGAGCAGGACCGTCCCGGGGGCTTCGGCCCGCGGATCGGGTCGTTCGAGCACCCACAGGTGCAGGCCGATGTGGAGCGGGATCGCCGCGCCGGGGGGAAGCGAGACGACCGCGCGGAGGGCTCCGTCCCGTACGAGTTGAGCCCGGATGCGCCGGCCGGCGGTGCGTTCCGCGACGGCGGGCGGCATGAGCAGTACGGCTCGGCCGCGGGGCGCGAGGTGGGCCAGGCAGTGCTGGACCCAGGCGAGTTCGGGCTCGCCCTTGGGAGGCACGCCGTAGGCCCAGCGTTGGTCGTACGCCAGATCGTCGTGCCCCCAGTTACGGGCCCCGTACGGGGGATTGCACAGGACGGCGTCCACGGTGAGGCCCTTGAAGGCGTCGGAGCGCAGACTGTCCCCTGTACGTACGGAGATGGCCGCTTCGGGGGCGCTCAGCCGAAGCCGCACGGCGGCCTGGGCGGCCTGGGCGACCAGCATGTCCTGGCCGTGCAGTTCGCTCGCGCCCGCGGATGCCGCCGCGGCGAGCAGCGATCCCGTCCCGCACGCAGGGTCGAGAACGCTCGCGGGGAAGGCACCCGCGCTGTCGGTGAGGAGCCGGGCCATGAGGTCGGCCAAGGGGCGCGGCGTGAGGTAGGTGCCGGTGCCTCCCGTGTCCTCCATCAGGCGTTCGGCCAGGACATCCGTTGCGGCCTCGGCGCCATCCGTGACGACGCATCGCAACAAGGCCCTCAGTGGCCCGGTCGCGTCGAGGCCGTACGTGGCGTCCGCGATCCTAGGGATGTCGTCGGCTCCGTCGTCCGCAGCTGACCGGACCCATCGCAGCAGAGCGTCGTCACGCAGTTCGGGAAGGGCTTCGCGCTCGCTCCGGTCCAGCCGGGCAGCCGCGAGCACCACTGGGAGCAGGTGCAGGGCCAGTCCGCCGTCGCCGGGGTGGGTGCGCAGCGCGGTGCGAAGCCGGTCCGCCGGTGTGTCCTCGGGGAGTTGGCCACGGGCGGAGAGCCAGGCACGTACGGCGTCGAGGTCGTAGGTGGGGCTGGTGTCCGTGCCTCCCGCAGGGGCGGGGAAGTCCGGATGCCGACGACGCCAGTTGCTCACCGTGGCACGGGTGACTCCGGCTAGCCGGGAGATGTCGGCGGCGGTCACGAGGGCACTGGCCTGCTGGTTCATGGGCTCCTGCCGGGTGACGTGGGGGCGGGCGTGCTGGACGGCTCCACTCTATACCGACCCTCAACCGATGTGAAGTATTTGACAGTGCTTTCAGTTGCTGCTCTACTGATTGTGCTTTCGCTCGGCTTCCCGGCTTCCCCTGGCCTCCCGGGCTTCCCCCTGCCCACAACACGTCGATTCGAATGGAGCGGCACCATGGCCACCAGCACGTCCGGCACGTCCAAGCGCACCCTGTACCGACTCACGGGTGTCGCTCCCACGGTCGACGCGATGTTCGACGTCCTCGACCTGGCTCGACTCGAAGCCGTTGACGCGGAACTGCACTTCCCCCAGGAGCGGTTGGGTGTTCCGGCGCTGCTGGTCACCGGCAGCTTCGAGCAGCCGGTCGCGAGCTGGTGCGGCGAGATCAATCGCACGACCGGGTGCGAGGTGGCGCGGCCGGTGAACCGGTCGGCCGGGCTGCTGATGCTCGCGGTCGACGGCGAGGTGTACGCCGTCGGCTACGACCAGGGCTTCCGTCTGGTGCCCGACCGGGTCAAGGACCGGCGGTTCGGGCTGAGCTTCGTGATCCGCAGGGTGGACCCCGCTCAGATCCGGGACATGGTCTCCCATACGCCGGGGGGCGGCCGGACCGACATCACCCTCGTGCCCGGCGGCGCTCCGGTCTGGAGCCTGGGTGTCCAGGAACATGCGCAGATCGTGCGGCGGCTGGGCGGCCGGCTGGACGGGATCCAGATGACGATCGCCCAGGACGACCGTACGAAGATCTCCAGCGTCGAGGGCGGTACCGGGCTGCGGATGCGCCTCGGTATCGACGCCGCGGACCTGGTCGCGGACATCCGGGCCATCGCCCGTGTCCTTCGGGACGAGGCACCGGCTCCGGAACTGGAGTTCGTCGAGCACATCGTCCCGGTCAAGGACGCCGACCTCGTCACGCGGCTGGAGAAGCGGCTCGACGACATGCTGGGCGAGGTACAGGACGGACGTATCGCAGTCGCCGTCCCGTCCGAGCACTGGGACGACTACGGCGCCGCCCAGGCATTCGCCACCAAGGTGCACAGCCTGGAGGCACGCCTCACCGACGACTTCAGCCTGGACTACGTCCTCAACCGGGCCCGCGTGCAGAGGGCGGGAACGCGCTTCGCCGCGCTCCGGGACGGCACCGTCACCCTCTACACGCACACCCGGGCGGAGAAGGGCGACGTCATCTGGACATCGAGCGTACTGCGGTGGATCGAGGCGGAGTTGGCGTTCGGTGCCCGCCGGTTCTTCCTGCTCGACGGGCAGTGGTACGAGATCGGTGAGGTGTACCTGGAGACGATCCGTTCGCAGGTGGAGCGGCTCATCACCGGCACGCCCTCGGTCGACCTTCCGGCCTGGGTGCTCGGGGACAAGGAGCGGGACTACAACGAGTGGGTGCCCGACCTGCGGCCCGGGTACGTCTGCTTCGACCGTGACAACGTCCGGACCGCGCTGCACCGGGGCAACGGCGTGGAGATCTGCGACCTGCTGAGCCCGGACGACGTCCTGGTCATGGTGAAGCGGGCCAAGGGCTCCGACGCGCTGAGCCATCTGTTCGGTCAGGCCGTGGTCGCCGTTCAGACCCTGCTGCACTCGCCGGAGGCCATGGATAGGTTCGCCCGGAAGGTGGCCGCGGCCCGGCCCGGCCGGGCCCTGCCGGACGGCTTCCGGCCGTCGAAGGTCGTATTCGCGATCCTGCTGAAGAGCGGAACCGGACTCACCGCCGACACGCTTTTCCCGTTCTCCCAGGTCACCCTCGTGCAGACGGCCAAGGTGCTGGAGGCCTGGGGCGTCGCCGTCGAGGTCATCGGGATCCAGGCCACGGCGGTGCCTCAGGGCCGGGCGGGAATCCGCCGCCTAGCCGCATAGCGGGGGGCCTCAACACGAGGGGTTCGAACAGATGGCCATCGGTTGGCCGGGCGGTGCGCCCGCGCTGCTGTCGGAACTCGCCCGTGCAAACCCCGCCACCGCATCGCATGCCCTTGAGTTGGTATTAGCCCCTCGTGGAGGCAGCGGTATGCCATGGAGGCCGACAGGCCGTTGTCGCACGCGAGTTGGGAAAGGCGGGCGCCGTCGATGAACCAGCGCAGGCCGAGCACCGCCTGGCAGGGGCAGCCCAGCGCAGGCTTGCCCCTCCGGGTTCCGGCCGCGATGCGGTGATCGCGCAGCAACCGGGCCAGGGGCGCGGGGCTGTGTCGATGTGCGGCTCCGCCGCGCGGGCGCGACCAGCCACGACGCACCCGCAGACAACCGGCAACACCCCAAACCCGCGGCGCGATCAATTGCCGTGCCGCACCGCGTAGATCATGACCCAGGCCAGGATGTGGATGCCGAAGAGGAAGTACGCGAGGAAGTACCAGACCTGGCGCTCGTTCTTCGTCTCCTGGGCGAGCCGGCGCTTCTCGGCGGCCCGCTCCGGTGAAAGCTCCTCGGACTCGGACATCAGCGCTCCCGGTACACCTTCGTGTTCGACGCCTGGGCCCGCGGACGCAGGATCAGCAGGTCCACGTTGACATGGCTGGGGCGGGTCACCGCCCAGGCGATGGTCTCCGCCACGTCCCCCGCGGTGAGCGGCTCCGCCACGCCCTCGTACACCTTCGCCGCCTTCTCCGCGTCGCCGCCGAAGCGGGTCAGCGCGAACTCGTCCGTCCTGACCATGCCGGGCGCGATCTCGATGACACGGACCGGCCGGCCGACGATCTCCAGGCGCAGGGTCTCGGCGAGAACGTGGGCGCCGTGCTTGGCGGCGACATAGCCCGCGCCGCCCTCGTAGGTGCCGTGGCCCGCGGTGGAGGAGACCACCACGACCGTGCCGTCACCGCTCGCCTCCAGCTTGGGCAGCAGCGCCTGGGTGAGGTTGAGGGTGCCGATGACGTTCGTCTCGTACATGGCGCGCCAGTCCGCCGGGTCGCCGGTGGCGACCGGGTCGGCGCCGAGCGCTCCGCCCGCGTTGTTGACCAGCACCCCGACCGTCTTGAAGGCGGTCGCGAACTCGTCGACGGCGGCCCGGTCGGTGACGTCCAGCGGATAGGCCGTCGCCGCGCCCCCGGCCGCGCCGATCTCCTCGGCCAGCGCCTCGATGCGGTCCTTGCGGCGGGCCGTGAGGACGACCCGGTAGCCGGCGGCGGCCAGCGCACGGGCGGTGGCGGCGCCGATTCCGCTGCTCGCACCGGTGACGACGGCGATGCGGGAGGCGGCGGGCGGTACGGCGGTGGCCATGGGCTGCTCCTCGGGCGGACGGAGGCGGGTCTGTGCCCAGGGTAGGTGACGGCCGCCGCCGCCCGCCGCCCGGTGCCGGGGCGACGGATCAGCCGGCCTCGCGCGGCGCCCACATGATCACGGCCATCCCGACGAGGCAGATCAGCGCGCCGGCGATGTCCCAGCGGTCGGGCCGGTAGCCGTCGGCGACCACGCCCCACAGGATCGAACCGGCCACGAAGATCCCGCCGTAGGCGGCGAGGATGCGGCCGAAGTGGGCGTCGGGCTGGAAAGTGGCGACGAAGCCGTAGGCACCGAGGGCGAGCACACCGCCGGCCACCCACAACCAGCCGCGGTGCTCCCGGACGCCCTGCCAGACGAGCCAGGCGCCGCCGATCTCGAAGAGGGCGGCGACGACGAACAGGGCGGCGGAGCGGAGGATCAGCATGGGGTGCAGCTTGGCATGCACGGTGTCACCTGTTGGACGGCGCCTGCCGCCCGCTGCGCGTGGCATACATCCCTGCGTACGCCATGACGTGATACCGGATCGCACGACGGAGTGGGTGGCATGCGAAGGACGAGGGTGCTTGCTGTGTGGGGCGCCGCCGCGCTGGCGGCGGTCGCCGCCGCCGGGCCCGCCGGGGCGGCCGGGGCGCCGGAGGCGGACCTGGCGTACCACGGGTCGGCGGTGCTGACCGGGGACCGGGTCGACATCCGGTTCACGCCGCGCAACCACGGGCCGTCCGCGGTGCCGGGCGCGAGCGTGCAGCTGCGCTGGTCGGTGCCGCTCGCGGACCGGCAGGAGCTGCCGGCCGGGTGCGCGCGCACGGGCGAGCGGGAGCTGGTGTGCGGGACGGGTCCGCTGGCCGAGGACGGGGTCGGGGAGCAGATCCGGCTCATGGTGGCGCTGCGGGAACGGCCCGCTGAGGTCACGGTGGAACTCGACACGGTGTGGAGCGGCGGCACATGGGACCGCGACCGCACCAACGACCGGGAACAGCTGGTGATCCTGAACACCGGGGACTCGTACGCGTTCTGACCCGGTACGACCCGCGCCCGGCACATGCTCGACGTGCAACGGCGCGAGCGGGCGGCGCGGACCGAACAGCCCGTGCGCAGGAGCGCGAGCGAAACCGCGGACGAAAGGGAGCGCATGACCGGGAGCGGGAGCGCGCGGGGGCGGCTGCTGGCGGAGCTGTCCACCGTCTCCCGCCGGTACATGGCCTCGTACGCCCTGTTCAACCAGGCCGTCGCCGACCATCTGGGGCTGCACCCCACCGATCTGCAGTGTCTGAACCTGCTCGCGCTGGAGCGGGCTCCGGTGACGACGGGCCGGGTCGCGGAGCTGACCGGGCTGACGACCGGATCGGCGACCCGGCTGGTGGACCGGCTGGAGCGGTCGGGCTATGTGGTCCGGGAACGGGACGCGTCCGACCGGCGGCGGGTGCTGGTGGCGACCGTGCCGGAGAGGATCGCCGAGTTCGGGCGGGCGTGGGAGCGGCTGGGCGGCGACTGGGCCGCCCTCTTCGAGGACCTGGACGACATCGAACTCGCTACGATCGTCGGCCACATGAGGCGAACGGTGGCCTTCAGCACCGAACGGATCAACCGGCTGCGCGAGGCCCGGACGCACTCCCCGCCGGGCGCGTGAGGCCCCGGCGCCCGACGGCACTCTCCAGGGGCCCGCGGCCTCAACCCTTCACGCACACGACCTGCTTCAGCTTCGCAACGACCGCCACCAGGTCCCGCTGCTGGTCGATGACCTGCTCGATCGGCTTGTAGGCGCCCGGGATCTCGTCGACCACGCCGGAGTCCTTGCGGCACTCCACGCCACGCGTCTGCTCCTCCAGGTCCTTGGTGGAGAAACGGCGCTTGGCGGCGTTGCGGCTCATGCGCCGACCGGCGCCGTGCGACGCGGAGTTGAAGGACTTCTCGTTGCCGAGGCCGCGCACGATGTACGAACCCGTGCCCATCGAGCCCGGGATGATCCCGTAGTCGCCGGAGCCCGCGCGGATCGCGCCCTTCCGGGTGACCAGCAGGTCCATGCCCTCGTAGCGCTCGCGGCTCACGTAGTTGTGATGGCAGCTCACCTCGGGCTCGAAGGTCACCTTGGCCTTCTTGAACTCTTTGCGGACGACCTCCTTGAGCAGCGCCATCATGATCGACCGGTTGTGCCGCGCGTACTCCTGCGCCCAGTACAGGTCGTGTTCGTACGCCGCCATCTGCGGGGTGTCCGCCACGAAGACGGCGAGGTCGCGGTCGACCAGTCCCTGGTTGTGCGGAAGGCTCCGGGCGACGTCGATGTGGTGGTCCGCGAGTTCCTTGCCGATGTTGCGGGAGCCGGAGTGCAGCATGAGCCAGACGGAGCCGGTCGTGTCGACGCACACCTCGCAGAAGTGGTTGCCGGAGCCGAGCGTGCCCATCTGCTTGCGGGCCCGTTCCGCCCGGAACCTGACCGCGTCCGCGATCCCGTCGAACCGTCCCCAGAGCCCGTCCCACTGCGCGGTGCCGAAGCCGTGGAAACGGGACGGATGGACGGGGTCGTCATGCATGCCCCGGCCCACCGGAATCGCTTCCTCGATCTTCGAGCGGAGCCGGGACAGGTCCCCCGGCAGGTCGTTCTCCGTCAGCGACGTCTTCACCGCCGACATCCCGCAGCCGATGTCCACGCCCACCGCGGCCGGGCACACCGCTCCCTGCATGGCGATGACCGATCCGACCGTCGCTCCCTTGCCGTAGTGGACGTCCGGCATCACGGCCAGGCCCTTGATCCAGGGCAGCGTGGCGACGTTGCGCAGCTGCTGCAGCGCCACGTCCTCGACCGTGGCGGGGTCGGTCCACATGCGGATGGGGACCTTGGCGCCCGGTATCTCCACGTACGACATGTCTTCCTCATTCCCCCGAGAAGATTCCCCCGAGAAGTCAACAAAAGCCTTAGAAGCGACACACGGCAAAATCGACGCCAAGGTCGACGAAAAGCGACAACGGACCGGCGTGTACGGCAGCGCGTGCGATACACATTGTCTCCAGGGAGCGCCCCGCTGCGGCAAGCGAATAACCAGCGGGGACACTGGAGAACCGAACGCACCGACACCGTCGAGAGGACCCTGACCGTGCAGCGGAAGGCGTACGCAATCGGCACCGCCGCTCTCCTCGCGGCGCTGCTGGCCGGCTGCACCGGCGGGTCCGGCGACAAGGGGTCGACGGACAACGCGAACCCGGGCGACACCGGCACGGCGACCGAGGCGGCCCAGCCCGGCAAGTACCGCACGCTGCCCGAACCCTGCGGCGTGGTCGGCCGCGGCACCCTCGACTCCCTGTTGCCCGGCATCAAGCAGATCGCCGACCAGGACCAGCGGGCCAAGGCGTACGAGGGCACCGCGACCCTGACGTACGACACCGACCGCAAGGTCGGCTGCCGTTGGAAAGTCGAGTCCGCCGACGCGACCGACCACCTCCTCGTCGACTTCGAGCGGGTCGTGTCCTACGACAACGCCGTCAGCGACGACAACCAGGCGCACAACCTGTTCGCGGCCAAGGAGACGGCGGCCGACCTGCCCGAGCCCAGCGTGCCCGCCTCCTCATCGGCGCTCGCGGCCGGCGGCGACGCGACCGCCGACGCCTCGGCCGGCAACTCGCCCTCGCCCTCGGACTCGTCCCCGTCGCCGTCCTCGTCCGCCTCGTCCCCGTCCGCCTCGCCGTCGGCCGGCACGTCCGGCGGTGCCACCCCGTCCGACCTCCAGCCGCGCGTGCTCGACGGCCTGGGCGACGAGTCCTTCCTCGACGACCAGCTCGGCGGCTCCGGTTCGACGGCCGCGCGGCGGACGGTGACTGTGGTGTTCCGCACGTCCAACGTGATCGTGACCATCGAGTACGCGGAGCAGCCGACGACCGTCGGGGTGACCCCGGACAGCAAGGAACTGCAGGACAGGGCGCGGAATCTGGCCGCGCAACTGGCCGGCTCGCTGAGCGGCTAGCGGCACCCTCGCCCGCTTCGGTGGCGCTCCGCGAGGCACCCGAACCGGAACCGCACCGCTCCTTCACCGCGTACCGTGGCCCCTCCGGACCCGATCCGACCGCAGGAACACGAGCGTCATGAGTGAAGGAACCATGCAGCGAGCAGCCCAGCGAGACGACCACCGTGATCAGCGTGACCGGCGAGCGGGGAGACTGCGCCGAGCCCTTGTCTGCGCGGCCGCCGTTCCGGCGGTGCTCGTCGCCGCCGGCTGCTCCTCGGACTCCGGCTCCCAGGGCGGCGAGGCCAAGCAGTCCCCGAGCGGCAGCGCGGCCGACGGCTCCGTGAGCCCCTCGCCCACCGTTCAGGCCGCCGCGTACCGCAAGCTGCCGGAGTCGTGCGCCGTGCTGTCGAAGAAGACACTCGGCGAACTCGTCCCGAAGGGCACGTCGTCGGGCAAGGAGGGCGGCTCCAACGACACCTCGTCCCGGGCCAGTTGCTCCTGGACCAGCCTGGACGACAACGGGGTGAAGGGCTCCCAGTTCCGCTGGCTGAGCGTCTCCCTGCTGCGTTTCGAGTCCGACACCCACCGCGGCTCGGCCGACAAGCAGGCACAGGAGTACTACGCCAAACAGGTCCAGGACACGCAGGCCGTGGAAGGCGCCAAGAACGTCACGTCGCAGCCGCTCGCCGGGACGGGCGACGAGGCGACCACGGTGCGCTACGACCTGAAGAAGAAGGAAGGCGCCTTCAAGCAGCAGACGATCGTGGCACGCGTCGAGAACGTCGTCGTCACCCTCGACTACAACGGTGCGGGCCTGGCCGGCGAGAAGACCCCGGACGCCGGCGATCTGGCGAAGGCCGCGCAGAAGGCCGCCAAGGAGGCCGTGGCCGCGGTGTCGTCGGCGAACGACGGGGGCGCCTCGCCGTCCGCGTCACCCTCCAAGTCGCCCTCCAAGTCGGCGTCCGCGTCGCCCTCCGCGTCCGAGTCGGCCAAGAAGGGCTGACCAGCGGCCTGCTGACGGACCGGCGACACGCGCGCCGCACACATGTGCCACCCTGTTGCGCGCAACCACACGCAAGGGGAGGGGAGTCGGGTGGCCCGGCCAATCCAGCTGACCCGGATGCACCGCGTTCTCATCGGCGTGGTCGTGACCGGCGCAGTGATCATCGCCGGCATCGGCTTCGCCGGTTCCTACGCGGCCGTCCGCGAGCTGGCCCTCAAGAAGGGGTTCGGGGATTTCTCCTACGTCTTCCCGATCGGCATCGACGCGGGCATCTGCGTCCTGCTCGCCCTGGACCTGCTGCTGACCTGGATCCGGATCCCCTTCCCGCTGCTGCGCCAGACGGCCTGGCTGCTGACCGCGGCGACCATCGCCTTCAACGGCGCGGCGGCCTGGCCCGACCCGCTGGGCGTGGGCATGCACGCGGTGATCCCGGTGCTGTTCGTGGTCGCGGTCGAGGCCGCACGGCACGCCATCGGCCGCATCGCCGACATCACGGCGGACAAGCACATGGAGGGGGTCCGCCTCACCCGCTGGCTGCTCTCCCCCGTCCCGACCTTCCTGCTGTGGCGCCGCATGAAGCTGTGGGAGCTGCGCTCCTACGAGCAGGTGATCAAGCTGGAGCAGGAACGCCTCGTGTACCAGGCGCGGCTGCGCTCCCGCTTCGGCCGGGCGTGGCGCAGGAAGGCGCCGGTGGAGTCCCTGATGCCGCTGCGGCTGGCCAAGTACGGGGTGCCGCTCGGCGAGACGGCACCCTCGGGCCTGGCCGCGGCGGGCATAGAACCGATCCTGATACCCGCGGCGCCCCCGCAGCCGGAGCTGCCGACGGCCGTCGTCCCCGGCGTGGCCGCCGCGCCGGTCCCCGTCCAGCAGCCGCCGGCGCCCGCCGACGAGCAGCACTCCGGGCCGGCCGAGCAGGACACCGGGCAGCCGGAGGCCGCGCAGAACCCGGAGCAGAGCCCCTGGTTCCAGAAGCACCCCCAGCACGTCGACTACCAGGGGGGATACGACCCCTCCTTCGACCCGGGCTACGACCCGGCGTACGACCCCCGGTTCGGCCCCGACGAGCAGTACGAGCAGCAGTGGTTCGAGGCCCAGCAGCACCCGGACCGGCTGCCGGCCGGCCCGTACCCGGAGCGGCCCCAGGACCAGCGGGCCGCCGGGCCGTACCAGGAGCAGCCGTACCAGGAGCCCGAGCCGCCCGCCCCCTCCCCCGAGGACACCGGCAGCTTCCCGATACCGGTGGGCCCGAACCGCACCCGGGAGCTGGGCGAGGGCGGCGGCACCCCGGCCGCGGAGCCGGACGAGGACGCGTACTACCAGGTGTTCAAGAAGTCGATCAACGGCAGCTACCCGACCCCGCGCGAGTTCGGCGACAACGTCGAGGCCGAGTTCGGCAGGTCGCTGCCCTCGGACGACGCCAAGCGCATGGTCAACCGCTTCACCAACCGCCACACCGCGGAACTGGAAGAGGACCACATCGCCTGAACCACGGAACCGCCACGCGAGAACAACACACGACCGACGAGGGGCGCCCGGTGTTCACCGGGCGCCCCCTCGTCATGGTGGTGGGGTCACTCCCCGAGCAGGGCCCGGACGCGGTCCTGGCCGACCGCCAGCAGCAGCGTGGGCAGGCGCGGGCCGGTGTCGCGGCCGACCAGCAGGTGGTACAGCAGCGCGAAGAACGACCGCTGGGCGGTCTTGATCTCCGGCGGCAGCTCCTTCGGCGTGGCATCGGCGGAGAACCCGGCCTGCACCTTGGGCACGCCGTACACGAGGTGGGTCAGCCCGTCCAGCGACCAGTTCCCGGCCAGCCCGTCCAGCAGCAGCCGCAGCGACTGCTGCCCCCGCTCGTCGAGGGACTTCAGCAGCTCGGCGTCGGGCTCCTCGCGCACGATGGTGCGCTGGTCGGCCGGGACGTGCGTGTTGATCCACGCCTCGGCCTTGTCGTAGCGCGGACGGGCCTCGTCGAGCGAGCCCAGCGGATCGGCCGGGTCCAGTTCGGACAGGATGCGCAGGGCCTGGTCCTGGTGGCCGGCGGTGATGTCGGCGACCGACGCGAGCGTGCGGTACGGCAGCGGACGCGGCGTCTTCGGCAGGTCGCGGGCCGCCGTGCCGACGGCGCGCGTGTAGGCGGCCACGTCCCCGGGGAGCGCGGCGCCCTCGGCGACCTTGCCCGCCAGCTTGTCCCACTCGTCGTACAGACGCTGGATCTCCTGGTCGAAGGCGATCTTGAAGGACTGGTTGGGCCTGCGGCGGGCGTACAGCCAGCGCAGCAGCTGCGGCTCCATGATCTTCAGCGCGTCGGCCGGGGTGGGCACGCCGCCACGGGACGACGACATCTTCGCCATGCCGCTGATCCCGACGAAGGCGTACATCGGGCCGATCGGCTGCTTGCCGCCGAAGATCCCGACGATCTGGCCGCCGACCTGGAAGCTGGACCCCGGCGAGGTGTGGTCGACGCCGGAGGGTTCGAAGACGACCCCCTCGTACGCCCACCGCATCGGCCAGTCGACCTTCCACACCAGCTTGCCGCGGTCGAACTCGCTCAGCCGGACGGTCTCCGTGAAGCCGCAGGCACCGCAGGTGTACGTCAGCGCGGTGCTGTCGTCGTCGTACGAGGTGACCGTGGTGAGGTCCTTCTCGCAGCGGCCGCAGTACGGCTTGTACGGGAAGTAGCCGGCGGAGCCGGAGCTGCCGTCGTCCTCGCTCGCCGCGCCGGAGCCCTCCTCGGCCTCCAGTTCGGCCTCGTCGACCGGCTTCTGCGGCTGCTTCTGCGCCTTCGGCTTGGTCCGGTACTGCGCGAGGATCGCGTCGATGTCACCGCGGTGCCGCATCGCGTGCAGGATCTGCTCGCGATAGACGCCGGAGGTGTACTGCGCGGTCTGGCTGATCCCGTCGAACTCCACGCCCAGTTCCGCCAGCGACTCGGTCATGGCGGCCTTGAAGTGCTCGGCCCAGTTCGGGTACGTGGAGCCGTGCGGTGCGGGCACGGACGTCAGCGGCTTGCCGATGTGCTCGGCCCAGGACTCGTCGACGCCCGCGATGCCGACCGGGACCTTGCGGTAGCGGTCGTAGTCGTCCCAGGAGATCAGGTGCCGGACCCGGTGGCCGCGGCGGCGGACCTCGTCGGCGACCAGGTGCGGGGTCATGACCTCGCGCAGGTTGCCCAGGTGGATCGGGCCCGAGGGGGAAAGGCCGGACGCGACGACGACCGGTTTGCCCGGGGCCCGACGCTCCGACTCCTCGATGACCTCATCCGCGAAACGGGAGACCCAGTCGGTGGTCTCGGTGCTCTGAGCCACGATCGGCACGTCCTTCTTTCTGAACGGTTGACACCCCATTGTCACAGACCGGCTTGCGACCGCGAAAACCGCTTTACCCCCCGTGGGATACTGACGGAGACCATCCATCCCCACGAGGAGAACGGCACCCCTTCCTATGGCCTCGGTCACGTCCCTCAGCGACTCCGTACAGCAGCGTCTCGCGGCGGCCCTCTCGGCGGCCCTGCCGGACGCCGACTCCGCGGACCCGCTGCTGCGACGAAGCGACCGGGCGGACTTCCAGGCCAACGGGATCCTGGCGCTCGCCAAGAAGGCCAAGGCGAACCCGCGGGAGCTGGCGGGCGAGGTCGTCTCCCAGGTCGTCACCGGTGACGTGATCGAGGGCATCGAGGTCTCCGGGCCCGGCTTCCTGAACATCACCGTCGGCGACGGCGCGATCACCCGGAACCTCGCGCAGCGGTACGCGGACGAGACGGGCCGCCTCGGCGTGCCCCACGCCCCCGACCCCGGCACGACGGTGATCGACTACGCCCAGCCGAACGTGGCGAAGGAGATGCACGTCGGCCATCTGCGCTCGGCCGTCATCGGCGACGCGGTGGTCCAGATCCTGGAGTTCACCGGCGAGTCCGTGGTCCGCCGTCACCACATCGGCGACTGGGGCACCCAGTTCGGCATGCTCATCCAGTACCTGGACGAGCACCCGCACGAGCTGGACCACAAGGCCGACGACAGCACCGCGGTCTCGGGCGAGGAGGCGATGTCGAACCTCGACCGCCTCTACAAGGCGGCGCGGGGGCTCTTCGACTCCGACGAGGAGTTCAAGACGCGGGCCCGGCGCCGGGTGGTCGACCTCCAGGCCGGCGAACCGAACACGCTCGCCACGTGGCAGCGGTTCGTGGACGAGTCGAAGATCTACTTCTTCTCGGTGTTCGAGAAGCTGGACATGGAGATCCGCGACCCGGACATCGTCGGCGAGTCCGGGTACAACGACATGCTGGCCGAGACCTGCCGCCTGCTGGAGGAGTCCGGCGTGGCGGTCCGCTCCGAGGGCGCGCTCTGCGTGTTCTTCGACGACGTCAAGGGCCCGGACGGCCAGCCGGTCCCGCTGATCGTGCAGAAGTCCGACGGCGGCTACGGCTACGCGGCGACGGACCTGTCGGCGATCCGGGACCGCGTCTTCAACCTGAAGGCGGACACGCTGCTGTACGTGGTCGACGCCCGTCAGTCGCTGCACTTCCGCATGGTCTTCGAGACGGCCCGCCGGGCGGGCTGGCTCAACGAGGACGTGAAGGCGCAGCAGCTGGCGTTCGGCACGGTCCTCGGCAAGGACGGCAAGCCGTTCAAGACGCGTGCGGGCGAGACGGTCCGGCTGGTCGACCTCCTGGACGAGGCGATCGACCGGGCCACGTCGGTCGTCCGCGAGAAGGCCGAGAAGGTGGGCCTGACCGAGGAGGAGATCGTCGAGAACGGCCGGTACGTCGGCATCGGTGCGGTGAAGTACGCGGACCTGTCCACGTCGGCGGTGCGGGACTACAAGTTCGACATCGACCAGATGGTCTCGCTCAACGGCGACACCTCGGTCTACCTCCAGTACGCGTACGCCCGTATCCAGTCGATCCTGCGCAAGGCGGGCGATGCCCGCCCGGCCGCCCACCCGGAGCTGCCGCTGGCGCCGGCGGAGCGCGCGCTGGGCCTGCACCTGGACCAGTTCGCCGAGACGGTCCGCGAGGTGGCCGCGGCGTACGAGCCGCACAAGCTGGCCGCGTACCTGTACCACCTGGCCACGCTGCTGACCACGTTCTACGACCAGTGCCCGGTGCTGAAGGCCGACACCCCGCAGCAGCGGGCGAACCGCCTGTTCCTCGTCGACCTCACGGCCCGCACCCTGCACCGCGGCATGCGCCTGCTGGGCATCCGCACACCCGACCGGCTCTGACCCGCACCCCTGCGGCCAGCCGCGAACGCCCCCGCCGAAACCCGGGTAACCCCCGGACGGCGGGGGCCACTTCGTCATGCCCCGATGGCAGCAACGACCCGCCGGACATCCGACAGGTCGTCCAGCACGACATCAGCACCAGCGTTGCGCAGGTCGCTCGCCGAGGCGCGGCCGGTCGCAACAGCCACCACCCGCACCCCGGCCTCCTGCCCCGCCACCACGTCGGCGCGCGTGTCTCCCAGGAACACGGCGGCTCCCGGAGCGACGGCCGCGCGCTTCAGTGCTGCACGCAGTAGCTCGGGCCGTCCTTCACCGTCCTCGCCGTACGCGCCACCGTCCAGGCTCAGGTAGCTGTCGAGACCGAACACCACCAGCTTCACCTCTGCGGCCCCACGCACGTTGCCCGTCACCACGGACTGGCGCACGCCCTGCTCCGCAACGGCCGACAGGACGGCGGCGGCCCCGGGGAGAGCGTGACCGCGCTCGCGCAGCTCGGCGACACGACGAAGGTGCACGGCCCCGAGCGCTTCGGCGAACGCCGTGAACAGGCCGTCGGTGTAGGGCACATCGTGCAGCCGCGCCGTCTCGCGCAGGATCACCCGTTCCGTGGACCCGGTGACGTCCGCCTGCTCACGCATCCGCACGCCGGTCACCTGGTGAAACGCCTCGGCCCACAGCTCACGTCCGAGGCCCCGCGTCGCCATCAGCGTGTGGTCGATGTCCCACAGAACCAGCTCCGGCACCAGCGTTCCTCTCTCCACGAACTGCACCTCACCGTGTAGCGGGGCAGCCTACGCTCAGAACACAGAGCAAGGAGTGGGCGCATGGTGGCAGCAGACCTTCCCATCGGGGACCGGATCAGGCACTACCGCGGTGGACGCCGACAGGACGCGGTCGCCGGACTGGTCGGCATCTCGCCCGACTACCTGTCGCAGATCGAACGGGGCCTCAAGGTCCCGTCGTTGCCGATCCTGTACGCGCTCGCCCAGGAACTGGGCGTGCCCGCCGCCGCCCTCCTCTCCGAGCAGGCCCCCGCTGAGGAGACCGCGGTGGACACGGCGGAGGCCGCGGTGGGCCGGGCCCTGCTCGGGTACGGGCCCGCGCGCAGCGCCGAACCGGTACCGGCGGCCGTGCTGCGAGACCGGGTGGAGGCGGCGTGGCAGAGCTGGCAGACGGCGGGCGACCGCTTCACCCAGGCAGCCGCCGTGCTGCCTGATCTCGTCGCTGACACCGAGCACGCCGTGCGCACCGCCCGCACCGGGGCCGACATCGACGAACGGCGGGCTGTCCTCCGGGCTGCGGCCGACCTGTACTGCCTGCTCCGTTCGTACCTGCGGCGCACCGGCCGTGTCGACCTCGCAACGCTCACCGCGGACCGGGCGATGCGCGCGGCCGAGGATGCCGACGACCCGCTCCGTATCGCCGCCGCACAGTGGAACCTCGGGCATGTGCTGCTCGCCGCCGGCCAGCCCGGGGAGGCGGAGGAGCTGGCGTTGCGGGCGGTCGAGCAGGTGGCGGCGGCCCGGCTCCCAGAGGTGCAGCGGACCGCAATGAGCGGCGCTCTCCAACTCGTCGCGGTGGTGGGGGCGGCCCGTCGGCGCCGTTGGTGGGAGGCCCGCAAGCGGCTTCGGGAACAGGCGGCGCCCGCGGCCCGCGCGGTACCCGACGGCAGCAACGTCAGTTGGACGGTGTTCGGGCCGACCAACGTGGCACTCCATGCGCTGTCGATCGAGATGGAGGCCGGCGAGACCGGTGAGGCGCTGCACACGGCGGACGCCATCGACACGAGTCCGCTGCCGTCTCTGGAGCGGGAGTTCACGTTCGGGCTGGAGATCGCGGCGTGTCACAGCCAGCGCCGGGACGATGCGGCCGTGCTGCTCGCTCTGCTCGGCCTGGAGGCCATCGCTCCGGAGGATCTGGCGCGGACACAGTTGGCGCGGCAGTTGGTACTGACGGTGATCCGGCGGGCCAGGGCGATGCACGCGCGGCAGGCTGAGCAGTTGGCAGAGCGAATCGGTCTGGTCTAGGCCGAGCTTGTGGTTCACCCGAACTGCCAGTTCGGGTGAGACTGCTGGGGCCTGCCTACGGTCACGGTGTGAGACGGATCACCGCGACCGTGGAGGCGTGACCATGCCGCACGCGACAACCCTGGCGCCCGTGGAAGCAGTCCAGCTGTTACCGCTCCCGCCGATCCGCAACCTGACCGAGGACCAGGTCTGCGGCCGGGCGTGCGTCTGGTGCAGAACAGGCCTGACGGCAGGCGCCGTGATGAGTCTCGGTCCGCGGCGGCGCCCCGGCACGGAGAGCGCCGCCTCCTGGTACCCGCGGGGCTGCCCGCCGTGCGTGCGCGCCGAAGCCCGACACGTCGCCGACCTTCACGCCCGCACCTGCTCCACCTGTCAAAGCCCCCGCGCCTGCTCGACCCGCAGGGAACTGCTCAGCCTCGCCGACCGGGGCCAAGGATGACCGCGCGGGCGACTGCCAGCAGGCGGGGCCTGTGCTCGTGGTGCCGCCGCTTCACCGCCGACATCCGGCTGATCCTGATAGACGACGCAGGGTCTAGCTCGGCCACGCGTGGCCTGTATGCGTGCGGCCCGTGCCGCAAGGCGCGCCGCTTGGTCCCGCTCGCCGACCGGCCATGACCCCACCGCCCGAGCCGCCGCCCGCCGCATCGCTGACCTACGCCCAGTACTCGGGGTGGGCCTGCTGCTGGTGCGCCAAGAGCCTGCTCGACGTGGTCGGCGCCGTGTCCGCGGGCATCGCTCGCGGCCGGGACGGCGTGCACGTCCTCGACATCGAGGTCTACGCCTGCCCCGACTGTGCCGGCCTCATCTCCCGCAGCCCCACGAACCGCCGAGGAGGAACCCCGTGAAGACCGACACGGCCGAGCGCAGCGCAGCAGTCGGACGGCCGTGCCTTGGGCTGCTGCTTGTCCCACCGCGCCATCCGGAGACGGGCGCGCCGCTCTGCGCCGAAGTCACACCGGGCGACGCACTGCCGGAGCCGTACGTCGCTTCGGTCAAGGCGTCCCGGGGAAGGGAGGCGGCGATGCCCATGAGGCCGGACAGTCCGAAGGGCCAGTTCTTCTACGCGCTGGCCCTGGCCGCCCTCATAGGTGCCCTCGTGGCCGGAATCGGCCGCTGACCCCATGACCGGCTCCGGTCGCCCGCGCCCCAGGGAGTGACCGGAGCCCCCAGGCACCCGCCGGCTTCCCGCTCCCGGCTCTCCCCCGCGGAGGACCGGCGGGCCCGGCCCGGCACACCCGGCCCCGTGATGCCCTGCGGTGTGCCGGACCGCCACTCTCGTCTCCTCAAAGGAAGGTTCTCGATCGTGTTGCCTCCGGCCCCGCTAGGTGTTGTTCCGTACATCGCCGGATGGAGTGAGGAAAGGCTCCTGTCGTGTCCGATCACCCGCCGCCCCGGCTTCCCGGGGATCGCGTACGCGGATGAGACGCCGTACGACCGGGACAGTTTCGGTGTGCTCTGGGTCCGGTACGCCCTGCGGTCGAAGCAGCGGCGGGGCAGCCCGCAGCTGCGGAACGTCCACCCCTACCGGCAGCGCCGGGCCATGCTGAACATGATGTGCCAGGTCTGCTCCCGCATGCCGACGGACCCGCACGGCCCGCATCTGTTTCTCCTGCGGGACTCCTGCGGTGCGGTCCGGGAAGGGGAGCGTACGACGAGCCCGCCGGTGTGCGTACCGTGCGCCGGGATCTCCATCCAGCTCTGCCATGCCCTGCGCGGTGGGCGGTTCGTGGCGGCGTGGGCGAGGCGTGTGCCCGCGTGGGGTGTCGTCGGTCCCCTCCACCACCCACAGACACTCCAGCCCATCCCGGGGGCGCACATGGAACAGGTGAAATACGGCTCGCAGTGGGCGCCTTGGGTCCGGGCCGCCCGCACGATGGTGGAACTGCGCGAGGTCACACCGGCAGACCTCGACCAGGAATTCGCGGCCCTCGGCCGCGACCGCCTGGAGAAGGAGTTCACCCGGATCGCAGCACTGACGGCGGTCGCCTGAGGCACCCGTCTCGGGCCGGTCGCGGCGAAGTGACCGGCTCCCCATGCCGCAGGACCCGCAACTGTCCCACCTGGTCCCGGACCTCGAAGTCCCTCGCCCTTTCCGATGCTGGGGGGCCACGACCTCCGGTTCAGGCTGTCCGGCACCGTGGGCGCCACCCCGCGCGGGGAGGTCGCCGACGCCGGCGATGACCGACGGCCGCCTGCCCGGTGGGGGTCCCTGGCCGGGCCGACGGGCCTTGGCCGGGCGACGACCAGCCGCCTGCGGGGACACAGGCGGAAGCCTCAAGGCCGCCCGTGTCCGTTCCATACCCGCGGTGTCTGTGAACGGGCCTTCCGGGGGTCGTAGCGTGGCCGGTGTCGGGCGTGCGGATCCGACCTGCCGGCGGCCGTGGATCCGAGCGGCCCGGGAGGCGGGGGCGCCGTGCCGGGGTGCCCCGCAGGCCGACCGGTCGTCGGTAAAACGGGTGTCGGGGCGGGCGTAGCGTAGACGTCATGACGAAGTACGGATCCTTCCCCAGTACGCGTCCCCGTCGGCTGCGCACCACCCCCACCATGCGCCGCATGGTCGCCGAGACCCGGCTGCACCCGGCGGACTTCATCCTGCCCGCGTTCGTGCGGGAGGGTGTGAGCGAGCCCGTGCCGATCGCCACCATGCCGGGTGTCGTCCAGCACACCCGGGACAGCCTGAAGAAGGCCGCCGCGGAGGCGATCGAGGCGGGGATCTCCGGGATCATGCTGTTCGGGGTGCCCGAGGAGGCCAAGAAGGACGCCGTCGGAACCCCGGGGACCGACCCGGACGGGATCCTCCAGGTCGCGATCCGTGAGGTGCGGGCCGAGGTCGGCGACGACCTGCTCGTCATGTCCGACCTGTGCCTGGACGAGACCACCGACCACGGGCACTGCGGTGTGCTCGACGCGCAGGGGCGTGTCGACAACGACGCCACCCTGGAGCGGTACGCCGAGATGGCCCAGGTGCAGGCCGACGCCGGTGCCCATGTGGTCGGGCCCAGCGGGATGATGGACGGGCAGATCGGGGTCGTCCGGGACGCCCTGGACCAGATCGGACGGGAGGACGTGGCGGTCCTCGCCTACACCGCCAAGTACTCGTCCGCCTTCTACGGGCCCTTCCGTGAGGCCGTCGCCTCCTCGCTCAAGGGCGACCGCAAGACATACCAGCAGGACCCCGCCAACTGGCGTGAATCGCTCAGGGAGTTGGCGCTGGACCTGGAGGAGGGGGCCGACATGGTGATGGTGAAGCCGGCCGGGCCCTACCTCGACATCCTGGCCCGGGTCGCCGACGCCGTGGACGTGCCCGTCGCCGCCTACCAGATCTCCGGCGAGTACTCGATGATCGAGGCCGCCGCGGAGAAGGGCTGGGTCGACCGGGACCAGGCGATCATCGAGACGCTGACCGGTATCAAGCGGGCCGGGGCGCGCACCATCCTCACCTACTGGGCCGTCGAGGCGGCCCGGCGGCTGCGCTGACCATCCCCTCCGTGGCCGGTCGGACACGGTTCGAGGTCGGTCCGGTACCGAACCGGCGGCGGGGCGGTCTCGGTGTGCCTGCGATTCGGCCACGAAACGAACTCGGTGGCCGAAACGCCCGGGGGCCGGCCGGGGAATCCGGGGTGATCAAGGGTGAGTCTGTCCTGAAATCGGCGTAGATCCACGGGTGTTCGTCGTCCGTGGGCGAGGCGTCCCAGGTCGGCGACCGGCGCGACAGGTTCCTGCCAACGTCCATATCCTCTGCGTCTGGCCTGATCCGTTCCGGTGGGCCCCGGACGTCAATCCCTGGGGGACGTTATGAACTGGTACATCGAGGTGCTCAAGAAGTACGCGGTCTTCGAGGGGCGGGCACGCCGCCAGGAGTACTGGATGTTCGCGCTGTTCAATGTGATCATCGCCATCGTGCTCGCCATCGTGGACGTCATCCTGGGCACCCAGATCCCGTCCCTCATCTACACCTTGGCGGTCCTGCTGCCCGGCCTCGGTGTCTCGGTCCGCCGGCTGCACGACACGGGCCGCAGCGGCTGGTGGCTGCTCATCGGGATCATCCCGGTGGTGGGCTTCATCGTGCTGCTGGTCTTCACGGTCAGCGAGGGCACGCGCGGTCAGAACGAGTACGGCGCGGACCCGAAGGGCGGCGGGTACGCCCCGGCGCACAGCTGACGCCCGTGGCGCGCACGCGCCCGACCCGCCGAAGGCCGTCCGGTCCGCTCACCGGGCGGCCTTCCGGCTGTCCGCGTCCGCGAGATGACCGGCCGCCGGCGCCTGCCGCGCGGTGGCGGGGGTACGGTCCGACGGCCCCTCGTCGCGGAGCCCCGTTCCGTCGTGACATCCGCTCAGGGTCAGGGCGACGAGGGCGGCCAGGGCGACGAGCGCCGCGCGGGCGCCGTGTGCGGGCATGGGTCCTCCCGGCGGTGGGGGCGAAGGGCGCGGGCCCAGCGTGCGGCGTGCGGTGGCGGCGGCGCCATGGCCGGGGGCGAAGTGGGGACGCCGCGGGACGGGTCCGCGCCCTGAGCTGCCCGGACCGGCCCGTCCCGGACCGAGGGACGGGACACGGGAAGACCCACCGGACCCAGGACCCGACACCCCCACCCACCTGAGGCACACCGCCTGCTTGACATCCTTGACCCGGTCTTCACCCGCCGGACTGGCCTGGAGCGGCCTGCGGGCCGGGTCGGTATGGAGGGGGCGGGCCGGGGTGGTGGGTCAGTCCCACCAGAAGGACCAGGTGCGTTCGGATATCAGGGTTTCGGCGTAGTCGGCCAGGTTGTCTCGGCCGTTCTGGGTGAGGTTGTCCGGACAGAACGCGAAGTGCTCGGCCGCCAGCGCCTCTGCCTCGGCCCGGGCGGCGGGCGGTGCGGCCACGGAGACGACCAGTGTGTCGAAGCCGAGGGCGACCACCCGTATCCCGAAGCGGTCCTCCCACGAGCGCAGCACCGCGCAGAGCCGGGCGACATCGTTCTCGTGGTTGACCGGGCCGGTCCAGCCGATGGCGGCGGGGATGTCGGCGGAGCGGCGGGCCGGGACGAGCGCCAGATGCGGGTCCTTGAACCCGGCGTGCGAGCGGTCGCCCGCGTCGGCGCCGCTCAGCAGATCGGCGACCCGGGCGGCGCAGACCCCGGGCTCGACGGTGAGCGACCCGGCGGAAGCCAGTCCGGGCCAGTCCGCCCCGAACGGCGCGAGGAGCCGGGCCAGTTCGGGATCGAACCCGTCCTCCTCGCCGTCGTCGCCCATGGCTTCCCAGCATTCCGCGAGCACGTCCTCGGCGTCGTGGTCCCCCGGGTACGAGGTGTCCGCCGGGGACAACTGCCACCGCTCCGGGCCGCCTTGGGGGCCGCCCAGATCGACGAGTACGGGCAGCAGGCCCACCCGGCTGGCCGGTGTGCCCAGCGCCGCCCAACTGCCGGGCGAGGCCGACTTGTCGGCATGCCACAGCAGAGGCTCCCGCCAGGGCCCGTCGTCCGTCGCGTCGATCAGTCTCCCGGGCGGGAGCCGGAGCCCCAGGGAACGCCCGCTCGGGTCGGCCGCCAGCTTGGGCAGCGGATTGGGAAGAGTCGCCATCCCGCGACTTTAAGGGGAGGCAGTGACAACACGAACGGCGCTCGCCGGAAGGTCTTGAGTTCTGGTGGTCGTCGCAACCGTGCGTGCCGTACGGCGTTCGCGGCGCGTTCGGCCGCGACCAGCCGGGCTGGGTCCAACGGCAGCCCCCCGCCGGGCGGTTGCTTCGCTGTGAGCAGCCGGGCGAGCCGCGCGCCGCGCCGGGTTACGGGCAAACGGCACGGAGGCGCCCCGGCCCCGGTCACCCCCGCTACGCAGAAACGGTTCGCCGTACCGCATCGGAGTCATTCCGCTGCGGTACGACGAACCGTGCCGGGGGCGAGCCGTCAGCCGGAGTTGCGCCGTCTGCGTGCCCCCGGTCGCCGCTCGCTGGGCCGCGTCACCGGGTCCCCGGCCTCCAGCGCGGCGGCCCGCCGCCGCGCGCCGAAGTCCGCCAGCGCCTCCGCCAGCCGGTGCACGGACGGCTCCGGAGCCATCACGTCCACCCGCAGGCCGTGCTCCTCCGCGGTCTTCGCCGTGGCGGGACCGATACACGCGATCACGGTCACGTTGTGCGGCTTGCCCGCGATGCCCACCAGGTTCCGCACGGTCGAGGACGACGTGAACAGCACGGCGTCGAAGCCACCGCCCTTGATCGCCTCCCGGGTCTCCGCCGGCGGCGGCGAGGCCCGCACGGTCCGGTAGGCGGTGACGTCATCGACCTCCCAGCCCAGCTCGATCAGCCCGGCGACCAGGGTCTCGGTGGCGATGTCGGCCCGCGGCAGAAAGACACGGTCGATCGGGTCGAAGACCGGGTCGTACGGCGGCCAGTCCTCCAGGAGCCCCGCGGCCGACTGCTCCCCGCTCGGCACCAGGTCCGGCTTCACACCGAAGGCGATCAGCGCCTTCGCCGTCTGCTCCCCCACCGCGGCGACCTTGATCCCCGCGAAGGCCCGCGCGTCGAGGCCGTACTCCTCGAACTTCTCGCGCACCGCCTTCACGGCGTTGACGGAGGTGAAGGCGATCCACTCGTACCGCCCGGTCACCAGGCCCTTCACGGCCCGCTCCATCTGCTGCGGTGTCCGCGGCGGCTCGACGGCGATCGTCGGCACCTCGTGCGGCACGGCCCCGTAGGACCGCAGCTGGTCGGAGAGCGACGCCGCCTGCTCCTTCGTACGCGGCACGAGGACCCGCCAGCCGAACAGCGGCTTGGACTCGAACCACGACAGCTGGTCGCGCTGGGCGGCGGCAAAACGCTCACCGACCACGGCTATCACCGGCCGCCCGCCGTCCGGGGACGGCAGCACCTTCGCCTGCTTCAGGGTCTGCGCGATGGTCCCGAGGGTGGCGGTCCAGGTGCGCTGCCGGGTCGTCGTGCCGGCGACGGTCACCGTCATCGGGGTGTCCGGCTTGCGGCCCGCGGCCACCAGCTCACCGGCCGCGGCGGCCACCGAGTCCAGCGAGACCGACACGACGACCGTGCCGTCCGACGCGCCCACCTCGGTCCAGCACCGGTCGGAGGCGGTACGGGCGTCCACGAACCGGACGTCGGCGCCCTGCGCGTCCCGCAGCGGAACACCCGCGTACGCGGGCACGCCGACCGCAGCCGCGATGCCGGGGACCACCTCGAAGGGCACCCCGGCCGCGGCGCACGCCAGCATCTCCTCGGCGGCGTACGTGTCGAGCCCGGGGTCCCCGGACACCGCACGGACGACCCGCCTGCCGCCCCGCGCGGCCTCCATGACAAGATGTGCGGCATCCCGCGTCGGCGGGACCGCAGCGGTTGTTGACGCAGCGTCAACAACCGCGCGTTGAGACGTGCCCGGGCCCGGCTGCGTATCAGTGGAAGGATCCGCGTCGACACGCAGGACGGAGACGCCCTGCCTGGCGTGGGCACGGACCACGTCCAGCACGTCGTGCTCGACGACGAGGACGTCCGCGTTCGCCAGCGCCTCCACGGCGCGCAGCGTCAGCAGTCCCGGATCCCCGGGTCCGGCACCCAGGAAGGTGACGTGACCGAGTTCAAGGCCGGTGGGAAGGGTGGTGGGGCTCAATGTGCTCGCTCCCCCATCAGACCGGCCGCGCCCTGGGCGAGCATCTCGGTGGCGAGTTCGCGACCGAGCGTCACTGCCTGGTCGTCCGTCTCGGGCACGGGACCGGTGGTGGACAACTGCACCGTGCGGGCGCCGTCGGTCGTGCCGACGACCCCCCGCAGGCGCATTTCCTTGACAATCTGCCCGTCGGCATGGGGGTCCCCCCGCTCAAGCGGAGCCAAGAGTGGGGGAAGGTGGTCGGCCAGTGCGCCAACAGGGGCGCTGCAGCCGGCCTCCAGGGCGGCGAGCAGTGAACGCTCGGCGGTGACGGCGACCCGCGTGCACGGGTCGTCGAGTTCGCCGAGCAGGGCGATCAGTTCCGCGTTGTCCGCGGCGCACTCGATCGCCAGGGCCCCCTGGCCGGGGGCGGGCAAAATCGTGTCGACCGACAGGAAGTCGGTCACCTCGTCGATACGGCCGAGGCGGCTCAGGCCTGCGGCGGCCAGCACCACGGCGTCCAGCTCGCCGCTGCGGACGTATCCGATGCGGGTGTCGACGTTGCCGCGTATCGGTATCGTCTCGATGCCCAGCCCGTGGCCGCGCGCATACGCGTTCAGCTGGGCCATGCGGCGCGGCGAGCCGGTGCCGATGCGCGCCCCGCGGGGCAGGTCGGTGAGCTTCAGCCCGTCCCGGGCGACCATCACATCGCGCGGGTCCTCGCGTCCGGGCACGGCGGCCAGCGCCAGCTCCTCGGGTTGCGTGGTCGGCAGGTCCTTGAGCGAGTGCACGGCGAGGTCCACCTCGCCCCGGTGCAGTGCCTCGCGCAACGCGGCCACGAACACGCCCGTGCCGCCGATCTGCGCCAGGTGCTCCCGGGAGGTGTCGCCGTACGTGGTGATCTCGACCAGTTCCACGGGCCGTCCGGTCACCCGGCTCAGGGCGTCCGCCACCTGCCCGGACTGGGCCATGGCGAGCTTGCTCCGCCTGGTCCCGAGCCGCAGCGCCGCTGTCTTGCTCATGCTGGCCCTCGGTTCTTCTTGTCTGTGCTTTCCTCGGCCCGGGAGACGGAGGCCACCGTCTCGGGGTCGAGGTCGAAAAGGGTCCGCAGCGCGTCCGCGTACCCGGCGCCGCCGGGCTCGGCCGCGAGCTGCTTGACCCGTACGGTCGGCGCGTGCAGCAGCTTGTCGACCACCCGGTGCACGGCCTGCCTGATCTCACCGCGCTGGCGTTCGTCAAGGTCGGGGAGCCGTCCGTGGAGCCGGGCGATCTCCCCCGCGACGACGTCGGCGGCCATGGTGCGCAGGGCGACCACGGTCGGCGTGATGTGCGCCGCGCGCTGCGCCGCCCCGAAGGCCGCGACCTCGTCGGAGACGATACGCCGGACCTGGTCGGCGTCTGCCGCCATCGGGGCGTCCGCGGACGCGTCGGCCAGCGACTCGATGTCCACCAGCCGCGCCCCGGCCAGCCGGTGCACGGCCGCGTCGATGTCGCGGGGCATGGCGAGGTCGAGGAGGTAGAGGGCGGGCGCCGGACGCGGCACCTCGGCGACCGGTTCGGGCCTGCGGCGCTCGGGGACGCGCCCGGCCACCGCGACGGTGGCGGCCAGCGCGGCGATGGCGTCGGCGTCGTCGGCCGGGTCGCTCTCGCTGCCCGGCCTGCGCTGCGCGCGGCCGGTCGCGTCGCCCTTGTCGACCCAGACCGCGTGCTGCTCCAGCTCGGCGGCCGCCATACCGGCCACGGCCGCCTCGCCCAGCACGGAGAAGGCGGCGGTGCCCTGCACGGCCGACAGGTCGAGCGGGCAGTTCTCCTCACGATCGTCACCGGCCGACCCGACCGACCCGGACAAGGCCGCCGTGTCGCGCGCGCCGGGGCCACGGTCCTGAGCACCGTCGTACGGCCCGGCCGGAGCGGCTTCGGCGGACCCGGCGGCTCCGGCGACCGTACGACCCCCGGCGCCGGCCCGGGTGGCCGCAGCGGCCGTACGGCCGTCGGCGTCGGAGGCGGTCGCGCCCGTACGGCCCTCGACGCCCGCGGCGATCGTCTCCGCCGTCAGGACGAGCCCGGTCGCGCCGGTGCAGGAGACGGCGACATCGGCACGTGTCAGCTCGGCCGGCACCGCTTCCATCGGTACCGCGCGGGCCACCACGTCCGTGTCGCCGGCCGCCGCGAGGATCTGCGCGAGCCGCTCGGCACGCTCGACGGTCCGGTTGGCGACGACGACCTCGGCGACACCGGCCCGCGCGAGCGTGGCCGCGGCCAGCGAGGACATCGAGCCGGCTCCGATGACCAGTGCCTTCTTGCCGCGCGCCCAGGACTGCACCGCCGTGCCCGCGGCCAGCTGCTCCAGGCCGAAGCTGACCAGGGACTGCCCGGCGCGGTCGATGCCGGTCTCGGAGTGCGCGCGCTTGCCGACCCTGAGCGCCTGCTGGAACAGATCGTTCAGCAGGCGTCCGGCGGTGTGCAGCTCCTGCGCCCTGGCCAGGGAGTCCTTGATCTGGCCGAGGATCTGGCCCTCGCCGACGACCATCGAGTCCAGTCCGCAGGCCACCGAGAAGAGGTGGTGCACGGCCCGGTCCTCGTAGTGCACGTAGAGGTGGGGGGTCAGCTCGTCCAGGCCCACCCCGCTGTGCTGGGCGAGCAGCGTGGACAGCTCGGCGACGCCGGCGTGGAACTTGTCCACGTCCGCGTACAGCTCGATGCGGTTGCAGGTGGCCAGCACGGCGGCCTCGGCGGCCGGTTCGGTGGCGACCGTGTCCTGCAACAGTTTGACCTGGGCGTCCCCGGTGAGCGCGGCCCGTTCCAGGACGCTCACCGGGGAGCTACGGTGGCTCAGCCCGACGACGAGGAGACTCATGCCGGCATCACGGCGGGTACGTCCCCGTCGGGCCCCTGGTCGGTGGACTCCTTGCGGGTGGCCACGACCGGTCCCGCACCGTTGGGCGTGGCCTCCTCGCCGGCCTTGCGCTGCTCGTGGAAGGCGAGGATCTGCAGCTCGATGGAGAGGTCGACCTTGCGCACGTCGACGCCGTCCGGGACGGACAGCACAGTCGGCGCGAAGTTCAGGATGGAGGTGACACCGGCGGCGACCAGGCGGTCGCAGACCTGCTGGGCAGCGCCCGCCGGGGTGGCGATCACGCCGATCGACACGCCGTTGTCCTCGATGATCTGCTCAAGGTCGTCGGTGTGCTGGACGGGGATGCCCGCGACGGGCTTGCCCGCCATCGCCGGGTCCGCGTCGATGAGCGCGGCGACCCGGAAGCCACGCGAAGCGAAACCGCCGTAATTGGCCAGCGCAGCGCCCAGATTACCGATGCCGACGATCACAACCGGCCAGTCCTGGGTCAGGCCCAGTTCGCGGGAGATCTGGTAGACGAGATACTCGACGTCGTAGCCCACGCCCCGGGTCCCGTAGGAGCCGAGGTAGGAGAAGTCCTTGCGCAGCTTCGCGGAGTTGACCCCCGCGGCGGCGGCCAGCTCCTCGGAGGAGACCGTGGGTACCGAACGCTCGGACAGCGCCGTCAGGGCGCGGAGGTACAGCGGAAGCCTGGCGACGGTGGCCTCGGGGATTCCTCGGCTACGGGTCGCCGGTCGGTGAGTTCGGCCAGTTGCCACGGTGCTCCTGCGGGTAGAGCGGGGCTGCGGGCGGTCATACGTCCCCGGACCGCCCCGTCCACAGCAGGCTATGTCTTTGTGAACGCGTGCACAAAGATGGTGTCCGATTTGTCCGGCCAACGTGACCGGGGTCACGCGCCCAGGGCGCGACCGTATGGAACCGGCGCACCTGCGGCGATGCTGCTCTGCCGATGGGGGCAAAACCGAACACTCTCCTCAATGAATCCCGCCCCCGAGACCAAACGTGCTCGATCCTAGGCGACTTTCCCGGCCACTTTCCCGGCCGCTTCCCAGCTGATTCCCGGCCGCTTCGCGGCCGCTTCCCGGACAGTCGGACTAGCCGGTCAGTTCTTTTCGCAGCCGGTCCTCGTTCACCCGCCAGAAGGTGTGCTGTGCCCCGTCGACGAGCACCACCGGGATCTGCTCCCAGTACTGCTCGTGCAGGCGCGCGTCCTCGGTGATGTCCTGCTGCTCCCAGGACACTCCGAGTTCGCCGCACACCCGCTCGACCACGGCTTGCGCGTCATCGCACAGATGACACCCGGGCTTGCGGATCAGGGTGACGCGCCGGTCCTCGGGGGCCGGCTTCCTTCGGAAGAGGGGACTCATACCGGCCATTCTCGCGCGCTCCCGGTCACTTCGGGACCAGTTGTCGCCTCGGTTCTTTAACGGCTCGGTCGAGGAGAGTTCACACCGTCCAAACCTCACGACTCCGGAAGCACCGAACAAACTGGCTATGCTCACGTCCATGGCCGCTCTCGGATGGCTCACTCCCCGTAGGCGCTCCGCCACGGCGCGGAGCGTGTTGGCAGGCGAGGCCTCGGCGGAGGCAGCGCGCAAGTCCTCGCAGGACACCCAGGACGTCCACGACGTCCAGGACACCACGGACGCCGCCGCGCGGGAACCCGAGTTCCCGGTGCTCGGCGACGACCGGGCCGCGGCCTTCTTCGACCTGGACAACACCGTGATGCAGGGCGCCGCGCTGTTCCACTTCGGCCGGGGCCTGTACAAGCGGAAGTTCTTCGAGACCCGCGACCTCGCCAAGTTCGCCTGGCAGCAGGCGTGGTTCCGGCTGGCCGGCGTCGAGGACCCCGAGCACATGCAGGACGCCCGCGACTCCGCGCTGTCCATCGTCAAGGGCCACCGCGTCGCCGAGCTCCAGTCGATCGGCGAGGAGATCTACGACGAGTACATGGCCGAACGCATCTGGCCGGGCACCCGGGCGCTGGCCCAGGCCCACCTGGACGCGGGCCAGAAGGTGTGGCTGGTCACGGCCGCCCCGGTGGAGATCGCCACGGTCATCGCCCGCCGGCTCGGCCTGACCGGTGCGCTCGGTACGGTCGCCGAGTCCGTCGACGGGATCTACACCGGCAAGCTGGTCGGCGAGCCGCTGCACGGCCCGGCCAAGGCCGAGGCGGTCCGCGCGCTGGCGGCGGCGGAGGGCCTGGACCTCGCCCGGTGCGCCGCCTACAGCGACTCGCACAACGACATCCCGATGCTGTCGCTGGTCGGCCACCCCTACGCGATCAACCCGGACACCAAGCTGCGCAAGCACGCTCGCGAGAAGGACTGGCGGCTGCGCGACTACCGCACGGGCCGCAAGGCGGCGAAGGTCGGCATCCCCGCGGCGGCGGGCGTGGGCGCGGTGGCGGGCGGCACGGCCGCGGCGATCGCGCTGCACCGGCGCCGTCGGTAATGGCCGGCACCGGCGCACCGTCGGCGGGTGCCGGGCACCGGCGCCCGCATGATGCCTCACGCACCCCAACACGCCCCCCACTCCGCCGAAACGCGCACTTTTCTGATCAACAAGCGGTCAATCTGCGACACTTGATGGTGCGTCAATCGGTTACGGAAGCGACGTAATCGATGATTTGAGCAACTGGGCGTAGCAGCACCTGCACGAAGCGTTATTCTCCTCAGACGCAAACCGGTACCCCTTCCGTCGCCACGACGGGTGAACGGTCCCGCACTGCACGTGATGGAAGCTCTGCCTCTGGGAGTCCCGTGTACCCACACGTCGGGGTTGACGCCTCGGGCCTGGCTACGCTGCGCACAACGGTCGCTACGGCCCAAGAACTGCTGCGCGGCCTCGGCCCGGCCGCGCATGCCGTCCCCGCCTTCGCCACCGCCGCACCCGTAGGCCCGTGCTACGCACTCGCCGACGGCATCGAGCAGGCGCCCGCGCGCAGCGCGGTCGTCGAGGGGCGGCGCTCGGGCGACGGACGGGTGGCCGGCAGACGGGGGCGCGCGTCCGGCGCGGCCACCGCCCGCCGGCCGGCCGCGGACAGCGACAGCGCCCGGATGATGGACCTTGTCGAGCGCGCACAGGCCGGCGAGGCCGAGGCGTTCGGCCGCCTCTACGACCAGTACAGCGACACCGTTTACCGCTACATCTACTACCGGGTGGGCGGCAAGGCGACCGCCGAGGACCTCACAAGCGAGACCTTTCTGCGGGCCCTTCGCCGCATCGGCACCTTCACCTGGCAGGGCCGCGACTTCGGCGCCTGGCTGGTCACCATCGCCCGCAACCTGGTCGCCGACCACTTCAAGTCCAGCCGCTTCCGGCTGGAGGTCACCACCGGCGAGATGCTCGACGCCAACGAGGTGGAACGATCCCCCGAGGACTCCGTCCTGGAGTCCCTGTCCAACGCGGCCCTGCTCGACGCCGTAAGACGACTCAACCCCCAACAACAGGAGTGCGTGACGCTTCGCTTCCTTCAGGGCCTCTCGGTCGCGGAGACCGCCCGTGTGATGGGCAAGAACGAGGGCGCCATCAAGACGCTCCAGTACCGGGCCGTGCGCACCCTCGCCCGGCTCCTGCCGGACGACGCACGCTGACGCCCGGCCGGACATCGCCACCGTGTGCGATGTCCAACTCACGTTCAGTGAAAGCCCATTGACTTTCCCAGCCGATCATCCGTCGTCCGTAACCCAAGTGCCGCGCCAGTCGTTGTGCGGGATACAGGCTCCCTGTGGTCACGTTCTGGCCGACCCTGATCACCTGATCGTGTGGAAGTGGTCATGGGCGTGCAACCCTCAGGACCCCCTGGGGAGTCGACCGTCATGACGAGAGGAGGTGCCGCCAGTGATCGCGAACGTATCGGCGCACCGGCGGGCGAACGCCTTCGCCCAGGCCCTGGAGGAGCAGTCCGCCCGGGACACGGCGGCCGAGCAGTCCGAGGGGCCGGCTCCGGCCGGCGAACGGACGGAGCAGGGCGAGTTGTTGGCCCTCGCCACGGGACTCGGCGCACTGCCCAAGCCGCACCTCGACCCGGAGGTCAAGGTCGTCCAGCGGGCCCAGCTCGTGGCCGCGATGGAGGCCATGCTTCGGGAGGGCGGCGCGACCGGAGCGACCGACCCTACGGTGCCCGCACAGAGGTCCCATCGGGCCGAAGGGGCGCACCGGGCCGGCCCGCTGGGGAAGTTGCGACCGCGCACCCGGCTGACCAAGGGGCTGGCCGCGGGCGGACTCAGCGTCGGAGTGGCCGCCGGAGCCTTCGGGGGCGTCGCCGCCGCGAGTTCCGACGCCCTGCCCGGCGATTCGCTGTACGGCCTCAAGCGGGGCATCGAAGAGTTCAAACTCAACTACCTGACCGACGGGGACGACGAACGCGGCCAGACCTACCTCGACCAGGCCTCGACCCGGCTGAGCGAGGCCCGGCGGCTGCTGGAGCGCGGCCGCGGCGGCCACCTCGACCACGAGTCGATCGGCGAGATCCGCCGCACCCTGTCGGGCATGCGGCAAGACGTCACCGAGGGCCACCGCCTGCTGCACGAGGCGTACGAGCGTGACCCCGACTCGCTCGGCCCCATCCAGGCCCTGTCCACCTTCTCCAGCTCCCACCGCGACGTGTGGGGCGCGGTGCGCGACAGGCTTCCGGTCCAGCTCGGGGATGTCAGCGAACAGGTCTCGTCGGTCTTCGACGCCATAGACGAAGAGGTCGCCCCGCTCCAGTCCCTGCTCCCGCAGAACCCCGCCAGGACCGGCGAGGACGCGCAGCAGAGCCCCGGCTCCTCGCCCGACAGTTCCTCCGGCACCCGCCACTCGACCACGCCCAGCGCCGGTCACGGCTCGACCCCCGGCGGTGACTCCAGCAGCAGCCCGAGCGACTCGGCCACCGGCAGCACGGAGGAGGGCCTGCTCGGGGGCAGCACGGGCGGACTCCTCGACCCGCCGGAGAGCAGCGACAGCGCCTCCCCGTCCACCAGCAGAACTCCCAGCAGCGAGCCGGATGTCACCCTCCCGCCCCTGCTGCCCGGCCTGCTGCCCGGCCTGGGCATCGACAGCGAGGACGCGAACTAAGCGCTCCGCTGGAGATGCCGCGCTGTGCCGTCGGTCGTCTGCGGCGCCGTCGTGGCTGGTCGCGCAGTTCCCCGCGCCCCTTTCGGGGCGCTGTCGAACCGCAGCGGACTTCACTGGAGCTGCTGAGGCGGCAGCGCCCCATGGTGGGCCCCTCCCGTGAGGGGCCCACCATCATGCGACACCGGTCAGTTGAGGGCAGGACCTCAGAAGAACACCGACCGGCGCTGCACCAGCAGCTTGTACAGCGTGTGCTGGATCTGCTCGCGGACCTGGTCGGTCAGATTGAACATCAGCATCGGGTCGTCCGCGGCCTCCGGCGGATAGCCGTCCGTCGGGATCGGCTCGCCGAACTGGATCGTCCACTTCGTCGGCAACGGGACCGCGCCCAGCGGCCCCAGCCACGGGAAGGTCGGCGTCAGCGGGAAGTACGGAAAGCCCAGCAGCCGCGCCACGGTCCTGGCATTGCCGATCATCGGGTAGATCTCCTCCGCCCCGACGATCGAGCAGGGGACGATCGGCGTGGCCTTGCGCAGCGCCGTGGAGACGAAGCCGCCCCGCCCGAACCGCTGGAGCTTGTAACGCTCGCTGAAGGGCTTGCCGATGCCCTTGAAGCCCTCCGGCATCACCCCGACCAGCTCCCCCGCCCCCAGCAGCCGCTCGGCGTCCTCCGTGCAGGCCAGGGTGTGGCCCAGCTTGCGGGCGAGTTCGTTGACCACCGGCAGCGCGAAGACCAGGTCGGCCGCGAGCAGCCGCAGATGCCGGCCCGCCGGATGGTGGTCGTGCACGGCGACCTGCATCATCAGCCCGTCCAGCGGCAGCGTCCCGGAGTGGTTGGCGACGATCAGGGCGCCGCCCTCGGCCGGGACGTTCTCGATGCCCTTCACATCGACCCGGAAGTACTGCTCGTACACCGGGCGCAGCAGGGACATCAGGACCTGGTCGGTCAGCTCCTCGTCGTAGCCGAAGTCGTCGACCTCGTAGTCCCCGGTCAGCCGCCGGCGCAGAAAGGCCAGGCCGCTCGCCACCCGCTGCTCCAGGCCGCGGTCCCGCGGCTGCGGTGGCTGTTCCTCTCCGGTCACGGGAACATCATCCGGCGCCGGGACCCGTCCCGGGAGGGGCTGGACCTCGCGCACCACCGCGCTCTCGCCGGAGCGCCGGCTGCCCGCGCTCCGGCGCCGCGTGGACCGGGCCACGGCGGATCCGCGGGACCGGTCGTCGTCGAACGGAATGACCTTGGCGTCCGGCATCGTTGCTGCGCTCCTCAATCGGCGCTCTGCGTCTGGGGGTGGCCGCCGCTTCGCAGGGACAGCGCGGCGATCCGGTCGACGGCCCCGGCCAGGGACTCCGGCGGCAGCAGCCCGGGACCGCGGCTGCGCGCGAAGTCCGCGAAGGTCTCCGCCGTCGTGTACTTCGGCTGGAAGCCGAGGGTCTCGCGCATCTGGTCCGTCGACACGACCCGGCCGTGGGTGAGCAACCGGATCTGCTCGGGTGAAAAGTCCGTCATGCCCAGGGTACGCACCAATGAGCCGGTCCAGGTGACCGCGGGCAGCAGCAGCGGCACCGTGGGCCGCCCGAGGCGCCTGGAGCACTGCGAGAGCAGCAGGACACCGGCGCCGGCGATGTTGAAGGTGCCGCTGTTGAGCGTGGACCGGGCCGGCTCGTGCGCGGCGATCCGCAGCACGTCGATCACGTCGTCCTCGTGCACGAACTGCAGCCGCGGGTCGTAGCCGAACACGGTCGGCAGAACGGGCAGCGAGAAGTACGCGGCCAGGGGCGTGTCGGCGGTGGGCCCCAGGATGTTGGCGAACCGCAGGACGCACACGGCCACGTCGGGCCGTCGCCGCGCGAAGCCGCGCACATACCCCTCGACCTCCACCGCGTCCTTGGCGAAGCCCCCGCTGGGCAGCGACTTGGGCGGGGTGGTCTCGGTGAACACGGCGGGGTCGCGGGACGCCGATCCGTACACATTGGTGCTGGATTTGACCACCAGGCGCCGCACGGCCGGCGACTTCTGACAGGCCCCGAGCAGTTGCATGGTGCCGATGACGTTGGTCTCCTTGACCGTGGCCCGGCTGCCGCTGCCCAGCGCCATGCCCGTCACGTCCAGGTGCACGACCGTGTCGGCGGCGGTCTCGGCGAGGACGCGGGCGATGGTGGGCTGCCGGATGTCGGCCTGGACGAAGTCGGCCCCGCCGAGGTGATGCTCGGGCGGCACCGCGTCCACGGCGACGACCCGGTCCACCTGGGGGTCACGCTGGATCCGCCGGACGAAACGGCCGCCCAGCTGCCGGGCCACGCCGGTCACGAGCACGACCTTCCCCAAGATCAGCGCCTTTCTTCCGTATGTCCCCGTGTTCGAGTCAACTTAGCGGGTCGACGTTGCGCTGTGATGACCACTCGATGCTGGAGGCGGCGGAAATTCCCCAGTCGGAATATGCCTGTGGCCCCCCACCGCTCCCGGTGGGGGGCCACAGACGCAGCTCTCGCGGCTTGCGTCGACCTTACTTCTTGTTACGACGCTGAACGCGCGTGCGCTTGAGCAGCTTGCGGTGCTTCTTCTTCGCCATCCGCTTGCGCCGCTTCTTGATAACAGAGCCCACGACTACCCTCGCTCACTTCTCATCACTCGGTGCTGGGCGCCATGGGCCCATACGACCTACGAGGGGCTAGCCTACCCGCCCGAGGGCTGAGGTCGTAATCGAGGTGCTCCGGGCGGTCACCCGGAGCCGCCGTCAAGCCGTTTCGACCCCCACATAGCTCTCGCGGAGGTACTCGTGGACCGCTTGCTCCGGGACACGGAACGACCGTCCCACCCGGATCGCGGGCAGATGACCGCTGTGCACCAACCGGTACACGGTCATCTTCGACACGCGCATCACCGCGGCGACCTCCGCCACGGTAAGGAATACGACCTCGTTCAGAGGCCTCTCGCCAGCAGCCATGACACACCTGAACCTTCCGCACTCGACGGCCACCGGCTTCCCCTTCCGGTGACTCTTCGTCGTTGCGTGCTCACTCCCCAGACTAGATGCGGGTGATGCGAGTGGGGAAGAGGTGCACCCATCGGCGGCCTACTGTGACAGACACGCTCGATTGAGTACGTAGCGGGTAAGCGGGCGGTAGTAAGCAGACCGCACCGCGTCATCAAGTGGAACGACGACGGACACTCGCCCCTCGGCCTCACCCACGAACGGCGCGGGGTCGTCGGTGTCCGCAAGGCCCATCGCCTCGAACCCCAGTTGACCTGCTCCGCAGACCCAGCCGTGGTCTCCGATCACCAGCTCGGGCAGCGGCCCGCCGGCCTCCGCCGCGGCGGCCAGCACGGTCCGAACCGGCAGCGGGGAGTGGGTGTGCGCGCCGGGCTCACCACCGGGGCGTTCGGCACCGGCCGGGCGGACCAGCGCGACTCCCCGTACGTAATCAAGGTTGTGGGTACGTAGTCCGAACCGGGTCGTTATGTCGACACAGCGACCCTGCGCGGGGGTGAGGACGTCACATCCCGCCGCCGACAGGGCGTCCGCCAAGGCTGCGTAGAACCCGAGCAGACGGTGCGGGTGCCCGGTGCCGAACAGCACCGGGGTGCCACGCCGGGCCGCGACCCCGATGCGCTCCGCGAAGACGTCCAGCGCGGCGAGGGTCAGCTCCGGGTCAATCACATCATGGCCGGATGTGTGCCGGGGATCAGCCGAAACCCCACATCGCCTCGCCATCAGCTCGATCAACTCCCGCTGTCCCCAGGTCAGTTCGGGATCGATGCCGATCAGCACACGGGGATCACGAGCAGCGAAGAGCCGATAACTACGCAGGCTCTCCTCCCGCGAGGTGGCCACCGGCCCGGCGAGACGGGCGGCCAACAGATGCGCACGAAGCGCTCCAACGCTCAACACACCAGCGATCCTGACGGACCACACCCCCCACCACCCCCAAAACCCCCCAACAACCCCACACTTGGCCCAACGCCCCGCGCCCGAAGGAGCGCGGGGCTGTATCGACATGCGGCTCCGCCGCGCGGGCGCGACCAGCCACAACGGCGCCGCAGCCGAACAACAACACGGCACCGCCCGCCCACACGACCAGGCACGGCCAGCCACAAGGAAGCCGCAGCCGAACAACAACGCAGCACGGCCCGACCAGCGGAGCGCTGTGGTTACGCCAACAGCCCCCGCAGCGGGAACACCGCCCGGCGGGTCGCCCGTACGGCCTGGTCCAGTCGGTCGGCGGGGTCGTACCCCGACTCCCAGTCGGCCCACGACACGGGCCAGCGCCCGTCGGTCATCCGCATCGGCCCCAACTGCCGCGTACGGGCGTAGACATCCTGCCGCCACCCCTCGGGGATCACGGTCTCCGGCGCCACGGGACGCCCCGCGGCGATCCCCACCAGATGCGTCCACGAGCGCGGCACGACGTCCACCACCTCGTACCCGCCTCCGCCCAGCGCCACCCACCGACCGCCCGCGTACTCGTGCGCCAGGTCATGGCACGCCACCTGCACGGCCCGCTGCGCGTCCAGCGAGACCGCCAGATGGGCCAGCGGATCCTCGAAGTGCGTATCGGCCCCGTGCTGCGTCACCAGCACCTCGGGCCGGAAGTCGGCCACCAGCTCCGGCACCACGGCGTGGAACGCCCGCAGCCACCCCTCGTCCCCGGTACCGGCCGGCAGCGCCAGGTTCACCGCGGATCCCGCCGCCGACTCCGCCCCGGTCTCCTCCGGCCACCCGGTCTGCGGGAACAGCGTCCGCGGGTGTTCGTGCAGCGAGATCGTCAGCACCCGCGGATCCTCCCAGAACGCCGCCTGCACCCCGTCCCCGTGGTGCACGTCCACGTCCACGTACGCGATCCGCTCGGCCCCCAGCTCCAGCAGCCGCGCGATCGCCAGCGCCGCGTCGTTGTAGATGCAGAACCCCGACGCGGCCCCGGGCATCGCGTGGTGCAGCCCGCCCGCGAAGTTCACCGCGTGCGCCGCGTCCCCGTGCCACACCGCCTCCGCGGCCGCCACCGACTGCCCGGCGATCAGCGCGGACACCTCGTGCATCCCGGCGAACGCGGGATCGTCCACCGTCCCCAGTCCGTACGAACCGTCCGCCGACCCGGGATCCGCCGAGGCCGCCTTCACCGCCTCGATGTAGTCCTCCCGGTGGACCAGCCGCAGCGTGGACTCCCCCGCCGGTTTTGCCGCGACGACCTGCACGGCGCGGTCGAGCCCGAGGGCGCCCACCAGTCTCCGGGTCAGCTCCAGCCGGACCGGGTCCATCGGATGGCCCGGGCCGAAGTCATAGCCCGTTACTGCCTCGTCCCACATCAGCTGTGCGCGGCCGCTCATGCCGGCCACCGTATCGGTCCGGCCGGGCCTCGAACGACCTGGCGTACACCGACGTCACCAGCACCAACACCATCGGCACAAGCATCGCCCAGCGGTAGCCCCAGGCGTCGCCGAGTACCCCCACCAACGGCGAACCGATCAGAAAACCCACGTAGTTGAAGATGTTGAGCCGGGCGATCGCCGCGTCCGAAGCCCCCGGGAACAACCGCCCGGCCGCCGCGAACGTCTGCGGCACCAGCACGCACAGACCCAGCCCCAGCAGGGTGAATCCCAGCATCCCGACCCATGCGCCCGGCGCCGCCGACACCACCGCGAACCCGGCCGCCGCCACCAGCGACCCCAGCCGTACGACCGCCGCCGCCCCGAACCGCCGCACCCCGAAGTCCCCCACGGACCGGCCCACGAGCGTCGTCACCATGTACACGTTGTACGGCACCGTCGCCAGTTGCTCCGAACTCCCCAGCACGTCCTTCAGGTACTTCGCGCTCCAGTTGGACACGGTCGAGTCCCCGATGTACGCGAAGGTCATCACCAGACACAGCGGGAGCAGCACGCGGAAGACGACACTCCCGCCCCCCGCTCCGCCCTTCCCCTCCTCCGGGCCTGTCCTGCCGGTCCCGTCCGCCGTGGGCGCCGGATTCCCGTCCAGGTACCACCGGCTGCCCACCAGGACCGCAGGCAGCAGCACGGCCACCACCGGCAGGTACGACACCCACAGCGCCAGCTGCCAGTGCGCCCCCGCCCAGGCCAGCGAGGCCCCCACGATCCCGCCCAGGCTGAACACCGCATGGAAGCTGAGCATGATGCTGCGCCCGTACGCCCGTTGCAGGCTCACCCCGAGCATGTTCATCGAGGCGTCCAGCGCACCGACGGCCAGCCCGAACGTCGCCAGCGCCACCGCAAGCCAGGCCAGATCACCACCGGCGCCCACGGCGAGCAGCGCCAGCAGCACCACGGGCTGGGACCAGCGCAGCACTCGGCTGGGCCGCATCCGCCTCACCAAGTGCTCGGTGGTCACACTGCCGACCCCGGCGAGGACCGGTACGGCGGCCAGGAAAACGGGCAGCAGCGCGTCGGAGACGCCGTACCGGTCCTGGATGGCCGGAATGCGCGTGACGAGGAGGGCGAACGCGGCGCCCTGGGCGAAGAAACCGAACGCCAACGAGGCCCTGCCGCGCCGCAGCACATCTGTCATGGCCGCGAGCGTAGGGCTCCGGCATACCCGTGGGTAGGTCCAGCCAAAGGTGAATTTTCCTCACCTTCGCCCCGGGCGGATGCCCAGGGTCATATCAGCAGGTCGGCCAACTGTTGCATGTCGGAGAAGAGTTGCCCGGCACCCGTCAGCTTCTCCGGTGGGGTCATGACGGTGAACCCGTACACATCCATCCCGGCCGCGACGGCCGCCCGCACGCCCAGCGGACTGTCCTCCACGACGACACACCGCTGCGGAGCGACCCCCATCCGCTCGGCCGCGTACAGGAACAGGTCCGGCGCCGGCTTCCCGCGCCCCACGTCCTGCGAGCTGAAGATCCTGGAGTCCTCGAACCATCTGTCGAGCCCGGTCGTCCGATGCCCCACCCGGATCCGCTCATGGCTCCCGGAAGACGCCACGCAGTACGGCACCCCGTCCGCGGCCAGCTTCTCCAGCACGCCGCCGACCCCGCTCACCGGCTTCAAATCCTGCTCGAACGCGGCGAACACGCGCGCGTGGAAGACGTCGTCGAAGTCCGCAGGCAGCCGCTGCCCGGTCCGCTCCGCCACCAGATCGTGCACGCGGTGCATGGCGGCCCCCATGTAGTCCCGCAGGGAGTCCTCGTAGGAGGTCGGATGACCCAGTTCGGTGAGGTAGGCGGCCAGCAGCCGGTTGGAGATGGGCTCGCTGTCCACGAGCACACCGTCGTTGTCAAAGATGACCAGGTCATAGCGCATGCCTCGACCCTAAACGCAGAAAACCCCGCATTCAAAGAATGCGGGGTTTTCCCACGATTAGTTCGGCGGTGTCCTACTCTCCCACAGGGTCCCCCCTGCAGTACCATCGGCGCTGTAAGGCTTAGCTTCCGGGTTCGAAATGTAACCGGGCGTTT
>NZ_JBIALO010000044.1:0-60239 GCF_042873595.1 Streptomyces sp. NPDC004629 | reverse complement strand
GCGGGGCCGACCCCCGCCCCCGGCGGGGGCCCCCCCCGGGGGGGGGGGGGGCGGGGGGGGGGGCCCCCCCCCCCCCGGCGGCGGGGGGGGGCCCCCCCCCCGGGGGGGGCGCCGGCCCCCCCACCGCTGTGTCGCCCTCCGCTCGGAGACTGCCGGGCGGGCTACGGGGCGGCGAGCGTCTCACCGGTCGACGTAGCTGAGATCGCCTACGGTCCATGCGCTGACGTCCTTGATCGCGACTCGGTACATGCCGCCCGTCTCCGGGATGCCGAGGCTTCCCTGCAGGATCCGGGCGAGATGAAAGTGCAGATGCGTGGGCGCCTCGCCGCGAACGGGCTGGTTCCCTCGTGGGCCGTGGGTGAAGACGTCCGAGAACGGGCCGAGACGGTCCGAGCCCTTCAGGACCTCCGCCACTCGCTCCCTCCACACGCCCTCGGGGGCCAGCCGGCCGGTGATGACGGCGCCGCCGACGACCACGGTCAGCGACATCTGGTTGCTTCGCTCGGACTCCACCGCGGCGGAGATGGCGATGAGCAGCTCATCAGGGTTCGACATGACGGCAGAGCTTATGCCGCCCACGCGTACCCGGACCGCCCGCAGGGCTGAAACGGTTGCGCGGGCGGCAGGAGGCGGCTACCGCCACCCGGTGAGGGCCGACCACGGCAGGGTTCTTCCTCCACCGGAAGGGTGAAATCTACTCTTGCCAGAGTAGACTTTCGCGCGTCCCGTGGATACGCTCTTCCCGTAGACACGGTCGAAGGAGACCCGCCAGACACGAACTGGCGGGTGGCTGAATACGAAGTACGCAGGTCAGTGCGGCTGTCGAGCCTCGAAGCCACAGTGTTCCCAGAACGGTGACGGGACTGACAGCCGCACTGGGCGGCTCGCACGTTGAGGAGCCGCCAACAGCGGTACCCGTTCATTCAGTTGTTGGTCCCGAGAGGAATGGAGGAGCAGACGCCATCAGGATCGCCCGGCCCGAGAAGCACTCGGCCCGGGTAACCGCAAGACCCCGGAATGGATGGTGGTCCCCGGTCACGCAGTTGCGATTCCCCGCTCCGCCCTGCCGGGCCGGGTAGCGGAAACAGAAGGTCGGCACAGCAGTAGGGCCGACAGATGGTGTTGAATTCCCTTCGGGGCCCTGGTGCCGTACGGCGCCGGGGCCCCTCGACGCGTTGCACAGCGAGGTGACATGACATCGGACAACCCTCTGAATGATCGTCTGGACGACGACGACTACCCCGCGTACACGATGGGCCGGGCAGCCGAGATGCTCGGCACCACCCCGGCCTTCCTCCGAGCCATCGGTGAGGCTCGTCTGATCACTCCGCTCCGCTCGGAGGGAGGACATCGCCGGTATTCGCGCTACCAACTGCGGATCGCCGCGCGCGCCCGCGAACTCGTCGACAAGGGGACCCCGATCGAGGCCGCGTGCCGCATCGTCATCCTGGAGGACCAGCTTGAGGAAGCGCAGCGCATCAACGCCGAGTACCGCCGTGCCGCCGGCGAATCGGCGGTCAGTTCCGGCTCGGGCTGAACGCGCGCGCGGGGGCCGTATCCGGAGCGCCGTTTGGTGGCCGAAGGAGAGTACGGCTCGGAAGGCCGCCGGTGGGAGCGAGGACAGCGTCGGATTCTCAGCAGCGACGGGATGAAGCCCGGCCGGTTCTGCGCGTCCGGCGCACCCGGGCCGGCCCCACCAGGACGCCCGCAGGATGGGCACCGACCTGTACCACCCTCCGGCCCGCGCTGCGAGGAACCGGCCACGCTCGCCGGCATCGGCATGGACCACTCGCCCGCGCGGAACGCGGCCAGGAGATGAGGACCATCGCCATGGGACCTTGGCGGGCCTGCCGGACCGGCCGTGGGATCGCCGTCGCCGAACCACCTGGCGGTCCAGGGGCGGGACCGCTGTCCGTGCGGCTCGCCCGGTACGCCATGAGGTGGACGGGGCCTTGTTGCCGTGTGCAGGTCATGGACAGGGCAACTGCTACGATCCGGCCACTTGCCTGGGGGGATGTCTGAACGTCATATGTGCCGCGCGCCCATGGCCTGCGGCTCAGGCGGCGCATGCGCAGGTCTCTCCACGCCTTTGCCTACCGTCCCGGAGAGGTCCTGCATGGGTAGACGCGCGCTCGTACGAGGCGCCACCGCCGCCGTTGCCTTCACACTGGCCCTCGGCCTCGGCTCGCCGACGGTCGGCAGCGCGCACGCTGAAACGGCCACCGGAGAGGTGACCGTGCCGGCCACCCCGGCTCTGCTTCCGCAGACGAGTCTGCTGAGCGCGGGGCCCTCGGGGTTCCTCCGCTACGAGCACGGGCGCGGCCAGTTGTGGACGACGTACGACGGCGTCGACACGGTCGTCGACGCGTCCGTGACGGCCGGGACCGGGGTCACCAGTGCCGGCGCGGGCTCGGACGTCGTCGCCCGCTACGACGGCTCCGCCAGGACCGTGACGCTGCGGGACATGACGTCCGGCCAGGTCAGCACGGTCGCGCTCCCCGACGGGCAGGCATACTTCAGCACCCTCGGGTCCACGGTCGTCACGACCACCGGAACCCCGGGCACCGACTCCGTGTGGCATCTGCTGGACGTCCGGGACGACGGCTCCGTCGCCGATCGCACGGTGGAAGGCGTCCCCTCCGGCGTCTATCTGTCGTCCCCTTCGTCGCAGGGTGACGCGCACGGACAGGTCGTGCGGTACCGCAAGGGCGACGACGACTTCACCGGCTGGCTCGATGTCGCGCAGGGGCGCCTGACGACGCTGCCGTACGCCGTGCAGTCGTGGTACTACCTGGTCGCGCTCAGCGCCACCCACCTGGTGTGGTGGTACGACGGCACTCTGCACATCGCCTCCCGCAAGGACCTGACCACAGCGCCGCGGACCATGCCGCTCGCCGACGTCGGGCAGGTGCTGGGCCTGGTCGGTGACACCGTCGTCGTGTCGCGGTACGACTCCTCCCTTGGCCGCTACGACACCGGCCTCCCGGTCTGGCGGGTCGACGCCGTCCCCCTCGACGGCTCCGCGCCGCGGACGCTGCTGGCCAGGACGTCCCGGCAGGCCGTGCCGACTCCGGACGGCGGGCTCCTGGTGCCGGGCGGCACCGGCCCGGACCAATGGGGTGTCTCCCTCGTCGAGCCGGCCGAAGGCGGCGGGGTCACCGTGCGCAGGGTCGCGGACGCGTATCCCCGGCCGACCGTCCACAGCGTCTCCCAACTGTCCCTCGCCCAGGGGCGGTTGACCACCGTGGAGCAGGACCCCGAGGGGGAGTGGACGTATCTCCACACCCGTGAGACGGGCGCGACCGGCTCCCCCACGGTGGGGGCACGCACCACCCGGGGCCGCATCGCGCCGGAGAACTACTCGCAGGGCCGCCCGCACCTCCTCGACACCGGTGACGGCCGGACGGTCATCTCGGGTTACGGCACGAGCACCGCCCAGCAGCCCCACCTCCTCGGGCCCACCCAGTCGCTGCCCGGCACCCGCATCGACAGCTCCCGCGTCTACCAGTCCGCGACCGCCGCCAGTGGCCGTTTCGCCGCCCTGACCAGGCCGTGGACCAGCACCGGAACGGCGGAGACCCGGGTCGTCGACCTCGACTCCGGGCGTACGGTGTTCACGACGACGGAGGGCGTGCGGGCGCTGTGGGGCACCACCCTGTGGGTGATGTCCGGCAACGACACCGTGGTCCCCGTCGACCTGCTGACCGGGCGGCGCGGCGAGCCGGTGTGGTTCGGAAGCGGCTGTCTGCTGAACGGCTTCCAGGCGGTCGGCCGGTGGCTGCTGTGGAACTGCGTGCTCAACTCGGAGGGCCAGGGCGTCTACGACACCGTCACCGAACGGAACCTGACCCTCGTCTCCGGCTCCGACTGGGAACAGGCGAAGCTCGGCGACGGCTTCGTCGCGACGACCGAGGCCGGGCAGCTGAAGGTGATCGACGTCCGCAGCGGGACGCCCGTGTCGCACACCGCTGGCAGGTTCGAGGGGAACGCCTGGGACGTCGACCCGTACACCGGCGTGATCGCCCAGCTCCGCTCCGACAACACCATCCGGCTGACCCCGAGCGGCGTCCCCGTCTCCTCCCTCGTCCAGCGCGACGCGACCCTCGCCACCTCGGTGGACGTCAAGGGCGGCGCCGCACAGTGGAGCCCGAAGTGGTGGCTGAACAAGCCCGCGGCCTCCTGGAAGCTCGTGATCGGCACCAAGGCCGGTACGGCCGTGCGCACGCTCTCCGGCGGTCTGGCGCGCGGTGTGGTGACCCCGGCGTGGAACGGCAAGGACGGCTCCGGCCGGCTGGTGCCCAACGGCGCCTACGCCTGGACGCTGACCGTCACCCCGGCGGACGGGCGGGGCACGGCGCTGACGAAGACGGGCACGGTCAAGGTCTCCGGGGCCGCCGCGGCCCGCCGTGACTTCGTCGGGTCGGACGGCTTCGGCGAGCTGGTGACGCTGAACGGCTCGGGCGGGCTGACGTACCAGTACGGGACGGGGAAGGGAACGTTCACCGGGAAGCGCACGGGCTCCGGGTGGCCGACGACGGTGAAGGCCGTGCCCTTCGGCGACCTGAGCGGTGACCGGTGCAACGACGTGCTCGTCCGGTTCAGCAGCGGCGCGCTGCGCGCCTACCGGCCCGCGTGCGGGGCGGCGGTGACGCCGTCCACCGCGTACACCTCGCTGGGCACGGGCTGGAACCAGTACGACGTGCTGACCTCGCCCGGGGACATCAGCGGTGACGGTCGGGCCGATCTGATCGCCCGCCAGTCCTCGACCGGCGACGTCTACCTCTACAAGGCGACGAGCACGGGCAAGCTCTCCGCCAAGGTGAAGATCGCGTCCAAGTGGACGGGTTACAAGAAGATCGTGGGCGCGGGTGACCTCAACGGCGACGGCTACGGCGACCTGCTGGCGCAGGACAAGTCGAACGAGCTGTGGCGCTACGACGGCACCGCGACCGGCAAGTTCAAGAGCCGCGTGAAGGTCTTCAACGACTGGGGCTCGTCGTACAACGTGATCGTGGGCGTGGGCGACATCACCGGCGACGGCAGAGCCGACATCGTCTCCCGCGACACCTCCGGCATCCTCTGGCGCAACAACGGCAACGGCAAGGGCTCCTTCGGCGGCCGTACGAAGATCGCCACCGGCTGGCAGGGGTACAAGGCCCTGTTCTGACCCGGTCTTCACCACCGCCCCACGGGCCCGGACGACGCGCTTCGTCCGGGCCGGTCGGACGGTTGGGGTGGGTCGGGCGGTTCTGGGCCTGGGGACTGGGGCCTGGGGACTGGGGACTGGGGGCGAGCGTGGGTGGCGGGGTGGCTGGGATAGCGTCCCTACTCACTCCGTACAGGTGAGAGGGATGCCGTGAAGGTTCAGGCGGGTGGGCTGGGGGCCCGCCGGTGGATCGTGTGGGGGGCCATCGCGTTCGGGGCGCTGTTCTTGGGCATCGGACTGGTCCTGACGGGGGTGTCGGTCTCCTTCCTGGCGTCTGCGGAGCGCACCCGGGGCACGGTGGTGGGCATGGAGTGGCGGTACGACCAGCGCAACGACCGCGGCGGCGTATCGCGCACCAGGCGGGTGCATGACGAGCCCGTGGCGTACCCGGTGGTCGAGTTCACGTCGGCAGACGGCATACGGAGGACGTTCCGGAGCGACACGGGTGCGAACCCGCCGGCGTATGAGGAGGGTGCGGGGGTCGAGGTGCGGTACCGCGCGGACTCCCCCGAGGACGCGCGGATCAACGGGTTCGCCTCCTTGTGGCTGCTGCCCCTGGTCTTCGGTGGGATCGGGCTGGTGATCGCGGGAATCGGGACGGGCGTCGCGCTGGCGACGCGGGGCCGCTCCCGGTCCGTGTCCGGCCGCCGGTGAGTCCTCGGTAACGGTCCCACCGCGGAACGGCCCCGGCCGTCCAGCGGCGGTCGGTCGCGGCCGGGGCGGGCGGTCGCGGTCGGGGCGGGCGTGCGGCCCTCGGCGTTGCGGGCGCCGACCAGGTAAAAGGGCGGAGCTTGCGGTGGTTGGCGGACCGCGGGGCGCGTTGTTTCCTTACGCTGGGTTTGCGGTACAAGTGGGTTCGCGGGCCGAGAGGTTGAGGATGAGTGCGGAGATCGTTCAGTTCACGGGGCCGGCGGATCCTTGTCCGACAGCGGCCCTGGGTGCCTATGGCACGGGGCTGTTGACCCTCGCCGTCACCGGTGACAACACCACGCTCGGGCGGTGAGCGGCCCCCACCCGGTGCCGCCGGGCGCACCGCAGGCGTCCGGCCCGCGATCGGTCGCGGCCGCCGGCGGCATCGATGTGGCGATCACCGGTGACGGCGCCCGTGTGGTGATGCTTCCGCCGGAGGCGGTGCGCTGGGCGCGGGAGGTGAACGCGCCGCCCGGGGCGGCGAATCTGCCCGGATCGGCGTCCGGGATGTTCGTGGGCCGCGGCCGGGAACTGGCGCGGCTGCGGGAGCTGCTGGCCCGGGAGGGCGAGGCCGCGGTGACCCCGTCCTCGTCCCGCACCCGGGCGATCCACGGGCTCGGCGGGATCGGGAAGAGTTCCCTCGCGCTGCGCTACGCCCACGAGTACCGAACCGAGTACACGCTCGTGTGGTGGATCACCGCCGAGTCCGCCGAACAGATCACCACGGGTCTGGCCGCCCTTGCGCTACGGCTGTGCCCGCACTGGGCGGCGGCGGTGGGCGTGCCGGAACGGGCGGCGTGGGCGATTCTCTGGCTGCAATGGCATCCGGGCTGGCTGCTCGTCTTCGACAACGTGGAGGACCCGAAGGACCTGCGCCATTGCCTCGGGGCGCTGCCCGACGGCCATCACCTGGCCACCAGCCGCAAAGCGACGGGCTGGCACGACATCGCCCCGACCATGGCCCTGGGCCTGCTCGACCCGGACGCCTCCGCGGACCTGCTGTGCGCCCTCGCCCTCGGGCCGGGGCAGTCGCCGACTGGGGAACAGCGCCGCCAGGCCGAGGATCTGGCCGCGGAACTCGGGTATCTTCCCCTGGCGTTGGAGCAGGCGGGCGCCTATCTGTACCAGACCGGCACCGAACTGGGCGCATACCGGCGGCTGTTGGGCCGGGTCGTGGACAGGGCGGCGGACGGCACGGATCCGGAACGTACCATCGCCCGCGTCTGGAACCACACGTTGAGCGCCATCGAAGGCCGTGACCCGCTGGCCGCCCGGTTGCTCCACACGATGGCGTGGCTGGCGCCCGACGACATCTTCCGGACGCTCCTCGCTCCGGTGGCCCCCGACCCGGTCGCGCTGGGCGACGCGCTGGGCGTACTGCACGCCTACAACATGATCGCCTTCACCGCCGACCGCCAGGGCCTCACCGTGCACCGCCTGGTGCAGACCGTGCTCCGCATCCGAGCCACCGCCGAATCCCCCACCGCGGTGCGGGGCTGGCAGGAGGCCGAGCAGGGGCTGTGCCAGGCCATGCCCGACGCGGACGCCGTGGCACCGGAGCGGGACGCGCGGTGGGAACGCCTCCTCCCCCACATCTTCGCCCTGGCCGAATCCGCGCCGCCCGACCGCCCGGCCTCATCCCAGTTGGCCGACCTGTACCAGGATGCGGCCCACCACCTTGACCGACAGGGCCGAAACGCCGACTCCGTCCCCCTGCGCACCGCCGTCGTCGCGCATCGCGAACGGGTACTGGGCGACACCCACCCCGCCACCCTGACCAGCCGCAACAACCTCGCCGGCGCCTACGAGGACGCGGGGGATCCGGGGCGGGCCATCCCGCTGTTCGAGTCCACCCTCGCCCAACGCGAGCGCGTACTGGGCGACGCTCACCCCGCCACCCTGCGCAGCCGCAACAACCTGGCCCTCGCCTACAGCGAGGCAGGGCATGTGGAGCGGGCCATCCCGATGTTCGAGGCCACCCTCGCCCAGCGCGAACAGGTACTGGGCGACACCCACCCCGCCACCCTGACCAGCCGGAACAATCTGGCGCTCGCCTACAAGAGGGTGGGCGACCTGGAGCGCGCCATCCCGCTGTGCGAGACCACCCTCGCCCAGCGCGAACAGGTACTGGGCGACGCTCACCCCGAGACCCTGACCAGCCGGAACAACCTCGCCCGCGCCTACCGGGCGGCGGGCGACCTGGCGCGCGCCATCGCGCTGTCCGAGACCGCCCTCGCGCAGTCCGAACGGGTGCTGGGCGACACCCATCGCGACACCTTGACCCTCCGGAACAACCTCGCCGGCGCCTACGTGGCGGCGGGCGAGCCGGCGCGCGCCGTCCCGTTGTACGAGGCCACCCTCGCCCAGCGCGAAGGACTGCTGGGCCCCACCCACCCGGCCACCCTGCGCACGCGCGCCAATCTCGCCATCGCCTACGAGAAGGCGGGGGATCCGGCACGGGCCATGCCGCTGTACGAGTCCGCCGTCGCCGACTTCGAGCGGGTACTGGGGGACACCCACCCCGACACCGTGGCCGCCCGGAAGAACCTCGCCGCTGCTCGCCGGGATGCCCAGGCAGTGCGGCGGTCAGGTGCTGCATTGGCATCACCGGGATCACCGGGTCGGCGGACTGCGCCTCCGGCCGCCGAGCCGAGCCCCCCGGATCGGTGTGACTATCACTCCAGGTGACTTCTCCACTGCCTACCGTCACCATGGAGGACGATCGATGAACATCACTTTGAAGCGCCTGCTCGGCACCACCGCGGCGGTGACCACCGGCACGGCGGCCCTGCTCGGTGCCGGCGCCGGTACCGCAGGCGCAGGCGGCGCCAACGGCCGGGCGCACTGCGAACGCGCCGAACGGATCATGTGGAGCAGCGGGCCCAGCACCGACGTGATCGGCCACCGGTGCGACCTGCCGGACGAAAAGCGCCGCTGGTACACCATTGAGATCGACACGCTCGTGCAGACCCACCACCATATGGACTATCTGGACGGAAAGGTCGACCGGACCGAGACCCTGCACGGCAGAACCGTCAGATGCCTGGGCTACACCTCCGGTAACGGCACGGTGCACTGGTTCGGCTGCCCGCCCTCCTGACGCCCCCGCCGGGGGCTTCCGTGCCGACGCCCCGCCCCTCCCGGCCCGGCAGGTCGCCGCACGGCGGGGGCGGCGGGGGTCGGCCACCGCGGGCGCCCCCCGCGGTGGCCGGCTGAACCGGCATGGCCGGCCCTCCAGGGCTGTCCCTCCTGAGAGCTACGCGCAGATACCCGCCACAGGGTGACGATTCCGGGCCGCCCGATCCCTAGATTCAGTGGTGGCAGCCGCGCTCCGGCCGAGAAACCCGGCGCGGGGCCTGGTACGGAATGCGGTGCCGAGCATGTGTCGCACCGCCCCCGTCATCCACGTCGTTTCTCGGTTCACTGTCTTTCGGGAGGGCTCAATGATGCGCGCAATCAGGGCGACCGCCATGGCGGCGCTGTGCTGTACGGTCGCCGGCGCGGGGGTTGTCGCCTGCGCGGAAGTCGCCCGGACACAGTCGCAGCCGGCGTCCGCCACGACCGCGCGACAAGACCACGGGGATCCGTTCACCGGGACGAAGAAGATCCGTGCCGCGGGCCATTCGGTGAACGTCTCCTGCTCCGGACGTCCGGCGGCCGGCAGGCCGGTCGTCATCCTGATGGCCGGTGGCGGCGACGGGCTGGACACGATGGCCGACCTGCAGAAGACCGTGGGCAAGAAGGACAGGGTCTGCTCCTACGACCGGCTCGGCGAAGGCGCCAGCGATCGGCCCGACGGCCTCCAGACCGCTGCGAGCAGCGGAAAGGTCCTGACCGCGGTGCTCGACCGGCTCGCCGGGGACGGTCCGGTCGTCCTGGCCGGCCACTCGCTGGGCGGTCTGATCGCCGCCCGGTACGCCCCCGACCATCAGGACCGGGTCAAGGGGCTGGTGCTGCTGGACGCGACGATACCGACCTTGACCGCCGACATTTCGAGGGTGATTCCCGAATCGGCGACCGGACTTGCTGCGGAACTGCGTGCGCAGACCCTCGCGGTGGACAAGGGCGAGAACCCGGAGAAGTTCGTCATCGGCGACGCGAAGGTGCGCTCCGCAGGAGACATTCCCGTGGAGATCGTCAAGCATGACAAGCAGTACGACTCGGTTCCCGAATACGGGCCCGCGCTGGAACGGATGTGGTCCGAAGGGCAGCGCCAGTGGCGTGCGATATCCAGCCGCAGCAAGCTCAGCACCGCCGCCGGAAGCGGCCACTACATCCACGTCGACCGACCCGACATCGCCGCCAAGGCCATCCAACACGTCACCACCAAGGCCACCACCCACCACCGATAGCTCACCGGTCCCGCAGACAACTGACCCGCTGGCGCACGCGTCAACACACGTCTCACCGGTGGTCTGTTGGGCGGGAGCCCTGGGGTCAGGTGACCAGGCCGCGACGGTAGGCGTAGACGACTGCCTGGACTCGGTCGCGTAGGTCGAGTTTGGTGAGGATGCGGGAGACGAAGGTCTTCACGGTTTCCTGGCTGATCTGGAGGGTCCCGGCGATCTCGCTGTTGGACAGGCCGTCGGCGATCAGCCGGAGCACTTCCAGTTCGCGTGGGGTCAGCGGGATGTCGTTCGGTCCGCCGCCCTCGGCGGGCCTGATCCGGGCGGCGTAACGGCCCACGAGTTGGCGGGTGACGTCGGGGTCGAGCAGGGCCGCGCCGGTGGCGACGGTTCTGATGCCGTGCAGGAGTTGGGCGGGCGGCGCGTCTTTGAGGAGGAAGCCGCTGGCGCCGGCGCGCAGCGCCTCGTAGACGTACTCGTCCAGGTTGAACGTGGTCACCACGAGGATCTTCGCGGGGTGGGGGACGCCGGCGCCGGCCAGCAGGCGGGTGGCCTCGATGCCGTCGAGCACGGGCATGCGGACGTCCATGACGACGACGTCCGGGCGGAGCCGGCCGGCGAGGTCGACCGCGGCCCGCCCGTCGGCGCATTCGCCGGCGACCTCCAGGTCGGGCTGTGCGTCGATGATGGTCACCAGGCCGGTGCGGACGAGCATCTGGTCGTCGCAGACCAGGACGCGGATCGGGGCGGTCATGAGGGGTTTCCGGCGCGTATGCGGGCCCGTACCAGGAAGCCGCCGCCGGCCCGCGGGCCGGCGCTGAAGTCGCCGCCCAGGACGTCGACGCGTTCCCGCAGGCCGGCCAGGCCGCGTCCGCTGCCGCCCGGTGCGGCCGGCTGCGCGGCGGACGCGTCCGTGCTGACCTCCACGGTGATCTCCTTCTCGGTGTGGCGCACCCGGACGGCGGTATGGCTGCCGTACGCGTACTTGAGGGCGTTGGTGAGTGCTTCCTGGACCACCCGGTAGGCGACGAGGTCGGCGCTGCCGGTCACCTGTGCGGGGGTGCCGTCCTCGGTGAAGTCCACCGGCTGTCCTGCCTCGCGTGTCTGGTCCACCAGGGTGCGCAGCCGGCCCGCCGACGGGGTTCTGGTGCCGGTGCCGTGATCGGGGTTGAGGAGGTCGAGCAGGTGACGCAGGTCGGTGATGGCGCGCCGGCCGGTGTCCGTGACGGCGGTCAGGGTCTGGTCCAGGCGGTCGGGTGCGGCGGTCAGATAGCGTGCCGCCTCGGCCTGCACCACCATCGCGGTGACATGGTGGGTGACCACATCGTGCAACTCGCGGGCGATACGGGCTCGTTCCGCGGTCCGGGTCTCCTGCGCGACGCGGCGGCGGCGTTCGGCCTCCGCGGCCCGCGCCGAGCGCAGCCAGCCTCCGATGCCCCAGGCGAGGGCCAGCGCCAGGTAGAACAGCACGAACTCGCCCGCCGGTTCGCCCGAACCGAGCCGGTACAGCGCGAGGGCCAGCGGCACGTACGCCGCCGAGAAACCGAGCGCGGTGGCGCGCCGGTGCCGTTCCAGGCGGGAGCCCACGCCCAGCAGCGCGAGGGGCAGCGCGGTGCCCGCGAGCGAGTGGTAGCCGCGCAGTTGGTCCACGGCGAAGCCCGCGGACACCAGCGCCAGACAGGCCACCGGCCACCGCCGGGACACCGTCAGGGGAAGGCATTCCAGGGCGATGGCCAGGACGGCGAACACATCGAGGGGGCGGGGCGGCAGGCCGCCGAGCTGGGTGCCGTGACTGTGGAACGACGGCACCAGCGACGCGGCGAACAGCAGCGGGCCGAGCAGCGGATACCAGGCTGTGATGTCGAACCCGCTGCGCGGCCGGGCGGGTCGCCTGAGGCTGATCACCGGGCGAGTGTAACGGTGGCGGCGGCCCGGTCGGTGCGCCGGCGGCGGGGCACCAGGTGGCCGCGGCGGCGGGCCAGCCACAGGAACACGATCGTCGTCAGCACGCCGAACACCACCGTGTACAGGCTGCCTTCGGGGCCGAAGTCGCCGCCGCTGATCGGCGTCGGCCCCGATGTGGCGGCGTCGAGCAGTCCCTGCGGGGTGCCGTTGCCGGAGACCTCGGTGCTGAAGATGCCGCCCACCGTGAAGTTCCAGCCGAAGTGCAGGCCGATCGGCACCCACAGATTGCGGGTGGCGATGTACGCGGCCCCGAGCATGCCGCCGGCCTCGACCGCGATGGCGACGGCACCCCACAGCTCGGCGTGCGGGTTGAGCAGGTGCGACAGGCCGAACAGCGCACCGGTCAGGGTCAGCGCGAGCCATGTTCCGGTGCGTTCCTCGATGATCCGGAACAGGACCCCGCGGTAGAGCAGTTCCTCCGTCACCGCGGCGGCGGCCATGAAGCCGAACAGGCCGACGGCACCGGCCGGCGAACCCAGGCCGTCCACGCGGTAGTAGCCGAGGAAGGCGAGGTTCCCGATGACGGCCCCGCACAGCACCACGCCGATCGCCGCTCCACGGACGATCGCGGCCCCGGCACCGGCGCGGGCCACCTCCGTGACCGGGCGGTGCTCGGTGCGCCGTACCACCCAGCCGTAGACGGGCACCGCGACGACCACGGTCAGGACGCCGACGACCAGCGTGAGCCACGGGCTCTTCTCCTGCGCCGCGGTGACGCCCCGACCACCGATGGACGAGACCGCCGCGACGGCCACAAGCTGCCAGACCAGCCTCATGAACACTCCTTCGCCCGGTCCGCGGCCGGTGCGCCGCGGCTGCCCCGAACGCTAGGGATCCGGCGGCCCGAGATCGTCACCGCACAGTGGACACCTGCACGTAGCTCGCACGGGGGACAGCCCGGGGGACGTCATCGCACGGGGTCGTTCACGCCCGCAGATAGGCGAGGACCGCAAGCACGCGCCGGTGCCCCTCGCCGTCGATGTGGAGTTCCAGCTTCTGCAGGATGTTGCCGATGTGCTTGTTGACGGCCGCCTCGGTGACGTACAGCGCGCGGGCGATGGCGGCGTTGCTGCGTCCCTCGGCCATCAGGGCGAGGACCTCGCGTTCGCGTGGGGTGAGGCGTTGCAGCGGATCGCGGCGGCGGTTGAGGAGTTGGCGGACCACCTCGGGGTCCACGACCGTGGCGCCCGCGGCGACCCGGGCGACCGCGTCGACGAACTCGCCGACGACGCTGACCCGGTCCTTGAGGAGGTAGCCGACCCCGGTGTCACTGCCCAGGTCGAGCAGATGGGCGGCGTAGGACTGCTCGATGTACTGGCTGAGCACCAGGACCGGCAGGCCGGGCTGCTCGCGGCGCAGCGCGACGGCGGCCCGCAGTCCGTCGTCGGTGTGGTCCGGCGGCATGCGGACGTCGGTGACGATGATGTCGGGCCGGTGCTCCCGTACCGCCGTGACCAGGGCGCCCGCGTCGCCGACCGCGGCGCGCACCCAACGGGTTCTCCGCGGCGGCGGCCAGCCCATGGTCGGTGAGCGGTGATCATCGCCCAGGGCCGGGGTGCAGCGCCGGTCGGCTCATCCCGGCCGGCGCAGGGTGGGCAAGGGGCTGTCCGTGGGACGGGCTTCATGGGCCTTTCAGGTGGTGGAGTTCTTCGGGGGTGAGGTCGGGGCGGGAGCGCAGCGCGTCGCGGACGGTCGTGGCCTTCTCCGTCGTGGCGTGCTCGGTCAGCCAGGCGAGGGCGAGGGCGATCGCCCGCCGTATCTCCCCGGCGGACAGGTCGCCGCGGGCCAGCAGCGGGCCGAGCACGAACCGGGCCCGTGCCGCGGACGCATGCTCGCCGAGCCAGGCGAAGGCGAAGGAGACCGTTCGCGCGGCGTCGGCGGGACCGAGTCCGGCGTCCGAGAGGAGCGGTTTGAGGACGATCGGCGCGCCGGCGACGGTGGCGTGGTCCTCCAGCCAGGTCAGGGCCAGCGCGCGGACCGCGGGGGCGTTCTCGGCGGGCAGGTCGCCGCGGGCGAGCAGCGGGCCGAGCACGAACCGGGCCCGCGGGGCGGGCGCGTGGTCACCGAGCCAGCGTAGTGCGGCGGCGGTCGCCCGCCGGGCGTGGTCGGGTGTGAGGTCGGTGCGTTCGAGCAGCGGTCGCAGCACATGTGCGGCGCTCGGCGCGAGGGGGTACCGGTCGAGCCAGTCGAGCGCGGCGGACGCGGCACGCCGTACGTCGTCGGCCGGCCGGTCGGCTCGGGCCAGCAGTGGTTTGAGGACGTAGCCGGCCCCGAAGGCGGTGGCGTGCCGGTCCAGCCAGGCGAGCGCCACGGCGGCGGACCGCCGGACCTGGTCCTCGGTCGCTTCGGGCCGGCCGAGCAGCGGGTCCAGCACGAAGCGGGCCTCCGCGAGCAACGCGTGCTCGTCGAGCCAGGCGGAGGCCGCGGCCAGTGCGCGCCGGGCGTCATCGGCGCTGAGGTCGGTGCGGGCGAGCACCCGCCCGAGCACATAGGCGGCGTCGACGGTGAGCGTGTGCCGGTCGAGCCAGGTGAGCGCGGCGGTCGCGGACCGCCGGGCGTGCTCGTCGGTCAGATCGGCGCGGGCGAGCAGCGGTTTGAGGACGTAGCCGGCGACGATGTCGAGGGCGCCCCGGTCGAGCCAGGCCAGGGCGGCGACGGCCGACCGCTGGGCGTCCGTGGGCCGCAGGTCGGTCCGGACGAGCAGGGCGTTGAGGACGAACCGGCCCTTCGGTGTGGTGGCGTGGTGGTCCAGCCACACCAGGGCGGCCGCGACCGACCGCTGGATGTCTTCGGCGGGCAGGTCGCCGCGGGCCAGCAGCGGGACGAGGACGTAGCCGGCGCCGGGCGTGGCGGCATGGAGGCCGAGCCATGCCGCGGCCTCCGCGACGGCCCGCCGTGCGGCCTGCGGGCCGAGGTCGGAGCGGGCCAGCAGCGGGTCGAGGACGAAGCGCGCCTCGGGCAGGGCCGCGTGCCCGTCGAGCCAGCGGTAGGCGGCGGCCAGCGCCCGCGGGGCCTCGTCGGCGCCGAGATCGGGGCGGGCAAGCAAGGTGTTCAGGACGAACTGGGCGCTTTGCCCGGTGGCGTGGTCGTCGAGCCAGGTGAGGGCCGCCGTGACGGCCCGCCGGGCGGCGTCGGGGGGCAGGTCCGCGCGGGCCAGCAGCGGTTTGAGAACGTAGCCGGCGCCGGGCCCGGCGAGATGACCGTCGAGCCAGCGCAGCGCCGCGGCGACGGCCCGCCGGGCCTGGTCGGCGGTGAGATCGCTGCGGGCGAGCAACGTGTTGAGCACGGACTGCGCCCTCAGGGTGCTGGCGTGGTGGTCGAGCCAGGTGAGCACGGTCGACGCGAACCGCTGGGTGTCGTCCGTGCCGAGGTCCGTGCGGGCGTCCAGGGCGTCGAGGACGTGGCGGGCCTCCGGCGCGGTGAGGTGGTCGCCGAGCCAGGCGAGGGCGGCGGGCAGCAGTTCCTGTGCTTCGCCCTGCGGGACGTCGGGGTGGGCGATCAGCCGGCCGAAGACGTATCCGGCGTCGGGTGTGGCGGTGTGCCGCTCCAGCCATGCGCGGGCCGCGGCGAGCGCCCGCCGGGCCTGGTCGGGGGTCAGGTCGCCGCGGGCCAGGATGACGTTGAGGACGTAACCGGCGCCCAGCGTGGTCTCGTAGTGGGCGAGCCAGGCCACGGCGGTGCGGATCGCCCGCTGGGCGTCGGCCGCGGTGAGGTCGGACCGGGCGAGCAGCGGTCTGAGGACATAGCCGGCGTCGCCGATCATGCGCTGGTCGAGCCACGTCAGGGCGGCCGTCACCGCCTGCCGGGCCTCTTCGGGGGTGAGGTCGGTGCGGGAGAGCAGCGGGGCGAGGACGTGCCCGGAGTCGTCGGCGGCGTGCTGGTCGAGCCAGGCCAGGGCGGCGAGGACCAGCCGCCGCACATCGGCATCGGCGAGGTCGGGCAGCGTGAGCAGGCGGCCGAGGAGGTACTTGGCCCGCTCGGCGGTGGTGTGCCGGTCGAGCCAGGCGAGGGTGGCGCGGGTGACCCGCCGGGCGTCGGCGGCGGGCAGATCGGTCCGCAGGACGAGGCGGCTGAGGACGAACTCGGCGTCGGCCGTGGTGGCGTGCCGCTCCAGCCAGACCAGCGCGGCGGCCAGCACCCGCGCGGCGTCCTCGGCGGCCAGGCCGGAGTGTTGGACGAGGCGGCTGAGGACCGACTCGGCGTCGGCCGCGGTGGCGTGCCGCTCCAGCCAGACCAGCGCGGTGGCCAGCACCCGGGCGGCGTCCTCGGCGGCCAGGTCGGTGCGGGCGAGCAGCGGGCCGAGGACGAACCGGGCCTCCGCGGTGGTGGCGTGCTGGTCCAGCCAGCGCAGGGCCGCGGCCGGTGCCCGCCGGGCGGCGTCGGCGTCCGTGTCGGTGCGGGCGAGCAGCGGGGAGAGGACGAACGTGGCCCGGTCGGTGATTCCGTGCAGGTCCAGCCAGGTGAGCGCGGCCCGCACGGCCCGGCTCGCGTCGCCGGGGCCGAGGTCGGCGCGCGAGAGCAGCGGCCGGAGGATGTGCCCGGCGTCGGGCGCGGTCGCATGGTGGTCGAGCCAGGCCAGGGCGACCGACAGCATCCGCCCGGCGTCCGCGGCGTTCAGGTCGGCGCGCGGCAGGAGGGTGCTGAGCACGTAGCCGGCGCTGTGCGTCGCGGTGTAGCGGTCGAGCCATACGAACGCGGCGGCGAGGGCCCGTTGGGCGTCGTCGGCGCGCAGATCGGTGCGGGCGAGCAGCGGTCTGATGACGTAGCCGGCGCCGGCGTGCGTGGTGTGCCGGTCGAGCCAGGCCAGCGCGGTGGTGACGGCCTGCTGCACGGCCTCGGTCGGCACGTCGGTACGGGAGAGCAGCGGGCCCGCGACATAGTTGGCCTCGCTGGTCAGACCGTGGGTCTTCAGCCACGCCAGTGCGGTCGGTACGAGCAACAGGGCGCCGTCGCCCGGCAGATGGCGCAGTCCGCGGTGGAGCACGTGCCGGGCGTCGTGGCCGGCGCCGTGGTCGGCGAGCCACGGGCTGACGACCTGCCCCCAGTTGTGCACGGCGGAGGCGGACCAGGGCGGTCCGGAGCAGATGGCGCCGAGCGCGTACCCGCCGACGTCGGAGTCGTGCCGCATCAGCCGGCCGACGTCGGTGGCGTGTTCGGTGAACCATGCGTCGAGCACGGCCGCGCTCGCGGCGGCCCGGTCGGCGAGGACCAGGTCGTTGACGAGCCGGCCGATGTTGACGGCGAACCGGCCGACGGTGCGGGCGCCGGTGAGGCAGCCGGCGAGCAGTGCGTGGGTGCCGGGGACGTCCGGCGCGGAGTCGGGCTCGGGCAGTATGACGGACTCGACGAGCTGGTCGGCGACGATGTCGTGGGCGACCGACAGCACCCCGTCCTCGTCCTCAAGCCAGCCCAGCGACACCAGCGTCGCCACCACGTCCCCGGCGGCGGGCACCTCGCCGGTGGCGTCGGCGACCGCCGCGTGCGCGGCCGCCACGACCTCCGCGTGTTCCTGCGGGCAGGCCGCGGCGGCGGCTGCCGCGGCCACCAGGCCGTGCGAGGCGCGGGCGGGGGTGTAGATGTTCGGGCGGCCGGGCACGGCGAGTTCGTCCTCGCTGAGCCGGCTGTGCAGCCAGGCGGGCAGTTCGCCGCCGGCCCGCAGCCCCGCCGTCTCCGGCATGGAGAGCACTCCGGCGTTGACGCGGCGCTCGATCTCGCGGGCGATCAGCAGGGCGACGATGGGGCGGTCTCCGCTGACCGCGAGCATCCGGTCCCGGCCCAGCTGCCGGATGGCCGTGGGGGCGAGGGTCCGCAGCACGTTGTCGGTGACCTGCCGCTGGAACGCTTCGTCCTGCCGCAGCTTCACCTCGTCGAACAGCTCGTGCACCAGCGCGCGATCGGCCTTCAGCAGCCAGCCGGGCCGTGCGGAGGCGAGCAGCGCCAGGGGGACGCCGCGGCGGCGGGCTTCGGGCAGCAGGTGGTGACGCAGGGCCAGCAGGTCGAGGCTGGTCTCGTTGAGGTCGACCACCAGCAGGACCGGGGTCGGCTCCGCGAAGGCCTGGTCGGCTATCTGCTCGATGACCGACTGGTTTTCCTTCTCCTTCTCCTTGTGGGGCAGGACGTGCAGCACGCGCCAGCCCTGTTCCAGTGCGAGCCGGCCCGCCTCCAGGCCGGTGCGGCTCTTGCCGGTGCCCGCCGTGCCCACCAGGAGCACGCCCCGGTCCTCGGACATCACCAGTCTGGTCAGCAGCTTCTTCGGGGATGCCTCGTTGTCGCTGCCCGGTGAGACGAACGGCAGCCGCTCCGGAGTGAGGTTCTTCTCGAAGTCACTGAAGCCCTCGACGAGTTCGCTCTGGGAGATCACCGCCCGCAGCCGGCGCACGGGTTCCCGGGCGGGCGGGTCGAGCGGCACCGCGCTGGGCCGTACGAAGTTGTCGGCGAGTACGGCCACGAACCCGGGGTCGCGCAGCGCCTCGGCCACCGGCTGGGCCTCCGCGCTGTTCGGCCCCGCGGCGCGCAGCCGGTGGGACTGCACCCCGATCAGGAACCTGTCGTGGGCGAACAGGGCGGTGCCGGACATGCCCTGCCAGGCGTCCTGGCCGTCGGGGCCCCGTTCGTGGGGGAAACGCGAGGTGATGGCGAGGTCGAGCAGCCCCGACTTCATGTTGGAGCCGAGCTGGACGCGTCCGGTGACCTCATGGGTGTCCCGCCGGTCGAAGCCCTCGAACCGCTCCGAGGCGGCCCGCTGGGCGAAGGCGGGAAAGCCGATGCCGGTGAACGGCACACCGCCCACCGCGTCCGGCAGGCTGCCGAAGACGACCTGCGGTACGGAGCCGAGGCCCGCGGGCGCCTTGTCGAGGCGCAGCAGCGCCATGTCCTGCCGGGTGCCCCGCCACACCACGGTGGCGGGCAGTTCGTCCTTGTGCCGGCCGAGCATCACCGTGCAGGCCGGGTCCGTGGCCCGGCCTAGCAGGTGTTCCACGGTGAGGACCAGCCGGGCGCTGATCAGATAGCCCGAGCCGTACTCGATGCTGCCGTCCCGTCTGACGACGACCTGCGCGACCCTGCGTTTGTCCAGCGGGCTCATCCAGCGGTCAGCCGGTGGGGAAGAGGCTCGACACGTCGTCGCCTGTGAGGACCTGCTCGCCGGTGTCCGTCTCGGCGGCCAGGCTGAGCTTGACCGTGTGGGTCTGCGCCGACTTGCCGCCGCCCTTGCCGCCGAGGGAGACCACCCAGAACCGTACGCCGGCGTTGGCCTCGGCGGTCTTCTCCACCGCGACCTGGAGTTCCAGGTCGATGGAGTTGATCCGGAACCGTACGTCCTGGCCGGCCGCCGCCAGCCGGGCACGGTCGATCTCCGACCGAAGTGACGTGAGCAGATCGGCCAGTTCGATGTCCATACGGTCCCCCGGAACGACGCGGAATCAGTCTGCCGCCTGTGGCGTGAGTGCAGTGTCTCAGATGACGAGGCGACGACAGGATGAACCGGCCACATCCCCACGGGGAGCCTCCGGCCCACCAACGGCTGAAACGGCGCCCCCGGGACGGGTCTTCGACCGAGAACCACCGCGTTCTGGGGGGCACCCGCTGGGCAGGTGGTGGTCGGGCCGAGCGGGAGCGGACCCGTTGCCGCGGTGGCAGTCGCCGTCAGGTCAGTAGGGCTTCGGTCCAGGTGGGGGTCGGGCCGAAGGTGAGCAGGCCTGTTGGGGCGCCTGCCAGTTCGTCGGTGGCCGGGGCCAGGCGGGTGGCGATGGCGGTGCGCAGTGCGGGGTCGTCGAGTTGCAGGGCGGCGGCGGCCGTCAGACAGCACAGCGCCTCGTACATCAGGTCGGCCGGCGGCTCCGGCAGGGCCCGTAGCGCCGCGTGGGCCTCCTCGGTCCGGCCCGCCCGCAGCAGGGCCAGCGGCCGGACCCACGGGCGGTAGGGGCCCCAGTCCTCGGCGAGGTCGACGTCGGCGTCGCGCGGGCGGCGGCCCGGACGCAGGGTCAGGGACAGCCGGGTCAGCGGGACCAGGCCCGCCGTGAGGCCCGGCATGCCGCAGTCGGCGAGCGCGGCGTACAGGGACCGGTAGGCGCGCTCGGCCCGCGCAGGGGTCCCGGTGGCGGCGGCGCGCAGGGCCGCGTACCCCGTGGTGAACACGGCCACGAGCGGCAGTTCGTGCCGCCGGGACAGCCGGTCCGCGGCGGCGGCGTGGGCGTCGGCGGCCGTGAAGTCGGCGAGGGCCGCCCGTGCCTGCACCCGGATCAGATGCCCGAGCACCTCGTAGGTGACCAGGCCGTGCCGGGCGGCGAGCGCGACGAGTTCCGCGCCGGTCGCGTCCCGGACCGGGGCGAGGCCCGCGCGGGTGCAGGACTGCATGAAGACGCCGTTGAGGGCGAACGCCAGCAGGGCGGGGTCGTCGAGGCGGCGGGCCATCCGCTCGGCCTGCCGTGCGGCGGCCGGGCCGCGCGGGGAGCGGGTGCCGCGCATCTCCACGGCGACGGTGGCGAGGAGACGGCAGCGGACCGCCTCGTACGACTCGTCCTGCGGCAGCGCCGTCAGGGTGCGCTCGGCCGCGGCGACGATGCGGGACGCGGCCTGTGGGTCGTCGGCGCGGGTCCACAGCGCGGGCACGTCGAAGGCGCCGATGACCCGGGCGGTCAGCTCCGGGTCGCCGGTCTCCTCCGCCGCGGTCACGGCCGCGAGCCGGTGCTCGCGGGACTCGGCGAGACCGCCGCCGCCGGTGACCGCCAGGTTCCTGAGCAGGCCGACGGTCGACTCCAGTCGGGCCCGGGCGCCGGCGGCCACCGTCCGGTCGTACGCCTCGGTCGCCCGCGCCCACAACCGGGCCGCCGCCGGCGGCTCGGCCAGCGGCTCGGCCGGGCCGTCCAGGCGCGGGTCCTGGGCGAGGATGTCCGCTTCCAGGCGGCGCAGCTCCGGGCCGGGGTCGAGGCCGAGCGCGTCGGCCAGGCTCGTGCGGGCGCGGCGCAGCACGGCGAGCGCGTCCGCCTGCCGGCCCGTGCGGTACAGGGCCAGGGCCAGCAGCCGCCAGGCGTGCTCGCGCCAGGGGTGACCGGCGCTGTGCGCGTCGAGGTCGGGCACCGCCTCGGCCGGCCGGCCCAGCGCGAGCAGTGTCTCGGCCCGCCGTTCCACCGCGTGCAGCCGCAGTTCGGTCAGCCGGGCCCGCTCGCCCCGGCACCAGTCCTGGCCGGCGAAGTCGGCGTAGGCGGGTCCGCGCCACAGCGCGAGCGCCGCGCCGAGCCGTTCCAGGGCAGGCTCGGGCGGCAGCGCGGCGGCGTCGGCGACGGCGTCCTCGAACCGCCGGGCATCGACGGAGCCGGGCGCGGCCCGCAGCGCGTACCCGGGTCCCTCGGTGACGAGGAGCCGGGCGGGCGCCCGCGGCGGACGTTCCGGCTCCAGGGCGCGGCGCAGGTCGGCGACGAAGGTCCGCAGGGCGCCGACGGCGTTCGGCGGCGATTCCTCCCACAGGTCGGCGACCAGCCGCTCGACGGGCACGACCCGGCGGCGGGCCAGGATCAGCCGGGCCAGCACCGCACGGTGACGCGGGCCTTTCAGAGCGACCGGGGCACCCTCGCGCTCGGCCGCGACCGCGCCGAGCACCCGGAACACCACCCGCTCCATACGTCCGCCTCCCTGTGTCCGCCGCCGCGCCACCCCGTGCCGCCGCCTGCCGGCGTGTGCCGCCATGTGCCGCCGTGTGCCGCGCCGTACTGATCGGATGCTGATTCACGGGCGGCAGCCTCGGGGGCATGGACTCACACGACACCACGATCCCCGGTTTCGCACGGCACCGCGTCCCCGTCGCCGACGGCGTCGCCCTGCACGCGGCCGTCGGCGGCAGCGGCACCCCGGTGGTGCTGCTGCACGGCTTCCCGCAGACCCACCTGATGTGGCGGCACGTGGCCGCCGGCCTCGCCGCCGACCACACCGTCATCTGCCCGGACCTGCGCGGCTACGGCGCGAGCGACAAGCCCGCAGAGAGCCCCGACGGGACGACGTACGCCAAGCGCACCATGGCCGCCGACATCGTCGCGCTGGCCCGTGCCCTGGGTCATGAGCGGTTCGCCCTGGCCGGGCACGACCGCGGGGCGCTGGTCGCCTTCCGGGCCGGCCTCGACCATCCGGGGGCGGTCGACCGGCTGGCCCTGCTCGACGTCCTGCCGACCCTCGACATGTGGGAGGTCCTGCACGGCAGTTCGGCGGCCGTCGCCTTTCACCTCTATCTGATGGCCCAGCCGCCGGGCCTGCCCGAGCGGCTGATCGCGGGGGCGCCGGACGCCTTCTTCGGCCACTTCCTCGACGTGTGGACCCGCGACCCGGAGGCGATCCCCGCCGAGGTGCGCGCGGTCTATCTGGCGGCGGCGCGGGCGGCCGTACCGTCCGTGGTCGCCGACTACCGGGCCTCCGCGGGCATCGACGTGGCGCACGACCGCGCCGACCGGGAGGCGGGCGCCGTGCTCCGCATGCCCGTCACGGTGCTCCAGCAGGACTGGGGCGCCGCCCTCGGCTATGACGCGGCGGCCCTGTGGCGGGCCTGGGCCCCGGACCTGGACCACCGCACCGTCGCGTGCGGGCACTTCATGGCCGAGGAGGACCCGACGGCGGTCACCGCGGCGCTGCGCGACCTCCTGAAGCGCTGACCGCGCACCCGCAGACGACGTCCGGGCGCGCCGACGGACACGCGAACGGCCCCGCGGAGCACGGGGGACCGTGCTCCGCGGGACCGTGTGCGACCGGTGTGCGACGGCTGCTCGGTGACACCTACTTGGTGACAGCCACTTGATGACGGCTACTTGGTGACAGCTACTTGATGTAGACGAGGCCGTCCGTGGTGATGGTCGGGCGGCCGCTGGTGCCGACCACGACGATCTTGACGGTGTGCTTGGCGCTGCTGGACCAGGTCTTGGTCCATATGGCCTGTCGGTACAGCGTGCTGGACGACTTCAGGTCGACCGTCGCGACCTTGGTGCCGTCGACATACACGTACGCCTGTCCGGAGCCGGAGGCGCGGGAGACCACCCAGGCGGCCGAGCGGCCGGTGAAGGTCCAGGTGAGGCTCGCGTTCTTGGCGGAGCTTGAGTACGACTTGCCGCCGAGGTAGCTGGAGCTGGAGCGGGTGGACCAGGTGCCGGTCTTGGTGGCGGAGCTTTCCTGGAGGATCACGGGGGTGTAGGAGGGCGAGGACGTGCGGTAGTTGCCGGCCCAGTCGTAGGCCCGCATGGACCAGGTGGTGGCGGAGCCGGACGGGGCGGTGCGGTTGGAGCTGGTGGTGGTCGGGCCGAAGGTGACGGCCGTCGGGGACAGCAGCTTCACCTGCCGCAGGGCGGTCTCGTCGGCCGCCTTCCAGCCGAGCGCGACCGGGACGGCGGTGGTGTTGACGGTCCCGGTGCGCAGGGACAGCTTCGGCGAACTGGTGAAGGTGGGTGCGGTGGTGTCCGCCACGACCTTCACCGAGGCACTGGTGGCCGTCCTGCCGGACTGGTGCACGGCCCGCACCGCCACCGTGTGGCTGCCCACGGCCAGCGTGGTGCCGGCGGACGTGGCGGAGCCGGCGAGGGTGGCGACGGTCTTGCCGTCGACCAGCAGCTGGTACTTGGAGATGAGCGAGGCCGGCGTGGTGGCCGACCACTTCACGGTGACGGCGCCCTTGGTGTAGTAGGTCGTGCCGTTCTGGGTGGCGCCGGAGACCGAGGAGACCTTCAGGCCCTGCACCGGACCGGCCGCGAGGGTGCGGATCGTCGGCAGCTGCGCGTAGAGCGCGCTGCCGGGGCATTGGGTGTTGTAGCCGTCACGGTGCGCGGAGATCCGCGGGAAGGTGTACTTGGTGCCCGCGGTGAAGCTGGTGCCGAAGTAGTTCTTCTGGGTCGCGCCCGCGGTCAGCTGCACGGTCCCGGCCGGATCGGCGCCGTACTGCCCGAGCTTCCAGGCCGCGACCCGGGCGATCGAGGTCAGCGCGGCGTTCGAGGCGCTGACGGTGGTGTTGGTGCCGAGCACCGCGATGCCCGCGGACTCCCGGTTCCAGCCGTAGGTGTGGGCGCCGAGCACCGGCCGGTCGACGCCGCCCTTGCGGCCCTCGAAGACGGTGCCGCACTTGTCGACCAGGAAGTTGTAGCCGATGTCGTTCCAGCCGTTGGTCTTCACGTGGTACGTGTAGATGCCCCGCACGATCGCCGCCGAGTCGGCGCACGAGTAGTCGTTGGCGCTGTCCGTGTGGTGCACGAACACGGACTTGACGTCCGCGTTGTACTCCGAGGGGTCGGGGCTGATGGATTCGTCGGCGCCCCAGCCGGCCCGCGAGACCATCGGGGGCTGCGGCACGGTGGACGGCGGCGCCGGGGGAAGGCTCGCCGACTCGCTCGCGGAGGGCGACGCGGAAGCGGACGCCGACGCGGAGTCCGAGGGTGACGCCGAGTCCGAGGGTGACACGGAGTCCGAGGGAGACGCGCTTGTCGACGGGGACGCGGAGTCCGAGGGGGACACGCTTGTCGACGGGGACGCCGAGTCGGTCGAGGTGGCGCCGGGGCTCTCCGTGACGGCGAAGGCGGCCGGGTCGGCGTCGCCGCCGGACTTCAGCTCGGCGTCGGTCACCACGCCCGGGTCGACCAGGTTGACCTGGAGTCCCGGGGGCAGCGCGCGGGTCGAACCGTCCTTGCGGACGACCTGGGCCTGGACGCCGTCGGAGGGACCGACCCACAGCGGCTCGGAGGCGCCGCGCGCCTCGGCCTCGGGGGCCTCCGGCGGGTCCGCGTTCACCTCCAGGTCGTGCCAGGCGCCCCACTCGCCGGTGGCCAGGTCGCGGGTACGCACCTGCGCGGTCCCGTCCAGCCGCTGGGCGGCGCCCTTCCAGGAGACGCCGAGCATCGAGAACTGCTGGGTGCTCGTCCGGGCCAGTTCCCGCTTGTTGCTCGCGGCGCCCTTCAGGGCGAGTGCGTAGACCTTCGCGGGGCGCTTGGTGCGGGCCGCGGCTCCGTGCCCGTCGGCGGGGCTGGCGACGGCGTAGGTCACCACGCCTCCGCCACCCAGGACGACCGCCCCCAGCGTCAGCCACACCCGGCGCTTCAGGTTCAACGGTCTGTACGCATGCGACGTACGACTCACGACGTAATCCACCCCTAAAAAGGCCGCTGAGGGTCACACAGGACCCGCGGCGTAAGTCACAGGAGGCACACCCGACACATGGGTGCACTGTTGTCTTCAGCGCACCTGGGGCACCGAATGTCACCCGGGCCTCATTGCGACGGTGGCACCCGCCCCGACCGCAGGCGCGTCACGGCCGTGCGACGCCACCGCGCGTTCACCCCGGGTCCACCCGCTGCCCGCCGCCGCGCGAGCGCCCCGCACGGCGAACGGGACGCACGACGGCCCCGGTCGCCACGGCGCCGCCGTCATGTGGCCTTCGCCGTGGTGGCCGCCCTCACGCGCCCGTCCTCACGGCCCGTCCTCATGCGACCATCGTCATGGCGCCGTCCTCATGGCCGTCCGCATGTGGCCATCGTCACGGCGCCGTCCTCATGGCCGTCCGCATGTGGCCATCGTCACGGCGCCGTCCTCATGGCCGTTCTCATGTGGTCGGCGCCGTGGCAGGCCGTTCTCATGTGGTGGGGGTCATCGCGTCGGCTCGGGGTGCAGGAGGCGGGCGAGCAGGTCGTCCAGGGTGACCAGGCCGGTGAGGCGGCCGTCGCCGTCGCGGACCACGGCGAGCGAGGCCCGGTGCCTGCGCAGTTGCTCGATCGCCTCGCTCACCGTGTCCCGGTCGGTCAACTCCGGTACGGGCCGGGCCAGTTCACGGGCGGTGACGCCACGTCCCCGGGACCGCGCGATCAGCGCGTCGCGGGCGTGCACGGAGCCGACGATCCGGTCGCCGTCGCGGACCAGCAGCCGGTTGCGGTCGTGTGCCGCGGCGGTGGCGAGGACGGTGTCCGCGTCCGCGTCCGCGGGCACGGCGGTGATCAGGTCGGCCGGCACCTGGAGCGCGGCGACCGGGTTCTGCGGTTCGGTCAGCGAGCTGGTGAGCAGCTGTGAGTCACCCTTGCTGATCAGGCCCAGCCGCTCGGACTCCACGACGAGATAGGTGAGCTGTTCGCGGTTGTGGACCGCGGCCAGCTCGTCGCGCGGGGTGACCCGGCACAGCGCGACCAGCGCGTTGCTCATCCGGTTGAGCAGCCGGATCAGCGGCCGTACGGCCCGCACCACCGCCCGGAAGGCCGGGGAGAGCAGCATGGCGGACCGCTCGGGATGGGCGATGGCCCACGACTTCGGGGCCATCTCGCCGACCACCATGTGCAGGAAGACCACCACGATCATGGCGATGGCGAAGGAGACGCCGTAGCTGACTCCGCTCGGCAGGCCCACCCGGTGCAGCAGCGGGTCCAGTTCGTGCGAGATCGCGGGCTTGGACAGCGAGCCAAGGCCCAGTGTGCACACGGTGATGCCGAGCTGTGCGCCCGCCAGCATCAGCGACAGCTCGCGCATGCCGGCCAGCGCCGCCTTCGCGCCGCGCCGCCCGTCGGCCGCGGCCTTCTCCATGCGGTGCCGTTTGGCGGCCACCAGCGCGAACTCGGCGGCGACGAAGAAGCCGCTGCCGATCAGCAGCAGCGCGGTGACGAAGAGCGCCATCGGGAAACTCATGCCTGCTCCTCCTCACCCGCGGACCCGGTGCCGGCGCCGACGGTGGGCGCCCGCTCCAGGCGGACCCGTTCGGGGACGTGCCGGTCGAGTCCGCGGACCTCCAGGACGGCCCGGCCGCCGTCGGCGAGGGAGACGGTGACCCGGTCGCCCACGGCGGGGAAGCGGCCGAGCCGGTCGACGATCAGGCCGGCCACCGTGTCGTAGTCCTCCTCCTCGGGCAGTTCGATCCCGGTCGCCTCGGCGATCTCGTCCAGTCGGCGCCCGGCGTCCACCAGCCAGCCGCCGCCGTCGGCCACGGCCGGCTCGGTCACGGTGTCGCTCTCGTCGGCGATGTCGCCGACCAGTTCCTCGGCGATGTCTTCGTAGGTGACGACGCCCGCCACACCGCCGTGCTCGTCCAGGACGACCGCGAACTCGTCGTCCTGCTCGCGCATGCGGCGCACGGAGTCCGGCAGCGGCAGCGTGTCGGGCAGCAGCAGGGGCCGCCGGGCCAGCGCGCCCGCGGTCGTGGCGGCGAGGCGCCCGGCGGGCAGGGCCGTCAGCTCCCGTACGCCGAGCACTCCGGCGACGTCGTCCGGGTGGTCGCCGAGCACGGGGTAGTTGGAGTGTCCGTGCGCGGCGATCAGGTCGACCGCCTCGGCCGCGGTGGCGTCCTTGCGGACGAAGACGGCGTCCGCCCGCGGCACCATCACCTCGTCCAGGGTGCGCTCGGAGAACTCCAGGGCGTGGTCGAGCAGGTCGGCGGTGGCCTTGGGCAGTTCGCCCTGCTGGTGGGACTCGCCGATCAGATGGCCCAGCTCCTCCAGGGTGGCGCCGTGGTGCAGTTCCTCGACCGGCTCGATGCCGGCCTTGCGCAGCAGCCGGTTCGCGGCGCCGTCGAAGACGTGCACGACGGGGCCGACGACCTTCAGATACGCCAGCGTGGACCCGGCCAGCGCCTTGGCCAGCCGCTCCGGCACGGCGATCGCGAGGTTCTTCGGGGCCAGTTCGCCGAGCACCATCTGGACGACCGTGGCCCCGGCGAAGGCGAGCACGACGGAGACTCCGCTCACCGCGGCGTCGGGCAGGCCGAGCCCGGACAGCGCCGGCCGGAGCAGCGCGGACACCGACGGTTCGGCGATGAAGCCGACGACCAGTCCGGTGACGGTGATGCCGAGCTGGGCGCCGGACAGCATGAACGACAGCCGCTCCAGCACCTTCAGGGCGCGGGCGGCCTTCTTGTCGCCGGCCTGTGCCTGGCGCGCGAGGGCGAGCCGGTCGGCGGAGACGTAGGCGAATTCCTGGGCGACGAAATAGCCGGTGGCGGCGGTCAGGACGAACACGGCAAGCAGGCCGAGCGAGGCGCTCGCGGCACTCATCGAACACCACCCCGCCACGTGCCGTGCTCGGAAATGTTCCGGCGGGATGGTCGGGGACTGTGCCCCGGGGGGTCCGTCGATCTGGCGGACAAGGCTTGTGCTCCTCCTGAATAGGGGTGGACCCGATGAACAAGGCGAACAAGGGGGACAAGGGGGGAACCGGTGCAACGACGGCGGCCACCGGCAGGTTCCCCGCGGCTGCGGCGCCGGCCTGCCCACGGCCGGGCGGGCCGCGGGCAGACCGAGGGGCGGACATCGCCAGGTCGGACGTCGCTCGGGTCGGACGTCGCCGGGTCCGGCGTCGTCCGTGTCAGACGCCGTCCGTGTCAGACGTTGACGCCGAAGTCGGCGGCGATGCCGCGCAGGCCGGAGGCGTAGCCCTGGCCGACCGCGCGGAACTTCCACTCGGCGCCGTGCCGGTACAGCTCGCCGAAGACCATCGCCGTCTCGGTCGAGGCGTCCTCCGACAGGTCGTACCGGGCGATCTCCTGGCCGCCTGCCTGGTTCATCACCCGGATGAACGCGTTGCGGACCTGGCCGAAGCTCTGTCCGCGCAGCTCCGCGTCATGGATGGAGACGGGGAAGACGATCTTGTCGATGTCGGCGGGTACGGCGGCGAGGTTCACCTTGATGCTCTCGTCGTCGCCCTCGCCCTCACCGGTCAGGTTGTCGCCGGTGTGCTCCACCGAGCCGTCCGGGCTCCTGAGGTTGTTGTAGAAGACGAAGTGTGAGTCGGAGGCGACCTTGCCGGAGGTGTTCAGCAGCAGCGCGGAGGCGTCCAGGTCGTAGTCCGCGCCGGTCGTGGTGCGCACGTCCCAGCCGAGGCCGACCAGTACGGCGGTCAGGCCCGGCGCCTCCTTGCTCAGCGATACGTTGCCGCCCTTGGCGAGGGAAATTCCCACAGCTCGTCCTTCCGGTGTGGTCCGTCGGTACCGTCACTGCTTCCAACGCGGACCCCACCCCCCACGGTTCCAACCTTGCGCAACAACGAAAGCGTCCGGTACGCAGGCGCCGCGGCAAGGACAACCGCGGGCCGATCCGGCGCGAATCAATCAGACGGACCCCCGGAAGCCGGGGTCTGTCGGGGGTTCTGGGCGTCCAAGGTGTGCAGCAGGCTCAGCGAGCGGTCGAGGAGCAGCCGCGTGGCCTCGGCGTCGTACGACGGGAGCGTGCGGTCGGCGAAATAGTGCTGGTCGCCCGGGTAGAGGAACAGCTCGGCCCGGTCCGCCGACGCGACCAGCGCCCGCGCCGCGTCGAGGTCGCCCTCACCGGCGAAGAGCGGGTCGGACTCCTTGCCGTGCACCTGGACCGGTACGCCCTCGGGCCAGTCGGTGCCGAACTCCGCGGCTGGCACACACGCGTAGTACAGCAGCGCCCCGCGCGCCCCCGGCCGGGTCTGCGCCAGCATCTGCGCGGGCAGCACACCCAGCGAGAACCCGGCGAAGACCAGCTCGGCGGGCAGGTCCTCGACCGCGCGGGCGCCGCGCTCGATCACCTCGCCGAACCCGATCCGCCGGACATGGGCCATCCCCTCCTCCAGGGTGTCGAACATGCGGCCCTCGAAGAGGTCCGGGGTCCGCACCGTGTGCCCGGCCCGCCGCAGCTCGTCGGCGAAGCCGGTCACCCCCGGCGTGCGCCCGAGTGCGTGATGGAACAGGACGACCTCGGCCATCCCTGCCTCCTGCTGTGCGTCGGCGACTGCGATCGGCCCGAACCTACTCGCCCGCTCCGACAACGCACCGTCACCTCGGCATCCGTGGCGGCCCGCGCTCTTGCACCGCGGCGATGTGGCGCACGCCACACAGCAGGCCGCAGTTTTTACCCGGCGCAATGATCGGCCGTCGTGGTCGCCGCGTATTTCGTGGTACGAGTCGTTCGCCCCAGGAGGCACCATGCGCATGTCCCGCAGCACGATCGGCACCGTCTTCGTGGCCGGCGCACTGGGCATGACCCTCACCGCGCTCGCCTACCCCGCGATGCTCGGCGTGCAGAACACGTCGGACAGCCCCTCCAGGATCATCGCCAACACCCGCTACGGGCCGCTCACGGAGGCCGACCGCGACTTCGTCGTCAAGGTCCGCTCCGCCGGGCTGTGGGAGTACCCGCTGGGCGAGATGGCCCTGAAGAAGGGATCCACTGCGCAGATGAAGGAGGCCGGCAAGCATCTGATCGTGGGACACGCGGGGCTGGACGAGCTGTGCCGCAAGATCGCCCCGGAACTCGGCATCACCCTGCCCAACCAGGCCACGCCGCAACAGCAGCAGTTCGTGGAGACCTCGGCCGCGCAGTCCGGCAGGCAGTTCGACACGACCGCCGCCAACATCATGCGGGTCACCCACGGGCAGATCTTCCCGTCGATCGCCAAGATCCGCGCCAATACGCAGAACACCCTCGTGCGCGAGCTGGCCGACCTCGCCAACGACACGGTTCTCGACCACATCACCGTCCTGGAGAAGACCGGAGTGATCAACTTCGACCAGGTCAACTTCCAGCAGACCACCCCGCCCAAGCTCCCCAAGGAACAGCTCACCCCGCCCCCGCCCCAGGCCGGCGCCCCGGTGGTCGCCCTGACCCCACGCCCCGACCTGAACATCAACACGACGTCCCCGACCCCAAGCCCGTCCACAGGCTGACGCCCTCCCCGGAACGCTCCAGGACACCCGCATGCCGGCCGGAGGGAACGCGGCGCCGTCCATTGCCGTCCTCCGGGTGGGGACGCTACGGGCGAGGAGAAGAGGGGGCCTGCCGTGTCCACTCGGCAACCGGACAGCGAAGGACCGACGGGCGGGGGCGACGGCACTCCGCCCGTCCCGGACACGGTGTGGCAGCGGTTCCTCGACGACTCCGAGCGGGCCATCCGCAGGTCGGCGCCCAGAGAGCCGTCCGCGCGGGAGCGGGCCGCGCCGCCCCCTGCGGCGCCGCAGCCGGACGCGGTCGGCGAGCTGTGGCAGCCGCGGGACCTGTCGTACGGCCCGGCCTGGCGGGACCTGGACGGCCCCGCCAGGCGCCGCCGGGTGGGCCGCGTCCTCGGCACGATCGCCGCGGCCGCACTGGCCCTGTCCGCCCTCTCCCTGCTGCCCGCGGGCTCGGGCGGCAGCCCGGCGGGCCCCGACGAGGCGACCCGGCAGCAGTCCGAGGACCTCCCCGACCCGCTGCCCACGGCGACCGCCTCGCCGACCGGCCCGACGCCGCCCGGTCCGACGCCGGCGAACCACTCCGGGTAGGACCTGCCATCGCGCCGTCACAGGAGGACACTGAAAGGCGAGGGCTGGCCTGTCGGTGCCGCAAAGGGGGTGTCGACCATGGCAAGGACACAGCTCAGCCGGGCGCGGACCTGGCGCTGGCGCCGCAATCCGCTCAGGCGCCGCAGCGACGTGATCGAAGCCTGGCTCGTGCTCGCGGCGTGGGTGATCGCCCTGGTGGGCAGCGCGCTCGCCGGACTGCTGGCGGCGTCCACGGTGGGAAGCGATCTGGCCCGGCAACGGACGGAGCGGCACCCGGTCGCGGCCGTCGTCACCCAGAACGCACCGGCCGGCCCGTCCGCACAGACCCTGGACGGCGGTCATGTCTGGGCGCCCGTGCGCTGGCAGTCCCCGGACGGTTCGACGCACCTCGCCCGGACGCAGGTGCCGCCCGGCGCACCGCAGGGCACCCGGGTCACCGTGTGGACGGACACGCACGGCAAGCTGACCGCGAAGCCGCTGTCCGGCGGCGAGGCGACGTTCCAGTCGGTGTGGACCGGCGTCCTGGTGGCGGTGGCCACGGCCGGCGGCGTCGCCGGCTGCGCCCAGTTCGCCCGCTCCCGGCTTGAGCACCGCCGCATGGAGCAGTGGGCCGAGGAGTGGGAGCGCGTCGACACCCGCTGGGGCGGCAAGACGGGCTGACCCCCGCCGCGCCCCCGCACTCCCGAGCCCGCCACCACACTCCGGCACCCCGCCCCGCCCGGCGACCCCACACCCCGCCCCACCCGGCGACCCCACACCGCGGCACCCCGTTGCCGCACACCCCACCGGCCCACGCCCAGACACACCCCACACCCACACCCACACCCACACCCACAAGGGCGACCGGCCCACCGACGCCCGCGCCGGCGCATGCGGTGAATCTGCGCAGGAGTGGCACACGGGCTGCACACAGACTTTCGAAAGGCTCGTTACCGTTGCTGGCCGCTCGCCCGGTGTGCGAGCGCGACCAGGCCGCGCCCCAACGGGACCACGGCGCCAGCGATCCAGGAAGACCGCGCATGGACTACTGCTCCTCGTGTCGTCGATACCTCAACGGCGCCCTGGTGTGTCCCGGGTGCGGCGCCTACGCCCCCGACATCGCACCGCACACCACCGCGGTCACCGCCTCCGCCCCGGCCCTGCCGGCTCTGCCGGTCCTCGCGGCCGAGACCGCCGCCGCCCGGCCGCCCGCGGCGTGGGACTCCTGGCCCGGAACGGCCCCGCCGGACGAGCCCGGCGCCGCGCCCGACGCCACGGACACCGCTGACGCCGCGCCCCCGGCCGACGATGTCGACAGTCCGGCGCCCACGGGTGAGGGACGCGCGGCGCGCCGCCGGCAGCGGGCCCGGTGGAAGAAGAGCCAGCGCCGGGCCGTGGTGGCGACGGCCGTAGCGCTTGTCGGGGGTGGCCTCACCGTCGTCTCGATGGACCGTCATTCGGCCGCCCGGCCGCAGGCGGCGACGGCTCCGGACAACCGCGGCATGGGCCTCGCGGACGAGCTGCCGGGGCAGTCCCCCGCGGCGACGCCGACCGCCGACCGCACCTCGACCACCGCGCCGCGCCCGCAGGACCCGGGGACCGGCAGCGCCCCGCGGCAGCGGACCGTGGCGGCCACCGCGCCGCGCGCGACGTCGCCGGCCCCCGACCCGGACGCCGCCCGCGCGCCGCGCCCCGTCGTCACCTCCGTACCGGAGCAGCCGAGCGCCACGCCGTCCGCCGCGGCGTCGGACCCGGCCCGCACCGGTACGGCGGCACAGCAGCCGAGCAGGCCCGAGACCGCCACCACCCCCGCGCCGGACCCGGACACCCCGCAGACCAGCGGCCCCGCCCCGTCGGCGCCGCCCGCGCAGCCGCCGCGGCTGTGCGTGCTCGTGCTGTGCCTGGGCTGACGCCGTATCACGCACCCCCGGCGTTCCGCCCCTGCGCACCCCCTCAGCTGCGCACCCCCTCATCCGACGGAGGAATAAGAACAGAAGGGGCATACAGGGACTTAAGTCGCTGTAACCACCCAGCGCTGCCATAGTGCGGCCATGAAGATCACGAAGGCGTCGTCCCTCGTCCTCACCGGTGCCGTCGGGATCGCCGGTGCCGCCCTCCTCGTCGGCACCCTCCCCCTCGACGGCCGCCGCGCCCCCGCCGGCTCCGGCGCGCAGGCGCCGGTCGCGGTCCCGTCCCCCGGCGCCCCTGGCATCGGCGACCCGCTCGTGCCGCTCGACGGCAACGGCGGCTACACGGTGCGCCGTTACACGCTGGACTTCGACTGGCGGGCACCCCGTACGCCGTTCGCCGCCGGTGCCACCATCAGCGCCACCGCCACCCAGGCACTGTCCCGCTTCGACCTCGACTTCGCGGGCAACACGCTGCACACGGTCACTGTGGACGGCGCGCCCGCGCGGGCGGTGCGCGAGGGCGACGAACTCGTCGTCACCCCGGCCCGGCCGATCCCGGACGGCGCCGCCTTCACCGTGCACGTCTCCTACACCGCCGACCCGACGCAGCAGCGCCACCGCGACGACGCGATCGGCGACTACGGCTGGGTGCCGACGGCCGACGGCACCGTGCTGTGTCTCCAGCCCGACGGCGCCAAACTGGTCTTCCCGGTCAATGACCATCCGAGCCTGCGCGCCCCGGTCACCTTCCGCGTCACCACCCCGCCGGAGCTGAGCGCGGTGGCGGGCGGCCGGCTGGTCGAGCGGGTGCGCAGGCCCGACGGCCGGATCCGCTGGACCTACGACTCCGAGCAGCCGGTCGCCGCACAGCTGGTGCAGCTGGCCATCGGCAGGTTCACGTTCGCCGAGGGCCGCGGCCCGCGTGGGCTGCCCGTGCGGGACGCGGTGCCGCAGGATCTCGTCGGCGGCACCGCCGCGTACCGGGCGCTCACCCCGGGGCACCTGGAGTGGCTGGAACAGCGGCTCGGTCCGTACCCCTTCCGGCGCTACGGCGTACTGGTCGGGGACGCCGACCTGCCGGTGGCGCTGGAGACGCAGTCGCTGTCCGTCCTGCCGAGCGCCACCCTGCTGGGCGACCGGGTCGGCGCCGAACGGGATCTGGTGCACGAGCTGGCCCACCAGTGGACCGGCAACAGCGTCGCCCTGCGGCGCTGGTCCGACCTGTGGCTGAGCGAGGGTCACGCCCGTTTCTACGAGCGCCTGTACACCGACGCGCACGGCGGCCCCGACCTGGAGGACGCGATGCGCTCGGCGTACGAGCAGCACGACCGGTGGCGGCACGAGGACGGGGCACCCGCCGAGCCCACCGGATCCTCGCTGTTCCGTCAGATCCGCTACGACGGCTCGGCGCTGGTGCTCTACGCCCTGCGCGAGGAGGTCGGCGAGGACACCTTCGAGCGGATCGAACGCACCTGGGTGACGCGCTATCAGGGCCGGGCCGCCGGCACCGGCGACTTCATCGCGCTCGCCTCCGAGGTCGCGGGCCGGGATCTGAAACCGTTTCTGACCCCGTGGCTGTACGGCGCGCACACCCCGCCGATGCCCGGACACCCCGAATGGCAGGTGACTCCGGTCGAGGACTGAACGGGGCCGCCGCCGGGCCCGGACACGCTGCCGCCGACCGGGTGGCCTGTGCCGCGCGGCTGGTCCACGCCGGTGACTCTCGGCGCGCGCCTGCGCGCCGGGCAGGGAAACGTATGAGAGGTGGCGTGCGGGGCAACTCCCTTGTCCTGGTTGCGCTTGTCCATGTTGCGACGAGCCCGTTGGAGTCACCTGCAATGAAGAAACGTGTCGCCTCCCGTGTCCTCATCGCCCTGCGCGGCCACCGGCTGACGGTCTGTGTGGCCGCGTCATCGGTGCTCGCGCTCCCCCTGCTGGTCATCCCGCCCGGTGGCGGCGACACGCCGGACGACCGGAGCCTGCAGCATGACTTCCAGGCCGCCGCGAAGGAGTACCACGTACCGCAGAGCGTCCTCCTGGGCGTCTCCTATCTCCAGTCACGCTGGGACACGCACTCCGGTGCCCCGAGCGTCGCCGGCGGGTACGGGCCGATGCACCTGGTGGACGGGGCCCGGATGCCGCCCGCCGCCTCCTCGGGGCCGCCGCCGACCGAGGAACAGAACCTCGCCGGGCCGCCGCCGCGGGCACCGCTCCCGATGAGCCGCCCGTCCCTGCAACCGGCCGAGCTGCGCCGCGCCGCCCGGCTGATCGGCGCCCCGGCGGAGCGGGTGCGCACGGACCCCGGCGCCAATGTGCGCGGCGGCGCCGCGGTGCTGGCGGCGACCCAGCGGGAACTCGGCAAGCCGCTCAGCGACAACCCGGCCGACTGGTGGGAGGCGGTGGCCCGGTTCCCGGGCTCGACCGACGCCGCCACGGCGACGACCTTCGCGAACGACGTCTTCGCGCTGATCCGCAAGGGCGCGCAGCGCACCACCGAGGAGGGGCAGCACGTCACCCTGACCGCCCAGCCGAGCGTGCGCCCGCGCCCGCAGCAGGCACCGAAGGACCCGGACCGGCCCCAGCAGGTCGAGTGCCCGCAGGAGGTGACCTGCTCCTGGCTCAGCGCGCCGTACGTCCAGTTCGACGACGAGTACGGCAACCACGACCTGGCCGACCGGCCCCGCGACGAGAAGATCGAGTACATCGTCATCCACGACACCGAGGCGTCCCTGGACTCCATGCTCAAGACCATCCAGGACCCGACGGAGGCGTCCTGGCACTACTCGGTGCGCTCCAGCGACGGCCACATCACCCAGCACATCAGGACCAAGGACGAGGCATGGCACTCGGGCAGCAAGTTTGTGAACGCCCGGTCGATCGGCATCGAGCATGAAGGTTTCCTCACCCAGCCCGACGCCTGGTACACGGAGGAGATGTACCGGTCGTCGGCCCGGCTCGTGCGCTATCTGGCGACGAAGTACGGCATCCCGCTGGACCGGCAGCACATCTTCGGCCACGACAACGTGCCCGCACCGACCGGCGACACCATTCCCGACATGCACGACGACCCGGGCCCCTACTGGGACTGGCGGCACTACTTCGACCTGCTCGGCGCGCCGCTGAAGGCCACGGCCGGGGCGGACAGCGCGATGGTGACCATCCTGACGGACTACGCCACGCACCGGCCGACGTACACGGGCTGCACCGGGGACGGCCTGCCGTGCGCGTCGCACGGCTCCAGCGCCGTACGGCTGCACACCGAGCCGCGCGAGAGCGCCCCGCTGATCCAGGACCGGGGCCGGCGCCCCGACGGGGAGAGTTCCACGACGGACGTCAACGACCTGGGCTCGCGGGTCTCCTCCGGCCAGACGTACGCGGTCGCCGGACGCCAGGGCGACTGGACGGCGATCTGGTACCTGGGCCACAAGGCGTGGTTCAAGAACCCGAAGAGCCACCCGACGGCCGTCGGCGCGGCGGGCAAGATGGTGACACCGAAGGACGGCCTGACCGAGATCCCGGTGTACGGGCGGGCCCTGCCGGAGGGCGACGCCTACCCGGCGGGCATCGAGAAGGCGACCGAGGCGCCGCTGCCGTACACCATCGACGCGGGCCAGCGCTATGTCACCCAGGCCCGCCTGACCGGCTCCTACACCGACCGGTCCACCTTCGCCTACTCGCCGAGCCCGGTGGTGAAGGGCAGCGAGGAGTACTACGAGATCCAGTTCGGCCACCGCCTCGCCTATGTCCGCGCCGGCGACGTAGTCGTGATCAACGCCCCGGGCACACCCCCCGACCAGCCCACCCAACCCCAGCCCAAGTGACAACCCGCCCCGGCACCGGAGCGAATGATGAGTGAGGGTCAGCCCGTGCGCGCGGTGCGGGTGCGGTCCGGGGTGGCGTGGTCACGGCGGAACGCCCAGGCCATTCTGGGCTCCATGACGAACCGGAACGTCCGTTGCACCGGCGGTGTGCACAGCAGTGTCACCCCGGCCGCGGCGACCAGGGTCACCACCACCGCGCCGGCCGGCCGGTAGATCCACCCGGGGTCGTACCAGCCCGCGGGCTTGGACCACTGCAGGACGAAGCCGTGCAGGAGATAGCCGTACAGGGTGCCCGCACCCAGCGCGGTGCACCACAGGTGACGCCCCGGCACCCAGGCCAGGAAGCAGGCGACCAGGGTCACCGAGCAGCCGAAGGTGGCGAGCGTCATCACCGGTCCGTACCAGGAGGGCGCGGCCAGTTGCTCGGCGCTCGTCCGGTGGAAGAACCAGGCGTAGTTCATCCGCGGCACCGCCCAGTACGCCACGGCCAGCGCGACGGCGAACACCGGCACGGCCGCGATCCGCGCGGCGCGGCGGCGCACCAGCCGGAAGTGCTCGGGCCGCAGGCACAGGCCGAGCACGAAGTACGGCAGGAACTGCAGGGCGCGCTGGAGGTCGAGGTCCTTGCCGATGGACGGCGTCAGGGTGGCGAGCATCGCGATGCCGAGGGCGACCGGCAGCGGCCACCGCACGAGCTTCCAGACGGGGGTGGTCAGCCGCCAGATGAACAGGGCCGCCAGGAACCAGGTCAGATACAGCGGGTCCAGCAGGCTGATCGGCCGGTCCGGGGCGTCGTCCGTCCACCGCGTGAAGTAGGTGTACGCGACCTCGAAGACCACGTAGGGCACGGCGACCCCGGTGATCAGCCGCTTGAGCCGGGCCGGGCTCGCGTCGAAGTTCCGTGAGAAGTAGCCGGAGATGACGATGAACGCCGGCATGTGGAAGGCGTAGACGAGCGTGTAGAGGGCGGTGACGGCGCGGCTGTCCGAGCGCAGCGGCTCCCAGGCGTGTGCCACGGCGACGAGCACGATGGCCGCGTACTTCGCGTTGTCGAAGAACGCGTCCCGCCGGCCGCCGGGGTCCGGCGGGGCGGCCGGTTCCGGACGGGCGCCGCCCGAGGGCGGCGTGTCGGTGAGCATCCCTTCCCGTCGGAAACCAGAGGTACCCGAGATACCGGACAGAGCGGAACACCCCTTCGCATCGGTTACGCGGGGAACGGCTGCGGTTCCCGTCCGGCACCGTAGTCACCCGTCGTCGCGTTCGTAAACCCGGCCCGTGCGCTTCGCGTGAGCGGGAGGATGCGTTGCGCTGCCCAACCGCCTGCCTCAGCGGCTCTCCGGGGTGAATGCGTCCTCGTTCTTCATGGCTTTCGCCTCGGTCTTGAGGATCCGCATCGACTTGCCCAGCGCGCGGGCGGCGTCGGGCAGCTTCTTCGAACCGAACAGCACGATGATCACGACCGCCACGATCAGCAGGTGCCACGGTTCCAGTCCGTTGCGGAGCATCCGGCCCACCCCTTTTCCTCGCCGGGCAGCGGCACGGACCCGGGCGGCGTACCATCTGCCATCATTGCTACATTGCGCAACTGTACAACCATGGGGCGGGGCGAGGCGTCCCCTCTGTATGAGTCTGTAAGAGTCGGACGGATGAGGGCGCGCGGATGACCACCACCAGGGACGTTGACACACCCGCGTCTCACCGGCGCCGTGACGCACCGTCCCGGCGCGGCGCCCCGCACGGCCGGCGCACGGCCCGTGGCCGCAACCGCAGCCCATGGCGCACCGCGCTGCTGGTCACCCTCGCCCTGGTGGTGCTCGGCACGGCCGGCCTCGGCTGGATCTACCTCAAGCTGAACGGCGACATCATCACTTTCGACGCGGGCGGCCTGTCCAGGAACCGCCCCGACGCCGCCGCGTCCAAGGGCCAGAACGTCCTGGTCATCGGCTCCGACGCGCGCACCGACGGCAATGCCGCGCTGGGCGGCGGCAGCAAGGACGACATAGGCCGCTCGGACACCGCGTTCCTGCTCCACGTCTACGCCGACCACCGGCATGCGATAGCCGTCTCCATCCCCCGCGACACCCTGGTGACCATGCCGCCGTGCAGACTGCCCGACGGCAGCTGGACGAAGACGCAGACCGACGTGATGTTCAACGCGGCGTTCTCCGTCGGGCAGACCCGGACGGGCAACCCGGCCTGCACGCAGAACGCGGTGGAGCAGCTCAGCGGGATGCGCGTCGACCACACCGTCGTCGTCGACTTCAAGGGTTTCGCCGCGCTCACCGACGTGGTCGGCGGGGTGCAGGTGTGCCTGCCCAACGACATCTACCAGAACGACCTCAACCCCCACCGCGCCACCCGCGGCGGCCTTGTCTTCCACAAGGGCGAGCAGACCGTCTCCGGGCAGCGGGCCCTGGACTACGTCCGGATCCGGCACGGCATCGGCGACGGCTCCGACATCGGCCGCATCAAGCGCCAGCAGGCCTTCGTCTCCAGCCTCCTCAAGCAGATCAAGAGCGAGGGCCTGACCCCGACCAAGCTGCTGCCGCTGGCCACCGCCGCCACCAAGTCGATGACCGTCGACCCCGGCCTCGGCACGGCGAACAAGCTCATCTCGTTCGCGATGTCCCTCAAGGACATCGACCTGCACAACACCAAGTTCGTCACCATCCCCTGGCGCTACGAGGGCTCGCGGGTCGCGGTCGTCGAGCCGGACGCCGCCGACCTGTGGGCCGCGCTCAGGGCCGACCGCACCATCGACGGCAAGGACGCCAGTGGCAAGCGGAAGCCGAAGGCCACCGCCGCGGCCTCGCCCGGCCCCACCGAGAGCGTTTCGGGCGAGGGCGTATCCCTCGCCGTCTACAACGGCACCACCGTCCGGGGCCTCGCCTCCGAGGCGGCGCAGCTGCTCACCCGGCACGGTTTCACCGTGACCGGCACCGGCAACGCGAGCAGCCGGCAGTACGCAGGCACGGTCGTCCAGTACGGGCCCGGACTGCGCACCCAGGCCGAGACCGCCGCCAAACTCTTTCCCGGCGCCCGGCTGGAGGCGATCGGCGGCGCGGTACTCAACGTGGTCGTGGGCGCCTCCTACGCCGACTCGGCCGCGGCCTCGCCGACCCCGACCGCCGTGCCCGGCTCGGTCGCGGACGACGCCCGGTCGGCCGACGACGACCTGTGCTCCGGCCTCTCCTACGGCGCGGGCGGCTGACCCGCGCGATCCGGCTCCCGCGGCCGGCCTGCCCTCCCCTGGCCGGCCCGCGGGTCCCTCCTCGGGAAGCCGCTCCTCAGGGGCGGGTTCCGCGGCCCGCGGGCGAGCGCTCGTAGTGGCCCCGCGCCCAGACCAGCGCGGTGGCGTAGAGGGCGAGGACGACCCCGAGGAGCAGGTAGTAGGCGCCCGGGAGCGTGGTCAGCCCGAGCGCCGGGCCGAGCGGCGACGGGGGCAGGGCGATCCCGATGCCGGCCAGCCCGGTCGCCGCCCAGCCGACCGGGCCGAGCGCCCGCTCCGCGACCAGCCGGCGGCCGGTGCGCAGCAGCACCATCACCAGGGCCTGGGTGAGCAGGTTCTCGGTGAACCAGCCGGAGTGGAAGATCGCTTCGTCGTCGCCGGTGCCCGGCCCGTGCAGGGACAGGGCGAGGACGGCGAACGTGGCCAGGTCGGCGAACGCGTTGAGGAGGCCGAAACCGGTGATGAAGCGCAGTACTTCGCGCGGGCTGAGCACCGTGGGGCGGCGCAGCAACGACGGGTGCGGGCGGTCGTAGGCGAAGGCGAGCTGGACGGTGTCGAAGCACAGGTTCTGCACCAGGACCTGCGCCGGAAGCATCGGCAGGAACGGCATCAGCAGGCCCGCCGCGAGCATGGCGATGACGTTGCCGAGGTTGGAGGACAAGGTGATCCGCAGATACCCGGCGACGTTGCCGCCGCCGTGCCGGCCGGCGTCGATGGCGTGCCCGATCGCGGTGAGGTCCTTCTCGGCGAGGACGACGTCGGCGCTCTCCCGGGTCACGTCCGCGGCGTCGCGCGGGGCGATGCCGACGTCCGCGGCGCGCAGCGCGGGCAGGTCGTTGACGCCGTCGCCGAGGAAGCCCACGGTGTGCCCGCCGGCCCGCAGCGCGGCCCCGACGCGCGCCTTGTGCTCGGGGGTGCAGCGGGCGAAGACCGTGGTACGCCGGGCGAGTGCGGTGAGTTCGGCGTCGGTGAGGCCGTCGAGCCGGTCGGCGGTCACCACGGCGTCCGGGCCGAGCGGGATGCCGAGGTCGCGGCAGGCGCGGGCCGCGGTGCCTGGGTGGTCGCCGGTGAGGACCTTGACGCCGACTCCCTTCCCGGCGAACGCGGCGAGCGCGTCGGCGGCGCTGGGCGCGAGGGCGTCGTGGAAGGTGACCAGGCCGCGGAAGGTCAGCCCGCGCTCGTCGGCCGGGGTGTGGTCGCGGGCGCGGGCGGGGCGTTCGGCGGTGGCGACCGCCAGCACCCGCAGCCCCTCGTGCGCCGTGCGGTCGGCGAGGTCCGCCAGCCGCTCACGCTCCTCCTCGGCCAGCGCGCAGCGCTCCAGGACGGCTTCCACGGCGCCCTTGACGACGAGTATGTGCGTGCCGAGGCGGTGCGGGGTGCGCACGACCGCGGTGGACAGCCGGCGTGCGGGGTCGAACGGCAGGGCGGCCACCCCCTCGTACGCCAGGAGACCGGCCTCGTCGGCCGCGTCCAGGACCGCCTCGTCCAGGGCGTCCGGTGCGGGCAGGTCGGCCAGTTGCAGGGTCCACCAGGCGTTGACGGCCGCCCAGCGCAGCACGTCCGGGTCGGCGTGGCCGTCCGCGTCGAGGGCCCGCTCGACGACGGGCCGGTCCTGGGTGAGGGTGCCGGTCTTGTCCAGGCACAGCGTGTCGACGGCGCCCAGGTTGTGCAGCGCCGGGAGCCGCTTGACGATCACGCCGTGGGTACGGGCCAGCAGGGCCGCGCCCCGGGACAGACAGGTGGTGACGACGACCGGCAGCATCTCCGGGGTGAGCCCGACGGCCACGGCGACGGCGAACGGCAGGGTCTCCAGGCCGCGTCCGCGCAGCGCGGCACCCGCCATCAAGACCAGCGGCGGGGTGAGCAGCATGAAACGGATCAGGATCCACGAGATGCCGTTCACCGACTGCTCGAAGGCGCTCGGCTCGCGCGGCCGGGCCACCCGCCCCTCGGCCGCGGCCAGCCGGGTGTGCGCCCCGGTGGCGACGACGACGGCGCTCGCGCTGCCGGAGACGACGCTGCTGCCCTGGAAGCACAGCTGCGGCTGGTCGAACCCCGCCGCGCCGTCCGGCCGGTGGGCGTCAGCGGCGCTCTTCGCGACGGGCGCCGACTCTCCGGTGAGCGCGCCCTGGTGCACGGTCAGCCCGCCGGCCCGCAGCAGCCGGACGTCCGCCGGGACCAGATCACCGGCGCCGAGCCGCACGATGTCCCCGGGGACCAGCTCCGCCACCGGGATCTCCCGGGCGGCCGGCGCCGTCGCCTCGTCGGCGCGGCGCAACACGGTGGAGGTGGTGGCGACCAGTTCGCGCAGCCCGGCCATGGACCGGTCGGCCCGGTGCTCCCCGGAGGCGCGCAGCACACAGCTGACGGCGACCAGCAGCAGGATCACACAGGCGGTGCCCCAGGCGAACACGGCGGCGGAGACCAGGCCGAGGCACAGCAGCACCGCGGTGAACGGGTCCCGGACGCCGCGGACGAGGAGCCGGAGCCAGGAGGCGTCCTGCCGGTCCGGGAGGGTGTTCTCCCCGGCGCGGGCCAGCCGGTCCGCGGCCTCGTCGTCCGTCAGCCCGCGCGGCCCGGTGTCCAGCCGCCGCAGGACCTGTAGGGCCGTGGCCGGGCCCGGCCCCGCGGCCGAGGCGTTCCTGAACCGACCGGGCGAGGTCCGCTCCGGTTCGGCCGCGCCCCGAAGGGTGCGGGGCTGTATCACCATGCGGCTCCGCCGCGCGGGCGCGCCCTGCCACAACGCGCCCACAGCCGAACGACGACCCGTCCCGGCCGGTCCAGCGGAGCGCTTACCCACCGGTTCCGTGCGCCCGGCGGGGCGGTACGGACGGGAACTCGGCGCGGGCGGCCAGCTGTCCGACCATGAGCCGGACCACCGTGACGACGTCGGGATCGTCGACGTAGTAGACCTGCCGTCGGCCCTCGCGGCGGGAGCGGACCAGGCCGGCCAGCTTCAGCTTCGACAGGTGCTGGCTGACCGCGGGCAGGGCCCCGCCGACCCGGTCGGCGAGATGGGTGACATCGCTCTCGCCCTGGGACAGCGCCCACATGATGTGCAGCCGGGCCGTCGAGGCGAGCAGGCCGAACGCGGCGGCCGCCTCCGCCAGCACCTCGGCGGACGGGTCCTGAAAGCCACCGCCGATTCGCCCCACGGCTCCCTCTCCCGTCCACCCACCACACGGCATCCCCGCGCCGCCCCAGTCTAAGCATCCGACCACGCCCCCGAAGGGGCGCGGGGAACTGCGCGACAAGCCACAACACACCCGCAGCCAACCAACCACCCACCCCACCCAGCCACAACGCACCCCAAAGGGGCGCGGGGAACTGCGCGACAAGCCACAACACACCCGCAGCCAACCGACCACCCATCCCACACAGCCACAACGCACCCGCAGCAAAACGACGCCCCCATCCCGCCCAACCCCGCGGAGCGCTACGCGCGGGTGCGGCCAGGTTCCGGGAGTTCGGCCTGCGCGGCCCGGATGTGCAGCACGTCACCGATGAACAGGTCGTACACCAGCACCCCGACCACCCCGCCGACCAGCGGTCCGACGATCGGGATCCACCAGAAGGCGCTGAACGAGCCGGACAGCGAGCCGGGCAGCGCGAGTTGGTTCCATCCGGCCAACCAGGTGAACAGACGCGGCCCGAAGTCGCGGGCCGGGTTGATGGCGTACCCCGCGTTCGCCCCGTAGGAGATGCCGACGGCGACGACCGCGAACCCGATCAGCAGCGGCCCGAGGTTCGCCCGCACGGCCGTGTTGCGCAGGTCGATGAGGGCGACGATGAACAGGACCAGGAACGCGGTGCCGACGATCTGGTCGACCAGCGGCCCCCAGATCCCGCCGTGGAAGTACGGCGCCGGAAAAGTGCCGAAGATCGAGAACGTGGTGAGCGTGTGCCCGTTGGTCTTCGGCCCCGTCACCGTCCGGTCGAACGTGTTGATCGCGTCGTGGTAGACGCCGTACACCAGCGCCGCCCCGACGAAGCCGCCGGCCACCTGGGCCAGCCAGTACGGCGCCACCTTGACCCAGGAGAACTTGCGGCGCACCGCGAACGCCAGCGTCACCGCCGGGTTGATGTGGGCGCCGCTGACACCGCCGGCCACGTACACGCCGAAGACGACGGCCAGGCCCCAGCCCCAGGTGATCAGCAGCCAGTCCCCGGCGCTGATGAAGAAGGTCGTGGGCCCCGACGTGCGGCCCGACCCGGGAAGACCCGCGACCGCCACCGCGACCGAGCCGCAGCCGAACGCGACGAGGACGAGTGTCCCCAGGAACTCCGCCAGGCATTCCCCCAGAAGCCCTCCGCGCTGCCTGAGCGTGGAGGGTTTCACCAGGGGAGGGATTTCCACAGCCATCGGTACTCCCTTGCAGGGAACATTGCGGTCAGTAACACCATCGTTGCGCAGAATTCGCATTTCGCCACCGCGACGACTACCCAACGGAGGGGATCACTTACACACAGTGATTGCTGCAGTACTCACGCACCGCTCTCTCCGCATACGGACACCGCTGACCGTTCGCGGACACCGCTGACTACGTGCGGACGCTGCTACTGATGTGCGGGTGTGAAGAATTCGAGCACCGTGCGGGTCGCGTTCAGTGCGGTGCTGGTGGCTCCGAAGCCCTGGGGCGGGGTGATGGCCGAGCCCGGCCAGGTGTGACCCGCCCCGTGCACGACGACGAGCCGGACGTCCGCCCCGGCGGGTCCGGGACGCCAGACCGTGCGGTCGAAGCCCTTCTCCGGCTCGGCCACCGGACGGCCCGCATCATTCGCCTTTGCGAAAGCCTCCGCGCTCGCGCGGGCCGACACGGTGGGGGTGACGGGTTCCTGGCCGGCCGGGGCGGGGGCGGGGCGGGGCAGTCCGGCGAGCGGGCGTACCGGGTCGTCGGCGCCGTAGACGATCAGCACGGGAACCGGTCCCGTCGGCCTGACCGCGGCGGCTCCCGAGGGCAGCTGCCCCGACACGGAGGCCGCGCCCGCCAGCAGGCCGGGGCGCTGGGCGGCCAGGCGCAGCGCCATCGAGCCGCCGTTGGAGAACCCGACGGCATACACCCGGTGCGGGTCCGCCCGCTCGGTGCGCACCAGGTCGCCGATCAGCGCCTCGGCGAACCGTACGTCGGCGTTCACGTCCGGCCGCTGCCGCGTCACCTGGGTGCCTGCGCCCCACGCCGCCCGCAGGCCCTCCGGGTAGGCGACCAGCATGCCGCGCGCCCGGGCGTCCTCCTCCAGCCGGGTCTGCTCGCGCATCTCGGCCGCACTGGCGCCGCGGCCGTGGAAGGCGACGACGAGCGGACGGCGGCCGTCGCCTCCGCCGGCGGGCCGGTGCAGCAGGTAGCCGCGGGTACGGCCGTCCACGCGCAGCTGCTCCCGGGTGAGCGGGGCGGTCGCGGAGGCGGTCGCGGTCGCCGTCGCCGGACGGGTGGGCCGGTCGGCGTCCCGGTCGGCCGTGGTCCCGCATCCGGTGAGGGCGAGGACGACGGCCAGGGCCGACGCGCCGTACCAGCGGCGCCGGCCGGGGCGGTGCCGCGCTGCGGCGCGGGCCGAGGGACGAAGGACGAGACGTGAGAGGCGTGACAGACCTGAGATACCTGAGAGATGCGGTGAAAGGTGGGGGGTCATGCCCCGAGGACAGCAACCCCACAGCCGGCCTGTCCAAGTTCACTATCGATCTCGGATCAATCAATTCCCCATATAATCCCTGCTCATGGACCTCGTACGGCACCTGGAGTGCTTTGTGACTGTTGCAGAAGAGTCACACTTCGGACGTGCCGCGGCCCGCCTGGGCATGGCCCAGCCACCCCTGTCGCAGCGCATCCAGCGCCTCGAACGCGAGCTGGGCGTCCGGCTCTTCGAACGCACCAGCCCGCACCCCCAACCCGGCCGCCACCCTCCCCACCGCGGACGCGGTGATCGGCACCGCGGCCCGCATAGCCGTGAACGCCTTGCGCGCAGGCCAGGGCACCGGCTGAACTCCGTGCAGGGGCACCCCCGTTCGGCCACCGCGCCGTCCGCGGCGGTGGGCGTCGGCTAGTTCGCCGCGGGTTCGCGCTGGGCCGCCGTGACGGCCCGGACGACGAACACCGCGGCCACGGCCGCGCCCACGACGGCCGCGTCGGACAGCAGCAGTTGCCACACGTCCGTGTAGGCGCGTTCGATGAGCCCGTCCCGGGATCCCTCGTGGAACAGGCCGACCCCGCTCAGCAGGCCGATCAGCCACAGCGCCCACCACACGTTCACCACGAACGGCAGCCGCTTGTCCGGCGCGCTCGCCCGGTGGACGTCCGCGACCAGCCCGCGCGGTACCCAGAGGTTGACCACGGGCACGATCCAGCCCAGGTAGACCCAGATCCCTTGGTACTTGGGCGGCCGGCCCGACAGCGCCCGCGCGTTGTCCCGCACCCGCCACAGCCAGGCGAGGAACGCGGCGGCGCAGAGGACGACGATGACGTCGCCCACGGCGCCGACGATGTGGTACGCGTCCTCCAGCGAGGTCAGCGGCCGGTGGTTGCCGTCGCCCTGGTCCGGCGGGCCCGAGGCCGGCTCGCCCGCCACCGCGAGTCTGATCTCCCAGACGGCGCGGGCCAGCCAGGCGGCGCCGGCGAGGAGCAGCAGGGCCGTCACGGGCAGGGCCGTGGGCCGGGCCGGCGGCAGGGCGGGACGCTGGGCTATCTCTTCGTTCACCGGGGCATCCTCGCGCACGGCCCCCGTCACACGCCAGAACGACCCGCGCAAGCCGGGCGGTTGCCCACCAGGCCCGGTACCCGGCCCATGCCTGCCCGGCGGGTCGGGTTTTGCCAAGGACCCGGCCCAGGCCCCGGCCCGGGTCTCGCTACGCGCCGAGCCAGGCCGTGGTGTCCGGGGGCAGCGCCGTGGCGTTCTCGGGCAGCGGCCCGCTGGTGAGCAGCACCTCCCCCGAAGGCAGCGGCACCGGCGCCCCCGACAGGTTCGCCACGCACCGCCAGCCCTCCGAGCGGGCGAAGTGCAGGACTCCGGGCGGGGCGTCCGGCGCCCAGGTCAGCGTCTCGCCCTCCAGCAGTTTGCGGCGCAGCCGCAGCGCCGTGCGGTACAGCTCCAGCGTGGAGCCCGCCGTACCGGCCTGTGCCTCGACCGCGTACCCGGCGAAGGAGGCCGGCTGCGGCAGCCAGGCGGCGCCGGGACCGAAGCCGTACGAGGGACCCGTCGTCGTCCACGGCAGCGGCACCCGGCAGCCGTCGCGGCCCTTGCGGACATGGCCCGTCTGTTCCCAGATCGGGTCCTGGAGCACCACGGTGGGCAGGTCGGCGACCTCGGGCAGGCCCAGTTCCTCGCCCTGGTAGACGTACGAGGAGCCGGGCAGCGCCAGCATGAGGAGGGTCGCCGCGCGCGCCCGGCGCAGGCCCGCCGCCGCGTCGACGGCCGGTGCGTGCCCGCCGGACAGCAGCCAGGCGTTGCCGTCGGTGCCGGGCGGCAGGATCAGCCGGGAGGCGTGCCGGATCACGTCGTGGTTGGACAGGACCCAGGTGGCGGAGGCGCCCGCGGTGCGGGCCGTGGCCAGCGAGTCGGTGATGACCCGGCGCAGTTCGTCGGCGTCCCAGCGGGCCTCAAGGTACTCGAAGTTGAAGGCCTGGCCGAGTTCGTCGGGGCGGGCGTACTGGGCGCGGCGGGGGCCCGGGACCCAGGCTTCGGCGACCGCGGTGCGCGGCGGGGTGTAGGCGTCGAAGATCTTGCGCCAGTCGCGGTAGATCTCGTGGACCTCGTCCCGGTCCCAGTACGGGTGTGAGCCCGGCGGCACGTGTTCCAGGGCCTCCTCTCCGATGGCGCCCAGGTCGCCGATGTCCCGCAGCGGTTCGGTCAGGTCCTTGGCGAGGGCGTGCGCCACGTCGATGCGGAAGCCGTCGACTCCGCGGTCGGACCAGAACCGCAGGGTGGTGCGGAAGTCGGCGCGGACGCCTTCGTTGTCCCAGTTGAGGTCGGGCTGCTGGGGGGCGAACAGATGCAGGTACCAGTCGCCGTCGGGCACCCGCCGCCAGGCGCTGCCGCCGAACCCCGACTGCCAGTCGGTGGGCGGCAGTTCGCCGTGCGCGCCGCGGCCGGGCCGGAAGACGTAACGGTCGCGGGCGGCGGAGCCGGGTCCGGCGCGCAGCGCCTCCTGGAACCACGGGTGCTGGTGCGAGGTGTGGTTGGGGACGATGTCGACGAGCACCTTCAGGCCCAGGCGGTGTGCCTCGGTGACCATGGCGTCGAAGTCGTCCAGGGTGCCAAGGCGCGGGTCGACGTCCCGGTAGTCGGCGACGTCGTAGCCGCCGTCGGCGAGTTCGGAGGGGTAGAAGGGGCTGAGCCACAGGGCGTCGACGCCGAGTGCGCTCAGATGGGTGAGGCGTTCGGTGATGCCGCGGATGTCACCGAGCCCGTCGCCGTCGGCGTCGGCGAAGCTGCGCGGATAGACCTGGTAGATCACGGCCTGTCGCCACCAGTCGGGGTTCTTTGACGAAATGTCGGTCACACCAACTCCCTTGCGCACGGACTGCGGTCGAGCCTGGTCGACGGCGGTTACCTGGAACTCTGTCCACATTGCCCAGAAAGCGAAACTTTCGCGCCCACTATCCGCCGCCCAACACCAAGTCGAGCCCCCTCCACCCCCACGCGCCCCCAGCTACGTTTCAGCGCCCCGAAAGGGGCGCGGGGCTGCATCAATATGCGGCTCCGCCGCGCGGGCGCGACCAGCCACAACGAAGCCGCAGCCGCCAGACGACCCAGCACCCCTCCCCGGAGCGCGCGCACAATATGCCCCGCCCCTCACTCCCACAGCACGCTCCCCCGCGCCTCCACCCGCGCAGCGACCCGCCGCAACAGGTCGTCCACGGGCAACAGCCCGAGCCGGCGCCCGTCCCGCAGCCGTACGGCCGCCAACCCGCCGTCGGCCTCCCGCTCCCCGATCACGGCCTGGTACGGGACGAGGCGCGCCGCCCGGACGCGGGCGCCGAGACTGCCGTGCTGCAGGCCGGCGGTCTCGGCGCGCAGCCCCCGGTCGCGTGCCTCCCGCACCACCGCCCGGGCGCGCTCCTCCTGGCCCTCGGCGACCGGCAGCACGACAAGTTGTACGGGCGCCAGCCACGCCGGGAGCGCCCCGCCGTGCTCCTCGACGAGGTGCGCCACGGCCCGTTCCACGCTGCCGATGATGCTGCGGTGCACCATCACCGGCCGGTGCCGCGCCCCGTCGGCGCCGATGTAGTGCAGGTCGAAGCGGGCGGGCTGGTGGAAGTCGATCTGGACGGTGGAGAGGGTGGCCTCGCGACCGGCCGCGTCCACGACCTGTACGTCGATCTTGGGACCGTAGAAGGCGGCCTCGCCCTCCGCCTCCTCATGTTCGAGGCCGGACGCGGCGAGCACCTGCCGCAGCAGGGCGGTGGCCCGCCGCCACAGCTCCGGGTCGGCGACGTACTTGCCGCCCCCGCCGGGCAGCGACAGCCGGTACCGGGCGGCGCGGATGCCGAGGTCGGCGTAGGCGCGGGCGATCAGTTCGAGGGCGCCGCGGGCCTCGCCGGCAGCCTGTTCCAGGGTGCAGAAGATATGGGCGTCGTTGAGGTGGATGGCCCGTACCCGGGTCAGTCCGCCGAGCACCCCGGACAGCTCCGCCCGGTACATGGCACCCAACTCGGCGATGCGCAGCGGGAGTTCGCGGTAGCTGTGGGTGCGGGAGCGGTAGACGAGGGCGTGGTGGGGGCAGAGGCTGGGGCGCAGTACGACCTCCTCGGCCCCGAGCCGCATCGGCGGGTACATGTCGTCGCGGTAGTGGTCCCAGTGGCCGGAGATCTCGTACAGCTCGCGCTTGCCGAGCACGGGCGAGTACACGTGCCGGTACCCGGCGCGGCGTTCGGCGTCCCGGACGTACTCCTCCAGGGTGTGCCGGACGACGGCGCCGGCGGGCAGCCAGTACGGCAGTCCCGCGCCCATCAGCGGGTCGGTGTCGAACAGCTCCAGCTCACGGCCGAGCCTGCGGTGGTCGTGCATGGTCGTCTCCTCCAGACGGAGGGCGAGTGACCACCCGACGAAGCCCCGGGGCACTCGCCCCGGGGCTTCGGACTGGATCAGGTGTCAGCGCGCCGGGACGGATTCCGGCGTCGTCGTGGCCGACGGCCGCGGCTGGGCGCGCTTCATGCCGGGACCGTAGCAACCGGGACGGCGGACGGGCCAAGGGTTTTCGGGTGGGGCTCACCCGGTCGGCTCGTCCGGCTGGTGGGCGGGGCCCGCGGGTGGTGCCGTGGGGGAAACGATCAGTCGAGGAACGAGGAGACTCGCCCTCGGTCACCGCCCCAGGAGCCCGCGATGTCCCTGCCCCCGGCCCGCCTCCGCGCCGTCTGCGGTCTCGCGCTCGCCGCCGCCACGCTGCTCACCGTCCCCGGGTGTCTCACCAGGGAGCCGGAGCGGGCGGCGGCGGAACCCGGTGCGGTGCCGTCGCCCTCGGCCGGGCGGCGCGCCGAGGGCCGGGCGCCCGACCTGACCGCGGCGCAGGCACAGGACGCGCTGATCACCGTGGCCGACCTGGGTGCGTCCTGGGGACCGACGCAGGGCGCCGCGACCTGGCGGGACGGGCTGCTGAAGGCGGTCACCGACATGCCCGAATGCCAGCAGCTGATGGACGCCCTGTACACCGAGGAACTGTTCGGCGACGCGCCCGGAACGCGCGCGGTGACCGCGCTGGACGACGGGGACGCGGGCGGCCAGTTGCGCTACCAGGTCGCCACCCGCGGCCCGGACGCGGTGAACCGCACGCTGGCCTGGCTGAACGGACTCCCGCAGACGTGCGACCGGTTCACCGCGGAAACCCAGAGCGCGGGCGAACTGGACGTCCAGGTCTCGGAGATCGAGCTGCCGCAGGTCGGCGACGCCCGGCAGGGCCTGCGGATCACGCTGACCGGCGAGAGCACGTCCGAGGACGACGAGTCCTCCGCCCTCGCCCTTGAGGTCGCCGCGGTACGGATCGGCGAGGACGCGATCGTCGTCACCAACGGCGCCCTCGGTGAGGTGTCCGAGGACGCCACCGACCAGGCCCTGGAACTCGGCACCCAGCGGCTGACCCGCATCCGCGAGCAGGGCCGGACGCAGACCTGACGCCGGGTCCGGCCGCCGCCCGCGGCGCCGCTCGGCCACGAAACGCACCGGGGTGCCGGGCACCGCCTGCGCGGCGGCCGGCAGGTCGGCGGCCGGCAGGTCAGCGGCCGGCAGGTCAGCGGCCGGCAGGTCAGCGGCGCGGACCACCGCGATCACCGGGTGGCCCCCGGTGGTCGGGTGGTCCGTGAGAAAGACCACCGGACGCCCGTCCGGCGGCACCTGCACCGCCCCCAGGACCATGCCCTCGCCGGGCGGTTCACGGGCACGCGCCCGTTCCAGGGCGCCGGATCGTCACAGGGGTGGCTGTGCGGGCGCGGGCCCGAGGGTGGTGGTGCCCGGGGCCGTACGGTGTCCGAGGCCGGTCCGGTAGGCGTCCAGCGCGGCCTCCACCCGCCCGGTGCGGCGCAGCAGGTCGCCGAGGAGCCGGCACAGGTCGGCGAGGTCACCGGCGGCACCGGCCCGCTCCAGCAGGCTCAGCGCGCGCACGTAGTGCTCCTCGGCGGCCTCCGTGTCCCGGGCGTCCTCGGCGATGATGCCGAGCAGCCGGTGCGCGCCGGCCGAGTGCACGGCGCCCCGCTCGGAGGAGAGGTCGCCGAGCACGCCGTGCAGCAGTTCGGCCGCCTCCTGCGACTTGCCGCGCCGGTGCAGCACGTCGGCGAGTTCGACGGCGACCTGACTGCTGTAGAGGGCGGCGCGCTTGGCGGAGAGCATCGCCAGCGCCTCCCGCAACTCGGCTTCGGCGCGCTCCAGTTCACCGTTCTGCGCATACACGTAGCCGCGCATCCAGTGGCAGTTGGCGAGTTCGGTGCGGATCTGGAGCTGGCGGTACAGCTCGGCGGCCTTGGCCAGCGAGGCGTCGGCCTCGGCGACCCGGCCCTCGGCGAGCAGGGTACGGGCGACGGAGCGGTGCATGCGGGCCACCAGCGCGGGGTCGGCGACCTGCGGGGCGAGCGCGAGGGCGAACTCGGCGGCCTGGGCGGCGCGGGCCTGGGCGCCCATGTCCATGTAGGGGCCGATGACGCTGGCGTAGAGCAGCAGCAGGGCGTCGGGATCGTGCAGCCCGCCCCGGTTCAGCTCGTCCAGGGTGGACTCCAGCAGATAGACGGCGTACCGGAGTTCACCGGCCAGGTAGTGGGCGACGGCGCGTCCGCGTACGGCGGGCACCCGGACCGGCAGCGGTTCCCCGGCCATGTGCTGCTCGGCCCGCTCGAAGTACTGCCGTGCCTCGGCCAGGTCGCCGGTGTCCAGGGCACACTCGCCGAGTCCGAGCAGCGCGGTGGCCTGCTCGTGGGCCAGCCCATGGGTCTCGGCCTCGGCGCACAGGGCGGCGTACTGTCCGGCCGCCTCCTTCGCCGCCCCGGTGGCCAGGGTGCGCTGTGCCTCGGTGAGCCGCAGCCGCAGATCGGTCGCGAGGTGCGCGGGCCGTCCGATGGCCAGCTCCTCGAAGGCGACGCCGAGCCGCCCTGCGATGTGCCGCAGCGCGTCGTCGGAGGCCCGCACCCGCCCGGCCTCCAGGGTGGAGATGTAGGCGGGCGTGTACGCGGGTTCGGCCAACTGCCGCTGCGTCAGCCCCTGTGCGGTCCGCAGCTGTTGCACCCGTCGTCCGACCGTCTCCGGGTTGTCTCGCTCCTGCATCCTGCGGCTCCCCCAACTACCCCTGTGCCCCTTGCCGTTAGGCTCGTTCAACCCCTAGGTTAAACGGCGGGTTAAGCATGTTTAATACGCCGCTGATGTTGCGAGGTAGCCGTGCTCGGACGTTCATCCGTGCGTGACGGACGCCCCACCGCATTCCCCCACCTCCGGATCCGTTCGCTCAAGGGAACCGCCACCGCCCGCGGTCTGATCGCGGCCGTACTGGCGGCTGCCGCCCTGATCGCCGCCGCGAACGCCGGTCCGGCGAGAGCGACCCAGGAGTCCCCGCCGACGGTCACCCAGCACCAACCGTCACCGTCACGCTGAGCACTCGACAACGCCCCGAAGGGGCGCGGGGCCGTATCGACATGCGGCTCCGCCGCGCGGGCGAAAGTGGAGCTGCCGTCCGAAGGGCGTGCCATGCGGCAGGCGCCGCTTTGCGTCAGGCCCTGGAGGGCCGCTGTCTCGGGGAACTGTCGGCCGCGAGCGGGAGACTGCGCAGCGACAGAGCGCTCGGCGGAGGTAGCGCCCCGTGAGCCGCCTCGGCGCGGAACGACTGGAGCAGGTACGCCACCAGACGCCGGGACGCAGCTCTGTCACGCGGCAGCGCGGTGACCAGACCGCAGTGGGACAACAGGGCCACGGCGAGGTCAGAAGGGTGGAAGTCCGCCCGCAGCGCGCCCGCTGCCTGGGCTCTGCGGACCAGGGTCAGGAGGTCCCGCTCGGCCCGTTCTCGGGCCTGCGTGTCTTCCACCGTGCTGTCCGGGAAGGCCGCGACAAACGCGGCCGGGAACCCTCGTTCCTCCCGCTGAAGCTCGCAGGCCGTCTCGACCAGCCGCTGGAAGCCCCGCCACGGGTCGGGGTCGGCCAGTGCCTCGGTGAGCGCTCGGGCGCAGGTCTCCATCTGCTGCGCGAACGCGGCCCGCACCAGGGCATCCCGGGTCGGAAAACGCCGGTACAGCGTCGCTACGCCGACCCCGGCCCGTCGGGCCACGGTCGCCATGGGCGCGTCTATCCCGTGCTCGGCGAAGACCGCGCGGGCGGAGACGAGGATGCGTTCCTGGTTGCGCCGGGCGTCGGCCCGCAGCCTGGCCGGGGCCGCGATCCGAGAGGATTCCTCCACCACTGTTTCTCACCTCCGGTCCAAACGGACGATGTCGTCCACTTAAGAGCCTACGCTCGGGGCCTGATCCCCCGCACGGCCACTGGTGGCGAAGGTGAGAACGATGGACGACCGCACGATGAGAGCAGTACTTTTCGACCGCTTCGGCGGCCCCGAGGTGCTGTACGTGGGCCGGGTACCACGCCCCGAACCGGCGCCCGGCGAGGTACTCGTGCGGGTGCGTGCGTTCAGCGTCAACAGCAGCGAGGTGGCGGCCCGTTCCGGCCGGCTTCGGCTCTTCACCGGACGGAAGTTCCCGCAGCGCGTCGGGTTGGACTTCGCCGGCGAGGTTGCCGCACTCGGCGCCGGCGTGACGGACTTCGCGGTCGGCGACTGCGTGTGGGGCATCGTGGGCCGTACCGGATTCGGCAGCGCCGCCGAGTACGTGACAGTCCGGGCCGAGCGGCTCGGCCGGGTCCCGGACGGACTGGATCCGGTGGCAGCCGCCGCACTGCCGGTGGCAACCACGGCCATTACGGCGCTGCGCGACAAGGCCAGGCTGCGCCCCGGCGAACGACTGCTCGTACGGGGCGCCGCGGGCGGCGTCGGCAACGCCGCCGTCCAGCTCGGACAGGCATACGGTGCCGAGGTCACGGCCCTGGCCCGCGCCGCCAACCTTGACTTCGTCCGCACGCTCGGCGCCCACCACGCCATCGACCACCGGACCGTCCAGCCGAGGGAACTGGGCCGGTTCGACGTGGTCCTCGACACCGCGGGCACCGACCTGCGGGCCTTCCGGCGCCTGCTGACACCCGGCGGACGCATGGTCACCATCGCCTTCGACCCGGCACGGCCCGCCGCCTCACTCGGCTACATCGCCGCCAGCGCCGTACACGCAGGCGGCCGGGTGCGCTTCTTCAGCGGCCACCCCACGCGGGCACTCTTCGACGACCTCGCCCGCCAAGTGGCGGAGGGCGGACTGCGCCCTGCGGTGGACAAGAGCTTCTCGTTGGAGGAGACAGCGGCGGCACACCGGGCGCTGGAGGCGGGCGGGGTGCGCGGCAAGTACGTGGTCAGGGTCGACTGAGGTCGGTCGCCCTGTGCTGGTTACAGCCACTCGGCCGCCGGCGTGTCCACGTCGGCGGCCGACCCGGCTTCTTCCCAAGGTGCTGGTCGGGTGTGCCCGCGGTGGAGGGTCCGGGTTTTCCGGATCAGGCGGATTGCCAGTCGGCCGCCCGGACGGATAGGACTGTCCGCGTGTCTGATCAACGGAACTTCGCGCGTACGGTCGTGGCGCTCTCCTCGGTCGTGGTCGCCGGCTGCGCGGTGGCGGTCACGATCAAGGTGATGAGCACGGACCCCCAGCCGAGGGTGCTGGACCAGGACGGACTGGAGCGGCAGGTGATGGCCGACATCCAGGGCGGTCGGCCCGGCCCCGCCGACCGGCTGTCCTGTCCCGCTTCCGTCGTGGCCGAGGAGGGCAACAAGTTCGAGTGCCGCTACTGGGACGCTGACCTCCGCACCGCGAAGTTCGTGGAGGTCGAGGTCGTCAGCGACCAGGGCGACGTCTCGGCGGCGTTCCTCGGCTAGTGGACGCGCCTCGCGCGTTGTGCTGCCGACTGCCGCGATCGGCGGCCGCGGAAAACGGTTCGACGGCTTCGCGGAGTCCTGGAACAGTGGCGCACCATGGCGAACTCCGACCTTGTGACCGCCGCGGACGTACAGCTCATGCAGGGTCTGGCGCAGCGTGTCACCGCCATCCGCCCGGACCTGGTGAACAGCGACGCGTCGTTCGGCGAGCTGGCGTGGAACTGGGGCAAGGGGCACGCCGGCGACGGCGCGAGCCGGCGGCGTCGGCTGTGGTTCTCCGGCGGGGACCTGGTGTCGTGGGGCTGGGCCCATCTCCCGCATCGGGTGCGGCGCGGCGACGGGGCGGTGAAGGACGTCACCGGCGCCTATCTGGCGTATCAGGTCCATCCCGACCATGCCGGGCTGGTCGACGAGGTGATCGACTGGTACGACGGTACGGCGGCGGATGCCGAGCGTACGGTGATGCCGAGCGCCGCCGATGAGTTCGCCCTGCGGCGATGGGCGGCGCACGGCTATGAAACCGACCCGGCCGCGCTCGGCGACACCGGGTCCTGGACCCAGCTCAACCAGCGGGACCTCACCGATGTGGAACAGCCGGTGCTGCCGGCCGGCTTCCGGTTCCGCACCGCCGACGAGGCCGGGCCGGAGGCCGCGGTCCAGGCCCATCTGAACGCCTGGAGTCCCTCGACGTACACGGCCGACAGCTACCAGGGCGTCCGGCAGGCGCCGGGGTACCGCGGCGACCTGCACATCCTGGTGGAGGCGCCGGACGGGACGATGGCGTCCTCGACGATCATGTGGCTCGACGAAGCGAACAGGACCGCTGAGTTCGAGCCGGTCGGGACGCATCGGGACTACCGGCGTCTGGGGCTGGGCAGGGCGATGCTTCTGCACGGGATGCGTCTGGCGCGGGCGGCCGGGGCCACGCATATGACGGTCGCCTGCCTGGGCGCGCCGGGGCATCCCCAGGCGCGCGGGCTGTACTACAGCGTCGGCTTCCGGGAGTTCACGCGGGACGCGCCCCTCATCAAAACCAGCCCCGCGGGCTGAGGGCACAGGCATTCTTCAACACCTGTGCCCCCGTCCTGCCGGTTGGGGTCAACTCACTTGAGGCTACGCAGAAAGAAACCCCACGCCTGCGGCGCAACGGCGAACCGGCCCGCCTCGGGATTCTTCGAGTCACGAACAGCGACGAGGGCAGGGAGGTCCGCGACCTCGACGCAGTCGCCGCCGGTGTTACCGCTGTACGACGACTTACGCCACACGGCAGTGCCGAGCGCGGCGCACGCGACACAATCACCACCGTTGGTGCCGCTGTAGCTGGACTTACGCCACGTCGCGGTCTTCAAGTGCCGGCTTGTCTCCATCGCGTTCCTCCGTCATGCGGGGTCGCTGAAGGTCACTTGAGGTTGCGCAGAAAGACACCCCATGCCTGCGGCGCGACAGCGAACCGCCCCGCCTCAGGGTTCTTGGAGTCCCGGACGGCGACGAGCGCGTTGAGATCGGCGACCTCAACGCACTCACCGCCGGTGTTACCGCTGTACGACGACTTGCGCCACGTGAAGGTGCTCAACTGCCGGCCGTTCTCCATAGCGTTCCTCCAGCACGTGGGGTCGCTCTAGGTCACTTCAGGTCAAGCAGAAACGCGGCCCATGCCTTCGGCGCAACGGCGAACCGCCCAGCCTGGAGGTCCTTGGAGTCACGGACGGCGACTCGGCCGCCGAGGTCGGCGACCTCGACGCACTCACCGCCGCTGCTGCCGCTGTACGACGACTTACGCCACTGAGCGCGGGCCGGATCCAGGTTGCTCCCCATAGCTTTCCTCCATCACGCGGGCGATCAGGGTCGCCGACTCCCTCGGGGAGAGGGCCTCGGCCTGGAGGCGAGCGTAACCGAGCGAACGCTTCCTGATCACCTGGGGATTGGCCGTCATGTGGCCGGAGTCGTAGTTCTCGCTGTAGTGCAGGTCAGGGTGATCGTCAAAACGCAGGCCCGTGAACGATCCCATCATTCCTGCGTGCTGCCCCACCGAGAACGGAAGCACCTGTAGCTCTATCCATGGCTTCCCGAACGTCGCCAACAAGTGGGCAAGTTGCTCGCGCATGACCTCCCGGCCGCCGATCTCGCGATGTAGCACGCCCTCGTCCAGCACCACCCACACCACCGGCGGCTGCTCCCGCCGTAGTGCGCGTTGGCGTTCCAGCCGCGCCGCCACCAGCTCATCGAGGTGGTCCCCGTGCTCTACACCGAGCACCGCCCGTGCGTACGCCTCCGTCTGAAGCAGCCCGTACACCAGTTGGCACTGGTACGTCGAAATGTAGGCGGCCTTCGCCTCCATGTCGGCGAACGGCTGAAACCACGTAGGCAACTGGCTGCGCAGCACAAGCCCCACCAACCGAGTGAAGCAACCGTCGGTCATCAGGGCCGCGTCCACCCGTTCGGCGAACTCTCTCGTCGGTACCTTGAGCGTGGTCTCGATCTGGCCGATCAGTGAACCCGTGCAGAAGACGATCCCGCCGAGTTCCTTCTGCGTCAGCCCCGCTTCTTCCCGTTTTCGGCGCAGCTCGTAGCCGAAGTAGTCCAACGGCGATGCGCTCGGGTCGAGTTCACGGATGTGCACCATGTAGCGGAGCGTAACCGAACCATTCCGGTCAGGTGGGGGAAATCACAGAACCGACCTAGGCTTACTCAGGTCGTCGACCACGTGGGGCCGGTACTGGATCTCCTTCAGCTTCCGTTTGATGGATGTGGGTCATGACGATCAGATCGCGGTACCGCGCGGAGCCCGGCCGGTGGTGCGTGTGCGGCGGCCTCAGCCCCTGCCCTGCCTCGCCCTCGAAGCAGATGTGGGCGCCCAGGTCCGCCGCGGTCCTTCTACCTGCGGCCAGCTTGACCCGCTTCGGCGTCCACCCCTGGAACTCGTCGTCCCAGCCGTGCGCGAGCGGGCCCCGTTTCAACTCCCCCTCCAGCCGCTCCCACTGCCTGGGGCTCAGCCGTTCCACCGAGGCCGGCCCCTTCGAGCGCAGGGCGTCCGCACCGCCCTCCTCCCACTCCCGCCGCCAACGTCGCACCGACCGCAACGTCACCCGAAGCTCCCTGGGCGTCAGCCGGCCCCCATGCGCATACCGCATGCCGACGTCGTACCGCAACGATCAAGAACCGTCACGGGCCACCGGACTCCGCGAGTTCAACCTGAGTATCAAGCGGTCGATACCCGCGACCTGCTCGTCCTCTGGGTCCGGTTTCATGTCGAGTACCGTTCGGCGAGAGCGGTGATGTGCGGTCGAGTAAGCGTGGCTTCGTCACGAGTGGCGGCGTCGAGGGTGGCGGCAATGATGTCCCACAGAAGGTGGGAGAAGTTCCAGATGGGCCCCTTGGGAATGCCGTTGAGGTAGTTGGTGGCCTGGTTGAGGTTGCGTTGGGCGTAGTCGCGCATTTCTGCGGAAGTCCAGCCGTCGGGAAAGAAGTCCACGCCTCGGGCGAGGTCGGCGTCACGGCCCCACAGCATGTGGACCGCTTGCAGCCCGCGGCCATACGCGATGGCATCGTTTCTTTCGGTGGCGATGCCGGCGTGCCACTGCCAAAGATTGCTGAGGCCGAGACCAACAGATCCCGCAACCGCATAGGTGTAGTGATCCAGGTCGGCTTCGGTAGAGATATGGAAGTCACGCTCCACCCAGTAGGCCATCCGGTCGGCCATGGCAGAGACGGCGTCCCACAGTTGAGGGGCAATGGTGGTGGGCGGTACGCGGGTCATCCATCGGCCAAGCTGAACAGTGACAGGTTCTAGGTGCTCATGGTGCGCTTGGAAGATCGGATCGAAGGATGTTTCGTCGAATCGAGTCTGAAGGGTCCGACCTACGGCGCGCAGAAGTTCGACCTTCGCTCCTGGCGTCAGGGTGGGGTGGTCCTCGATCTGGTCGATGGCCCGGGTGGAGAGGTAGTAGGCGGCGACTGCGTCACGCAGGTCACCGTCGAGCTGCATGATTGGCAGCACGAAGGTTCTGCTGGTGGCTTCTAGTGTTGAAAACGCTTCGGCATCTGCAGGCATTGAAAACCACCTCACGTCACGGATGGGGCGAAGGAGGAAAGGCCCGATTCTTAGGAAATTGGTGATTCCTTTGCTCACTCGTGTTTCACCGAGAACCGGACCGCCGCGCATGGAGCCACGTGCCGTAGGAGGATCCGCTCCTGGTGCGTCACGTCGGTCCGCCTACGACTCCGTCCATTGCCCCCTTGCTATGTCCAGAACTCAACTTTCAAAGCACAAGAATTCGTTGTCCAGGGCCAATCTTGGCCGCATGCGTGAACACGTTGAACGGCACTGCCAGGTTGGCTGACCTCCACAGGGCCGACTGCCCCTGGTCCAACGTCGTTCGATTAGTTGATCTTGGTCGGGTAGAGTCCCGGTCTCGTGCCGAATGATCATGTTGCTGGTGGGAGCTACGCGGAGCGGGTGCGG
>NZ_JBIALO010000043.1:0-65816 GCF_042873595.1 Streptomyces sp. NPDC004629 | reverse complement strand
TCTGGCACAACGACAAAACCGGACAGCCGATCAAGCGGTCACTGACCGCCTACGATCACTGACCGCAACCACACCCCTTGGACTCACTCATCTAGTGGCCCCCGGCCTCCCGGCGTACCTCCACGACCCGGAAGCGGTTCGCGACGAACGCGCCGTCGCACAGGGCCGCGTTGGCCGCCGGGTTGCCGCCCGAGCCGTGGAAGTCGGAGAAGGCGGCGGTCTGGTTGACGTACACCCCGCCGGTGAGGTTGAAGGACAGCTGGGCGGACTCCTCCAGGCAGACCTCCTGGACGGCTTCCTCGACCCGCGGGTCGGTCGTGTACGCGCCGACGGTCATCGCGCCCTTCTCGCGGATCGTGCGGCGCAGCAGCTCGACCGCGTCGGCCGGTGAGTCGACGGCGACGGCGAAGGAGACCGGCCCGAAGCACTCACTCATGTAGGCGGCCTCGGCGTCCGGCTTGGCGCCGTCCAGTTTGACGATCACCGGTGTGCGGACGACCGCGTTCGGAAAGTCCGGGTTGGTGATCTCGCGTGCGGCCAGGGCGACCTCGCCGAGGCCGGCGGCGGCCTCCAGGCGGGCCTTGACGTCCGGGTTGACGAGGGCGCCGAGCAGGCCGTTCGCGCGCGCGTCGTCCCCGAGCAGGCCGTCGACCGCGCGGGCGAGGTCGGCGACCACCTCGTCGAAGGTCTTGGGGCCCTCGTCGGTGCGGATGCCGTCCCGGGGGACGAGCAGGTTCTGCGGGGTGGTGCACATCTGGCCGCTGTACAGGGACAGCGAGAAGGCCAGGTTGGACAGCATCCCCTTGTAGGCGTCGGTCGACTCCACGATGACCGTGTTGACGCCCGCCTTCTCCGTGTAGACCTGCGCCTGGCGGGCGTTGGCCTCCAGCCAGTCGCCGAAGGAGGTGGAGCCCGTGTAGTCGATGATCCTGATCTCCGGGCGGGTGGCCAGGGTCTTCGCGATGCCCTCGCCGGGCCGCTCGGCGGCCAGCGCCACCAGGTTCGCATCGAAGCCCGCCTCCGCCAGCACGTCGCGGGCGATCCGCACGGTGAGCGCGAGCGGCAGCACCGCGCGCGGATGCGGCTTCACCAGGACCGCGTTGCCGGTGGCGAGGGAGGCGAACAGACCCGGGTAGCCGTTCCAGGTGGGGAAGGTGTTGCAGCCGATGACCAGGGCGATTCCGCGCGGGACCGCGGTGAACTGCTTGGTCAGCTCCAGCGGGTCGCGCTTGCCCTGGGGCTTGGTCCACTGTGCCGTGCCGGGCGTGCGGACCTGTTCCGCGTACGCGTACGCCACCGCCTCCAGGCCGCGGTCCTGTGCGTGCGGGCCGCCCGCCTGGAAGGCCATCATGAACGCCTGGCCGCTGGTGTGCATCACCGCGTGCGCGAACTCGTGCGTCCGGTCGCTGATGCGCTGGAGGATCTCCAGACAGACGGCGGCCCGCGTCTTTGGGCCCGCGTCCCGCCAGGCACGCTGACCGGCCTTCATCGCGGGCAGCAGCGTGTCGAGGTCGGGGTGCGGGTAGGTCACGCCCAACTCGATGCCGTACGGCGAGACTTCGTCGCCGACCCAGTCGTCGGTGCCGGGCTGGCCGAGGTCGAGGCGGGTGCCGCGGACGGCGTCGAAGGCGGCCTTGCCCGCGGCGGCGTCGAGGCTGCCGTCTTGCCCGTACGCCTTGGGGTGCTCGGGGTGGGGGGACCAGTACGCGCGCGTGCGGATCGCCTCCAGCGCCTGGTCGAGGGTGGGCCGGTGCTTGGCGATCAGTGCGTGCTCGGTCGGTTGGGCGGCCATGCGGGACCAACTCCTCGTCTCAAGAACTCGTCGTCGAGCTGATGACCTGTGCGGAAACGTGGGCAGGGACGCTCGGTCAGAGTTAGAGTAACCGAACGATCGGTCGGTACAAGGGGGTCCGCCGCATCTGTGGACAACGTCGTGCGGGAGGATCGCGCACATGACAGCACTCGACCTCAGCAGCCCCGTGGCCGTCGTCGGCACCGGCACCATGGGCCAGGGCATCGCCCAGGTCGCGCTGGTCGCGGGCCACCCCGTGCGGCTGTACGACGCCGTTCCCGGGCGGGCCGGGGAAGCGGCCGCGGCGATCGGCGCCCGCCTCGACCGGCTCGTGGCGAAGGACCGGCTGACCGGGGCCGACCGGGACGCGGCCCGCGCCCGCCTCCTGCCCGCCGATGACCTCGCCCCGCTCGCCGACTGCGCGCTGGTCGTGGAGGCCGTGCTGGAGCGGCTGGACGTCAAGCAGGACCTGTTCCGCGAGCTGGAGGGCATCGTCGCCGACGACTGCCTGCTCGCCACCAACACCTCGTCCCTGTCGGTGACGGCCGTCGCCGGCGCCCTGCGCAACCCGGGGCGCCTCGTCGGTCTGCACTTCTTCAACCCCGCGCCGCTGCTGCCGCTGGTCGAGGTCGTCTCCGGGTTCGCCACCGACGTCACCTCGGCCACGCGCGCGTACGAGACCGCCCGCGCCTGGGGCAAGGCGCCGGTGGCCTGCGCGGACACCCCGGGCTTCATCGTGAACCGGATAGCCAGGCCCTTCTACGCCGAGGCCTTCGCGGTCCACGAGGCGCAGGCCGCCGACCCCGCCACCATCGATGCCGTCCTGCGCGAGTGCGGCGGCTTCCGGATGGGCGCCTTCGAACTGACCGACCTCATCGGCCAGGACGTCAACGAGTCGGTCACGCACTCTGTGTGGCGGTCGTTCTTCCAGGACGTGCGCTTCGCACCCTCGCTGGCCCAGCGCCGGCTCGTCGAGTCCGGTCGGCTCGGCCGCAAGTCGGGGCACGGCTGGTACGACTACGCCGAGGACGCCGAGCGTCCCGAGCCGCACACCGCCGAGCCGCGGCAGGCGCCCGCCTACGTCGTCGCCGAGGGCGACCTGGGACCGGCGGCCGACCTGCTCACTCTGATCCGCGAGGCGGGCATCCCGGTCCGCCAGGAGGAAGAGGACCACGGCAGCCGCCTGGTGCTGCCCGGCGGCGGTCAGCTGGTCCTCGCCGACGGGCAGACCTCGGTGGAGTTCCGGGACGTCGTCTACTTCGACCTCGCGCTCGACTACCGCAGGGCCACCCGCATCGCGCTGTCCGCCTCCAAGGACACCTCCCCGCAGACCCTCGCCGAGGCCATCGGCCTCTTCCAGGCGCTCGGCAAGGACGTCAGCGTCATCGGTGACGTGCCGGGCATGATCGTCGCCCGCACGGTGGCGCGGGTCATCGACCTGGCGCACGACGCCGTGGCCAAGGGCGTCGCCACCGAGGAGGACATCGACACCGCGATGTGCCTGGGCGTCAACTACCCCCTCGGCCCCTTCGAATGGAGCCGCAGGCTCGGCCGCAGCTGGGCCTACGACCTGCTGGACGACCTGCACCTGCGCGACCCCTCCGGCCGCTACGCGCCGTCCCTCGCGCTCTACCGCCATGCGTACGCCACCGACAAGCGGGAGGGCAGCACCTCATGACCACCGCCAGGCGCGACACGTACACCCCCGAGACACTGCTCTCGGTGGCCGTCCAGGTGTTCAACGAGCGCGGCTACGACGGCACGTCCATGGAGCACCTGTCCAAGGCGGCCGGCATCTCCAAGTCGTCCATCTACCACCATGTCGCCGGCAAGGAGGAACTGCTGCGCCGCGCCGTCAGCCGGGCGCTGGACGGGCTCTTCGGCATCCTGGACGAGGAGCACGCACGCGTGGGGCGGGCCGCGGACCGCCTGGAGTACGTCGTGCGGCGCATGGTCGGGGTCCTCATAGCCGAGCTGCCCTATGTGACGCTGCTGCTGCGGGTGCGCGGCAACACCGCCACCGAGCGCTGGGCCCTGGAGCGGCGCCGCCACTTCGACCACCGGGTGGCCGAACTGCTGAAGGACGCCGCCGCCGACGGGGACGTGCGCGAGGACGTGGAGGTGCGGCTCGCGACCCGGCTGGTCTTCGGGATGATCAACTCGATCGCGGAGTGGTACCGGCCCGACGGGCGAGGCACCACGGAGCGTGACGTGGCCGACGCGGTGGTGCGCCTGGTGTTCTCCGGGCTGCGCCGGGGCTGACGTCAGCCGTTCGGCTCCAGGTCCTCCTCCTCGAACACCAGCAGCGTGCGCGTGCTGAGCACCTCCGGGATGGCCTGGAGCCGGGTGAGTACCAGCTCGCGCAGGGCCCTGTTGTCCGGCGTGTGCACCAGGAGCAGCACGTCGAAGTCGCCGCCCACCAGCGCGATGTGGGAGGCACCTGGCAGCTCCCGCAGTTGCTCGCGCACGGTGCGCCACGAGTTCTGCACGATCTTCAGGGTGATGTACGCCGATGTGCCCTGGCCCGCGCGTTCGTGGTCGACGCGGGCCCCGAAGCCGCGGATGACGCCGTCCTCGACGAGACGGTTGATGCGGGCGTAGGCATTGGCGCGGGAGACGTGGACGCGCTCGGCGACGGACCGTATGGACGCGCGGCCGTCCGACTGGAGGATCTGGAGGATGTCCTGATCAATGGCGTCCAGCGGGCGCGGGGGCGGCGGCAGTACGGCACCGGCCTCCGGGCCCTCGGCCATTTGTTCAGGTGCCATGTCCTCCTGCCTCCCCAGCATGGACGTAGTGCGTTCATTTGACGGTGTGGAGAACCGTTTGTCCACAGCCTGAAGGGCCCTGTAGCCAAAATGTGCCGACGACCGAACAATCGGTAGGTGAGGCGGGTCACAGACGACACGCCTCCCGTAGCCGCTTCCACCAGGAGGTGCCGTCATGACGGTCATGGAGCAGCGGGGCGCGTACCGGCCATCGCCGCCGCCCGCCTGGCAGCCCCGTACGGACCCCGCGCCGCTGCTGCCCGACGCCGAGCCCCATCGCGTCCTCGGCACCGACGCGGCCACGAAGGCCGACCCCGAACTGCTCCTGCGGCTGTACGCCCAGTTGGTGCGCGGCCGTCGCTACAACACCCAGGCCACCGCCCTCACCAAGCAGGGCCGGCTCGCGGTCTACCCCTCCAGCACCGGCCAGGAGGCCTGCGAGGTCGCCGCCGCGCTGGTCCTCCAGGACCGTGACTGGCTCTTCCCCAGCTACCGCGACACCCTCGCCGTCGTCGCCCGCGGTGTCGACCCCGTCGAAGCACTCACCCTGCTGCGCGGCGACTGGCACACCGGCTACGACCCGTACGAGCACCGCGTGGCCCCGCTGAGCACCCCGCTCGCCACCCAGCTCCCGCACGCCGTCGGCCTCGCCCACGCCGCCCGCCTCAAGGGCGACGACGTGGTGGCGCTCGCCATGGTCGGCGACGGCGGCACCAGCGAGGGCGACTTCCACGAGGCCCTGAACTTCGCCGCCGTCTGGCAGGCACCGGTCGTCTTCCTGGTCCAGAACAACGGCTTCGCCATCTCCGTACCGCTCGCCAAGCAGACCGCCGCGCCCTCCCTGGCCCACAAGGCCGTCGGCTACGGCATGCCGGGCCGACTGGTCGACGGCAACGACGCCGCCGCCGTGCACGAGGTCCTGGCCGACGCCGTACGGCACGCGCGCGAGGGCGGCGGCCCGACCCTCGTCGAGGCGGTCACCTACCGCATGGACGCCCACACCAACGCCGACGACGCGACCCGCTACCGCACCGACGCCGATGTCGAGGCCTGGCGGGACCACGACCCCGTGCTGCTGCTGGAACGGGAGCTGACCGGCCGCGGACTGCTCGGCGAGGACGGAGTCACGGCCGCCCGCGAGGACGCCGAGGCGATGGCGGCGCAACTGCGCGACCGCATGAACCGGGACGCCGCACTCGACCCCATGGACCTGTTCGCGCACGTCTATGCCGAACCCACCCCGCAACTGCGCGAGCAGCAGGCCATGCTGCGGGCAGAGCTTGCGGCCGGGCAGGAAGGCGGTGACCGATGACCACCGTCGCCGTCAAGCCCGCCACCATGGCGCAGGCGCTCACGCGCGCGTTGCGCGACGCGCTAACCGCCGACCCGGCGGTGCACGTCATGGGCGAGGACGTCGGCACGCTCGGCGGCGTCTTCCGGGTCACCGACGGGCTCGCCCGGGAGTTCGGCGAGGAGCGCTGCACCGACACCCCGCTGGCCGAGGCCGGCATCCTCGGCACAGCCGTCGGCATGGCGATGTACGGGCTGCGCCCGGTCGTGGAGATGCAGTTCGACGCGTTCGCCTACCCGGCGTTCGAGCAGCTCGTCAGCCACGTGGCCCGGATGCGCAACCGCACCCGCGGTGCGATGCCCCTGCCGATCACCGTCCGCATCCCCTACGGCGGCGGCATCGGCGGTGTCGAGCACCACAGCGACTCCTCCGAGGCGTACTACATGGGGACTCCGGGGCTCCATGTCGTCACGCCCGCGACCGTCGCCGACGCCTACGGTCTGCTGCGCGCCGCCATCGCCTGCGACGATCCGGTCGTCTTCCTCGAACCCAAGCGGCTGTACTGGGCGAAGGACACCTGGGACCCCGAGCACCCGACGGCCGTCGAACCGATCGGCCGCGCGGTGGTGCGGCGCCCGGGCCGCAGTGCCACGCTCATCACGTACGGGCCGTCCGTGCCGGTCTGCCTGGAGGCCGCCGAGGCGGCAGGGGCGGAGGGCTGGGACCTCGAAGTCGTCGACCTGCGCTCCCTGGTGCCGTTCGACGACGAGACGGTCTGCGCGTCGGTCCGGCGGACCGGGCGCGCGGTCGTGGTGCACGAGTCGGGCGGGTACGGCGGACCAGGCGGGGAGATCGCGGCGCGCGTCACGGAGCGGTGCTTCCACCACTTGGAGGCGCCGGTGCTGCGCGTGGCCGGGTTCGACATCCCCTATCCGCCGCCGATGCTGGAGCGGCACCATCTGCCCGGTGTCGACCGGATCCTGGACGCGGTGGCGCGGTTGCAGTGGGAGGCCGAGGGTTGATGGCTCAGGTGCTGGAGTTCAAGCTCCCCGACCTCGGGGAGGGGCTGACCGAGGCGGAGATCGTCCGCTGGCTGGTCGCGGTCGGCGATGTGGTCGTCGTCGACCAGCCGGTCGTCGAGGTCGAGACGGCCAAGGCGATGGTCGAGGTGCCGTGCCCGTACGGCGGTGTGGTCACGGCCCGCTTCGGCGAGGAGGGTTCCGAACTGCCCGTGGGGGCACCGCTGCTGACGGTCGCGGTGGGCCCCGAATCCTCGGACGGCGAGCCCGAGGGCTCGGGCAACGTGCTGGTCGGCTATGGCACGGGGGCGCCCCCGGCGCGCCGGCGCCGGGTACGGCCGACGCCCGGCGGGACCGCAGCGGGCGGCGCGGCGGCGCGCGATGACGCGGCGCGCGGATCGGCGGGCGCCCGGACGGACCTGCCCGCGGCGAACGGCTCGTCCGCTCAGGCGCCGGCGCACGGTCCGGCCGCGACCCCGGCTCAGGCCCCGGCGCACGGTCCGGGCCAGGCGCACGGTCCGGGCCAGGCGCACGGTCCGGCCGCGGCCCCGGCGCAGGATCCGACGTCGGCCCCACCCCGGATCCAGGACCCGGCCCGGGATCAGAGTCGGGCCACGGGAGTCGGTCCGGTGGCGCCCGCCGCCGCTCCCGGGGGCGGCGGCCCGGCCGAGGCTCGCCCGCGCGGAACCGCGCGGGCCGCCGAGGGTCCCGTGCCCGTGATCTCCCCCCTTGTCCGCAGGCTCGCCCGGGAGGGCGGCGTGGATCTACGGCAGCTGACCGGCTCAGGACCCGACGGGCTGATCCTGCGCGCGGACGTCGAGCGGGCGCTCCGGGCCGCCGCGACGGCCGGCGGCCGCGCCGCGGCCGTGCCCACCACCGGACCCGCCGCGCCCGCCGAACCCGCCGGGGCACCGGTCACATCGGCCGCCGTACCGGCCGGCCCGCTCCCCTCGGCGGCCGAACCGGCTCCCGCACCGGCCGCCACGGCTGTCCGCATCCCTCTCAAGGGGGTCCGCGGCGCCGTCGCCGACAAGCTCTCCCGCAGCCGCCGGGAGATCCCGGACGCCACCTGCTGGGTGGACGCCGACGCGACCGAACTCCTGACCGCGCGGGCGGCGATCAACGCGGCAGGCGGCCCGAAGGTCTCCCTGCTCGCGCTCCTCGCCCGGATCTGCACCGCCGCCCTGGCCCGGTTCCCCGAGCTGAACTCCACCGTCGACACCGAGGCCCGGGAGATCGTCCGGCTCGACCGCGTCCACCTCGGGTTCGCTGCACAGACCGAGCGCGGACTGGTGGTACCCGTCGTACGCGACGCACATGAGCGGGACGCCGAGGGGCTGACCGCGGAGTTCGCCCGGCTGACCGAGGCCGCCCGGTCCGGCACGCTGACCCCCGGGGAACTCACCGGCGGCACCTTTACGTTGAACAACTACGGAGTGTTCGGCGTCGACGGCTCCACACCGATCATCAACCACCCCGAGGCGGCCATGCTCGGCGTCGGCCGCATCGCCGCCAAGCCCTGGGTGCACCAGGGCGAGCTGGCGGTGCGGCAGGTCGTCCAGCTCTCGCTCACCTTCGACCACCGGGTCTGCGACGGCGGCACCGCGGGCGGCTTCCTGCGCCGGGTGGCGGACTGCGTCGAGCAACCGGTGGTCCTGCTGCGGACGCTGTGACCGGGCGGGCGGCCACCAGGGGCCCGCGTAGGCCCTCCCCGGAGATCACGACCACCCCCGTCGGTTCCCTGTGATCAGCTCGGCACGCATACTCGGGGTGTGACCGAGAACGCCCCCGCCGCCGGGACGACCGAGCCGTACGACGCCGTCGTCCTGGCAGGCGGCGCCGCCCGGCGGCTCGGCGGCGTCGACAAACCCGGCCTGCGGGTCGGCGGGCGCCCCCTGCTCGACCGGGTGCTCGCCGCCTGTGCCACGGCCCGCACGACCGTCGTCGTGGCCGACCCCCGCCCCACCGGGCGCCCGGTGTGCTGGGCGCGCGAGGAGCCCGCCGGTGCCGGACCGGTCGCCGCGCTCGACGCCGGGCTGCGGCACACCGACGCGGAGTATGCGGTCGTCCTCTCCGCCGACCTGCCGTTCCTCGACAGCACCACGGTGAGCGGGCTGTTGACGGCTCTGCGTACCACCGGCGCCGAAGGCGCGCTGCTCACCGACGCGGACGGCCGCGACCAGCCGCTCGTGGCCGCGTACGGCACGGCTGCGCTGCGCCGCGAACTGACGGCGCTCGGCGATGCCCACGGCGATCTCGCCGGGCTGCCGCTCCGTCGGCTCACCGGCGCACTCGACCTCACCCGCGTCCCGGACCCGCTGGCGTCCTTCGACTGCGACACCTGGGACGACATCGCCACGGCCAGAGCACGGATCAGGGAGCATGGGCACGTGTTGGATGAATGGATCTCTGCAGTCAAGGACGAGCTGGGCATCGACCTGGACGTCGACACCGGCGCCCTGCTCGACCTCGCCCGCGACGCCGCCCACGGGGTGGCCCGCCCCGCCGCACCGCTGACCACCTTCCTCGTCGGCTACGCCGCCGCACAGGGCAAGGGCGGACCCGAGGCGGTCGCCGACGCCGCCCGCAAGGCCGCCGCGCTGGCGCTGCGCTGGGAGGAAGAGAACGACGCCGCCGGGACCGGGGACGCGGGCCCCGCCGACCGGCCCGATCCGGGCCCCGACGCCGGATGAGCGCCCATGGCATCCGGGCCGACGGGCCCGCCGAGGACACCGACGACCTCGACGTCGAGGAGGCGCTTGCCCTCGTGAGGGAGCACAGGCAACTCGGAGAGCCCGGCGGCGACCGCGGCTCCACCCCCGCGGGCCAGGAGCCCGCACCGGCGGACGGGCACCGGGCCACCCCCTGGCCCCGCGCCCGGGAGATCGCCGCCCGCGCCGCCCGGTCCGGCGCCCGCAGGGCCCCGGTCTCCGTGCCACTCGCCGACGCTCTCGGCCTGGTCCTCGCCGCCCCTCTCGACGCGCTCACCGACCTGCCCTCCTTCGACAGCTCCGCGATGGACGGCTGGGCGGTCGCCGGGCCCGGCCCCTGGTCGGTCCGGGACGAGGGAGTCCTGGCCGGCCAGGCACAGCCCGAGCCGTTGACGGACGGCGAGGCCGTGCGCATCGCGACCGGCGCCCGCATCCCGGCCGACACCACCGCGGTCCTGCGCTCCGAGCACGGCCGCACGGACCCCAAGGGGCGGCTGCACGCCGCACGCGAGGTCGGCCATGGCCAGGACATCCGGCCGCGCGGCCAGGAGTGCCGCACCGGCGACCAGTTGCTGCCCGTCGGCACCCTGGTCACTCCCGCGGTCCTGGGCCTGGCGGCCGCCGCCGGATACGACGCGGTCACCGTCGTCCCCCGCCCCCGCGTCGAAGTGTTCGTCCTCGGTGACGAGTTGCTGACCAAGGGACTGCCGCACGAGGGTCTGATCCGTGACGCGCTCGGCCCGATGCTGCCGCCCTGGCTGCGCGCGCTCGGCGCCGAGGTCATCGCGCTGCGGCGGCTCGGGGACGACGCCGACGCCCTGCGCAAGGCCCTCACCCTGTCCGACGCGGATCTCGTCGTCACCACCGGCGGCACCGCGGCCGGCCCGGTCGACCATCTCCACCCGACCCTGGACCGGATCGGCGCCGAACTCCTCGTCGACGGGGTCAAGGTGCGCCCCGGCCATCCCATGCTGCTGGCCCGCATCAAGGAGAACCAGCACGTCGTCGGTCTCCCCGGAAACCCGCTCGCGGCCGTCTCCGGCCTGCTCACGCTTGCCGAGCCCCTGCTGCGCACCCTGGCCGTCCACCCCGCCCCCGAGCCCTATGCGATGCCCCTGCGGGAGACGGTGCAGGGGCATCCGCACGACACCCGGCTGGTCCCCGTCGCGGTGCGCGGTGACCGTGCCGTGCCGCTGCACTACAACGGCCCCGCGATGCTGCGCGGTATCGCCGCCGCCGACGCGCTGGCGGTCGTGCCGCCGGGCGGGGCGCAGCAGGGCCAGGAGACGGAGCTGCTCGACCTGCCGTGGGCGTCCGCCGGGATCGGGGCGTGTTTCACGTGAAACTTCCCGGCCACGACGCCATAGCCCGCCAGGCGGACGAGCACCTGGTCACCCATCGGGTGAAACTCCCGAGGAAGGTGGTCGAGCGCCCGATCCGCCAGGTCGTCAAGCGGCTGGTCATGGCCTTGGTGGTCCTGGTCGTGACCGCGCTGATCGTCTATGCCGATCGTGACGGCTACACCGACAACTCGGACGGTTCCGTCGACCTCCTCGACGCCTTCTACTACGCCACGGTCACCCTCTCGACCACCGGTTACGGTGACGTCACCCCGGTCAGCGACGGCGCCCGGCTGACCAATATCTTCGTCATCACACCGCTGCGCGTCCTGTTCCTGATCATCCTGGTGGGCACCACGCTGGAGGTCCTGACCGAACGCACCCGGGAGGAATGGCGTCTGAACCGCTGGAGGGCCACCTTGCGTGACCACACCGTCGTCATCGGCTTCGGCACGAAGGGGCGGTCGGCGATCCAGACCGTCTGCGCGACCGGCCTGAAGAAGGAGCAGGTCGTCGTGGTCGACCCCAGTTCCAAGGTGATCGACGCGGCGACCGCCGAGGGGTACGCGGGGATCGTCGGCGACGCCACGCGCAGCGATGTGCTCAAGCGGGCCGAGGTGCACAAGGCCCGGCAGATCATCATCGCCCCGCAGCGCGACGACACATCCGTGCTCGTCACGCTGACGGCCCGGCAGCTCAACCGTGGCGCGAAGATCGTGGCCGCGGTGCGCGAGGAGGAGAACGCGCCGCTGATCAAGCAGTCCGGCGCGGACGCCGTCATCACCAGCGCCAGCGCGGCCGGCCGGCTGCTCGGTCTGTCCGTGCTCAGCCCGGCCGCGGGCATGGTCATGGAGGACCTGATCCAGCAGGGCAGCGGACTCGACCTCATCGAGCGCCCGGTGGTCAAGGCCGAGGTCGGCAAGACCCCGCGGCAGACGGACGACCTGGTGGTCAGCGTCGTACGAGGGCACCGGGTGCTCGGCTACGACGATCCGTCCGTCGGCACGCTCCAGTTGACCGATCGTCTGATCACGATCGTGCGGGCGACGCCGGCGGCGCAGATCACTTCCGACATCCGCCCGATGCCCCGCGCCTGAGCCGGAGGCCGGACGGGCGGTCCCTAACGCCGGTTGTACAGCCGCATCGTGATCGGGCCGAAGACCAGCAGGAACAGACCCGACCAGCCCAGCGTCCAGGCGATCTCGGCGGCCGGCCAGTCACCGGCCATCAACTTCCGCACCCCGGAGGACAGATGGGTGACCGGGCTGTTGTTGACGAACGCCTGCAGCCAGCCCGGCATCGTCTTCGGGTCGACGAAGACGTTGGACAGGAAGGTGAGTGGGAAGATCACCATCATGCTGACGCCCATCACCGACTTCTCGGTGCGCAGCATCAGCCCGAACATCGTCCAGATCCACGAGAACGCGAACGAGAAGACCAGCAGCAGCGCGATCCCGGCGATCACGCCCGGTGCCCCGCCGTCCGGGCGGTAGCCGAGGATCAGACCGACCGTGAGCATCACCAGCGAGGCGATCGTGTAGCGCAGGGCGTCGCCGAGCAGATAGCCGACCATGGTGGCCGGCCGCCACACCGGCAGGGTGCGGAACCGGTCGAACACGCCCTTCTCGATGTCCGTGTTCACCGAGACACCGGTGTACATCGTGATCATCACGACCGACATCACCATGATGCCCGGCAGCAGGAACTGCACGTACTCCCGCGTCGAACCGGCCAGTGCACCGCCGAAGAGGTAGGTGAACATCAGCAGGTTCATGATGGGGAAGGCGGTCACGTCGAAAAGCTGCTCCGGCACGTGCTTGATCTTGAGTATCGCGCGCCAGCCGAAGGTCATCGACGCCGACAGGGCGCTGGGCCGCGGCGGACGGCGCTCGGCGACCAGCAGCGAGGCCAGCGACTCTGCGCTGACCGGGGCGAGTTCCTTGCTGTCGGTGGTCGTCGCGGTGCTCATGCCGTCACCTCGTCCTTCGTCGGCTGGTGGCCCGTGGCCGGTTCGTGCGTGTCGTGTCCGGTCAGGGCGAGGAACACCTCGTCCAGGCTGGGCTGCCCCAGCGCGAAGGTGTCGACGGTGATGCCGGTGCGGGCGAGTTCGCCCAGGGCCCGGGCGGCCTGCTCGGCCGCCGTACCGCTCGTCTCCGTGTTCAGCCGGGCGGTCAGCGCCACCGGGTCGGGCTCCGGCTGCACCTGGGCGTCCAGGGTGCGCCGCAGCACCTCCGCGGCCGTCGACCGCTGTCCCGGATCGCGCAGCCGCAGATGGACGGAGCCGGTCCCGACGGACGCCTTCAGCTCGCCCTTCGTGCCCTCGGCGATCACCCGGCCCCGGTCGATCACGGCGATCCGGGACGCCAACTGGTCGGCCTCGTCCAGATACTGGGTGGTCAGCAGCACGGTCGTGCCCTGCGCTACCACCGCCCGCACGATCTCCCACACCTGGTTGCGGCTGCGCGGGTCGAGACCCGTCGTGGGCTCGTCGAGGAAGAGCAGGTCGGGGGTGTTGAGGATGGAGGCGGCGATGTCGATGCGGCGCCGCATGCCGCCCGAGTAGTGCTTGACCTGCTTGCCGGCCGCGTCCGTCAGGCCGAAGGCCTCCAGCAGCCGCTCGGCGCGCTGCCGCGCGGCCTTCTTGCCGTGCCCGAGGAGGCGGCCGAGCAGCACCAGGTTCTCGGTGCCGGTGAGGTCTTCGTCCACGGAGGCGTACTGCCCGGTCAGGCTCACCCGGGCCCGCACCTCGTCGGCCTCGCGCACCACGTCACGCCCGAAGACGTGCGCCTCCCCGGCGTCGGGGCGCAGCAGCGTGGCGAGCATCTTCACGGTGGTCGTCTTGCCCGCGCCGTTCGGGCCGAGGACGCCGTAGACCGTGCCGGCCGGTACGGCGAGGTCGACTCCGTCGACGGCCCGCGTCTCGCCGAACCTCTTCACCAGGCCGGCCGTTTCGATCGCGAGGCCGGACGTCTGTGTGCTCATACGTCGGTCCTTCCGCTGCTGCGGTCTTGGGGTACGTATGGGAAGACCTTTACCTTCGCAAGAACTCATCGCCGGGCCCACCGAATTTTTCCCGGGCCCCGCACACCCTGCGTCCAAGACCGCGCCCACGGCCGAGGAGTAGCGTCCGGGGCATGCATGCGATCACGATTCCCGAACCTGGTGGACCCGAGGCGCTGGTGTGGCACGAGGTGCCGGATCCGGCGCCGCCCGGCGAGGGCGAAGTACTGGTCGAGGTGGTGGCCGGTGCCGTCAACCGCGCCGACATCCTGCAACGGCAGGGCTTCTACAACCCGCCGCCGGGCGCCTCCCCCTACCCCGGCCTGGAGTGCTCCGGCCGGATCGCCGCCCTCGGGCCCGGGGTCTCCGGCTGGGCCGTCGGCGACGAGGTGTGCGCGCTGCTGGCGGGCGGCGGCTACGCGCAGCGGGTCGTCGTCCCCGCGGGACAGCTGCTGCCGGTCCCCGAGGGCATCGACCTCAGGCAGGCCGCCGCGCTGCCCGAGGTGGTGTGCACGGTCTGGTCCAACGTCTTCATGATCGCCCATCTGCGCCCGGGCGAGACGCTGCTCGTGCACGGCGGGTCCAGCGGCATCGGCACGATGGCGATCCAGCTGGCCAAGGCGGCCGGTGCGAAGGTCGCCGTCACCGCGGGCAGCAAGGAGAAGCTGGAGCGCTGCGCCGAGTTGGGCGCGGACATCCTGATCAACTACCGGGAGCAGGACTTCGTCGCCGAAATCGATCAGGCCACGGGTGGCGCGGGCGCGGACGTCATCCTCGACAACATGGGCGCCAAGTACCTGGACCGCAACGTCCGGGCGCTCGCCGTCAACGGGCGGCTCGCCGTGATCGGCCTGCAGGGCGGTGCCAAGGGGGAGCTGAACCTCGGCGCGCTGCTGACCAAGCGGGCCGCGATCAGCGCGACCTCGCTGCGCGCCCGGCCGCTCGCCGAGAAGGCGGCCGTCGTGGCGGCCGTACGCGAGCATGTGTGGCCGCTGTTCGCCGCGGGCCGGGTACGCCCGGTCGTCGACCGCGAGCTGCCGATGCCGGAGGCGGCCGAGGCCCACCGGGTGGTGGAGGCGAGCGGCCACATCGGAAAGGTCCTCCTGATCACCCCGTAACACCACCAGCCACGACACTGCCGCCCCTGACCGACGAGGCTGCCCCCGAGGGGGACGCGGGGAACGGCGCGAACAGCCACAGCGCTGCCGCACTCGAAGGACGGGCCAAGCTCCCCGCAGGGGCTCGCGGGGAACGGCGCGATGCACGGCGCTGCCGCACAGGAGAGACGGCGGGTGCCCCTGACTAGGGGCGCGGGGAACTGCGCGATCAGCCACGGCGCTGCCGCACTCGAAGGACGGGCCAAGCCCCCCGCAGGGGCTTGTCTTCGGTCAGCCGCGTCGCAGGCGTAGGCCCACGAAAGCGAGGGCGAGGCCCAGGCCGATGAGGACCAGGCCGCTGCCCAGCGGCAGGAGCCGCAGCGTGGGCTCGGTCGCCCGGCCACCGGCGGCGTCCGCGGTCGGCGGGGTCGCGGAGGGGGCGAGGCCGGCCTGCTGGGTGGACTCGGAGGCGGTGGGGGCCGCGTCGTCGTAGGCGTCGTCGTGACCGTCATGGCCGTCGTGGTGGTGCCCCCGCCGGCCGGAGTCCGGCGAGGTCCCGTCGTGGCCGTCGTCCTCGCCGTGCTCCCTGTCCGCCTCGCGCTCCGCGTCGTCCCTGTCGTCCATGCCGTCCATGCCTTCGGTGCGCGCCGCGGGACCGTCGTGCCGCCCCGGCCGTGGCCGGCCCTCGGCCGGCCGGCTGCCGGCCCGGGACGGTTCGGCGGAGGCCGAGGGACCGGGGGTGTCCGGGGGCGTGGCCTCGGGGGCGTACGCGGTGGCCGTGCCGCACGGCACGAGGACCGCCGCCAGCACGAGCAGCAGCCGTACGAGACGGAGTGTGGAACGCAGCCATGGAGTCACGTCGGTGACCTCCCGGAGCCCGGTCGCCAAGATCGACGCAACCCAGCCTCACATGTGCTCATACTTCTGGCATTCCGGACTCCGCCGACAGGTCTAAACGCCGGATCGGGCGCACTGGGGGGCGCCACCGTGGTGAGGTGCGGGCGTGCGCGACAATGGCGGCATGGAGATGCCGAGGAACGAAAGGTCGCCCGAGAACCCCCAGATCCTGGTCGTGGGCCAGGACGGCATGGCGCTCGGCGGCGGAGGAGACGACGACTCCCGCGAGATCCCGGTGACGGAGCAGGTGGAGCAGCCCGCCAAGGTCATGCGGATCGGAAGCATGATCAAGCAGCTCCTGGAGGAGGTGCGCGCCGCTCCGCTGGACGAGGCGAGCCGCGCCCGGCTCAAGGAGATCCACCGCAGCTCGGTGAAGGAGCTGGAGGACGGTCTCGCCCCGGAGCTGGTCGAGGAGCTGGAGCGGCTCTCCCTGCCCTTCACCGACGGCGCGACGCCCAGTGACGCGGAGTTGCGCATCGCGCAGGCGCAGCTGGTGGGCTGGCTGGAGGGTCTCTTCCACGGGATCCAGACGACGCTGTTCGCCCAGCAGATGGCCGCCCGTGCCCAGCTGGAGCAGATGCGCCGTGCGCTGCCGCCGGGCGTGGGTCACGAGGGCGACGACAAGCAACCGGGTGGCCGCGCGGGCGGGCCGTACCTGTAGATCACCTGACCACGAAGGGCCCGGCGGTGTGCCGCCGGGCCCTCGACGTCATGCCGCGCGGCTCAGCCGGTGGCCGGATTGCCCGTGGAGACCTTGAGCTGGATCGTGGGCATGTCCTTCGGGTCGACGTCCGTGTCGGCGGCGGGGAACTGGTCCATGATCGTGCCGTCGCCGTAGGTGTTCTCGTCGACGTCGACCACCTTCATCTCCCAGCCCGCGGCCTGGAAGCATGCCTTGACCGACTTGATGTACTTGAACTTGAAGCTGGGCACGCGGATCTTGTCCGGGTCGTCGTACGACTCACGCGGCTCCGTGCACTCGGACGTCTCGATCGTCTTCGACGGGTCCGGGCCGCGGTAGCCCTCCGCGCGGGACGCCGAGACCGAGGCGCCGGCGCTGCCGCCGCCCTTGGCGTCGTCGTCGCTTGTGCCGCCGTTGTTCAGGGTGAGCGCCACGACCAGCGCGACGACCGCGACGAGGGACACCACGATCGAGCCGATGATCACCGGTCTGTTCCCCTTGCCGCCGCCCGAGCCCGGCGACCGGGGCGAGGACGGGGGCGTCAGGTTGTACGGCGGTGGGGTCGAGGGGGCCTGCTGGGCGTACCCGACCGGGGCCGGCGTCTGGTAGCCGCTCTGCTGCGGGTAGCCGTACGCCGGGGAGGGCGCCGGCGTGCCGTACGGGTTCGGGCCCGGGGCCGGTTGGTACGGCGTCTGCACCGGGCCGGTGGGCGCCGGGGTGGTCCGGTCGACCGGCGGGAACACCGCGGAGCCGACGCCCGCGCCGCTCTGCGCCGGGGCGCCGGGGACGATGCTCGGCGGGGCCGCCTGGAAGGACGCGGCGACCCGCAGGCACTCGTCGCGCATCGACTCGGCGGTCGGGAAACGCTCGTTCGGGTTCTTCTTCAGCGCGCGGGAGACCAGTGCGTCCACCGCGGGCGGCAGCGCGCGGTTGATCGCGGAGGGTATCGGCGGCTCCTCCTGCACATGCGCGTACGCGATCGCCAGCGGCGAGTCCGCGTCGAACGGCAGGCGCCCGGTGACCAGTTGGAACAGCATGATGCCGACCGAGTACAGGTCCGAGCGGGCGTCCACGCCCCGGCCCAGCGCCTGCTCGGGCGAGAGGTACTGCGGGGTGCCGACCACCATGCCGGTCTGTGTCATGGACGTGACACCGGACTGCATGGCGCGGGCGATGCCGAAGTCCATCACCTTGACGACGCCGCGCTTGGTCATCATCACGTTGCCCGGCTTGATGTCGCGGTGGACCAGCCCCATCTCGTGGCTGATCTCCAGGGCCGCCAGCACGTCCGCGGTGATCTTCAGCGCCTTGTCGGCGGGCATCGCGCCCTGCTGCCGGATGTCCTCCTCCAGGACCGAGCCCAGCGGGCGCCCCTCGATGTACTCCATGACGATGTACGGCGTGGTCATGGAGTCCAGATCGTCCTCGCCGGTGTCGAAGACCGAGACGATGTTGGTGTGCGTGAGCTTCGCCACGGCCTGCGCCTCGCGGCGGAAGCGCTCGCGGAATGCCTGTTCCCGGCCCAGTTCGGTGTGCAGTGTCTTGATCGCGACCTGGCGGTCCAGCACGGCATCGTACGCCAGGTGCACCGAGGCCATGCCGCCCTCGCCGAGCAAGTCGCGCAGCTGGTAGCGGCCGCCCGCGAGAGCCCTCCCCGCGTACCGGCCCTGTGCGCCGTCCTGGCTCATGTTTCCGCGTCCCCCAGTAGGCCGTCAGGCGCCCCGTTGATCGAATGTCTCATTCCCGCCCAAGTCTGCCCGAGGGCACTGACACGTCAAGCTCGGTGCCCGTTCCGTGACCGTACGCGAAAGAAGCGTCGCGGAAGCGTTACAGCCGCTGTACGACCGGTGCACAGAATTTGCACGACGGCGTGGGTAGCGGGTTTCATGGCCGGTCCGTCTCGGACCGGCCACGGTACCGGTGCCGGACCGGGGGCTTGCGCGGAGGCTGTAGCGTGGCCGACGGAGACCGTGACAACACCGCGCGCACCGCGGGCAGAAACGACGGCGAGGACCGATGGCACAGACGCACAGCGCCCAGGGCCCGTCCGACCCCGAGGCGACTGGCGGCGGCATGTCAGACACGCCGGAGATGTGGGGCAACGGAGGGCTCGTCGGCGACGGCCGGTACCGGCTGACCCGCAGACTCGGCCGGGGCGGCATGGCCGAGGTCTTCGCCGCCGAGGACGTGCGTCTGGGACGCACCGTCGCGGTCAAGCTGCTCCGTTCCGACCTGGCCGAGGACCCGGTCTCCAAGGCCCGCTTCACGCGCGAGGCCCAGTCGGTGGCCGGCCTCAACCACCACGCCATCGTCGCCGTGTACGACTCCGGCGAGGACGTCGTGGGCGGCCAGTCCGTGCCGTACATCGTCATGGAGCTGGTCGAGGGCCGCACCATCCGCGATCTGCTGATCAACGCCGAGGCGCCCGGCCCCGAGCAGGCCCTGATCATCGTCTCCGGGGTCCTGGAGGCGCTGGCCTACTCGCACCAGCACGGCATCGTGCACCGCGACATCAAGCCGGCCAACGTGATCATCACCCACAACGGCGCCGTCAAGGTGATGGACTTCGGCATCGCCCGCGCCCTGCACGGCGCGTCGACGACGATGACCCAGACCGGCATGGTCATGGGCACCCCGCAGTACCTGTCGCCGGAACAGGCGCTCGGCAAGGCGGTCGACCACCGCTCCGACCTGTACGCGACCGGCTGCCTGCTGTACGAACTCCTCGCCCTGCGGCCCCCCTTCGTCGGCGAGACCCCGCTCTCCGTGGTCTACCAGCACGTCCAGGACATCCCGACGCCCCCGTCCGAGGTGTCCGACGCCTCGCCGCCGGAGCTGGACGGCCTGGTGATGCGTTCGCTGGCCAAGGAACCGGACGACCGCTTCCAGACGGCCGAGGAGATGCGCGGCCTGGTGCAGTACGGCCTGCAGATGCTGTACGAGCAGGGCAGCCACACGGGCACCTGGAACACCGGCCCGGTGGAGCTGCACGAGGGCCGGCACACCCCGGCGGGCGGCTTCGCGGGCACGACGGCGATGCAGCACCCCGGCGAGTACGGCGCCGGCACCACACAGATCCCGCAGCCGATCCTGCCCTCCGGGTACGGAGGCGGCGACGACGGCGGCTTCGAGGGGCACGGCAACAAGGGCAGCGGCCGGGGCAAGCTGTGGATCCTGGCCGTGCTCGCGGTGATCGCCATCGCCGCCGGCGTGGCGCTCGCGCTGAACAACACGGGCGGCGGCGGGGGCGGTTCGGACACCACCGAGTCGCCGACCACCTCGCAGACCACCAAGAACGAGACGGCCGACGAGAGCCCGACCGACGAGACGACCGACACGTCGACCGACACGGCCACGGGCGACTCCTCGGACTCGGGCGACAACTCGGACTACGTTCCACCGCCCCAGCCCTCGTTCACCCCGTCCGCGACCGAGAGCCGCGAGCAGAGCCCGTCGCCCTCGAACCCGCAGACCAGCCAGGAGCCGTCGAACCCGGGGACCTCGTCGCAGCCGGAGCCGTCGGACACGCAGCCCGACCCGGGCAGCACGGACCAGGGCAGCACGGGCGACACGGGCGAGGGCCTTTGAAGGACGGCGTCCGAAGCGGCATCCCCGCGCGCGTGACAGCACAACGACGCCCCGCGCGCGCGTGACGGTCCCTGCGCGCACGGCGTGTGCGGTGCCCGTGGTCTCTGAGGGGTCTGTGATGCCTGTGATGTTCGCAGCGTCCGCGCCCGGGGGACTTCGCGCATCCGTCATGCCGGGCATTCCGGTCATGCTGGTTATGCTGGTCATGCTGGTTATTCCATGAAGGCGTCGCGCACCGCGTCGTACTCCCGCGTCCACCACACCGCGAGCGCCGAGGCGGCCGGGAACTGGGGGTCCGCACGGGTGTCGCCGCGCTCGTAGTGCCAGCGCAGCATCCAGAAGTCGTTGAGCCGCTCCCACCACACGCGGTGCACGGCGGCGGCGAACTGCGAAGGCGTCGCCCTGGCCGCGCGCCGGTACGCGCGCGCGTAGGCACGCACCTTCGGCAGGTCGAGGGCGCCCGCCGGCCGGACGAAGAAGATCGCCGCGGCGCGGACCGCCTCCTCGGCGCGGGGCTGCACGCCGAGCCGGTCCCAGTCGACGATCGCGGCAGGCGCGTCTCCTTTGTAGAGCAGGTTGAACGGGTGGAAGTCGCCGTGCACCCAGCCCACCGAGCCGCCGCGCGGGGGACGCCGGTCGGCGTGCTGTTCGAGGAGCGCACGCCGCTCCAGGAGGCGGCGTCTGGCCAGTGCGTCGAAGGTGTCGCACGGCCGGTGCCGGCGCACGTGGGCGAGCAGGTCGTCGATGACGGCGAAGGTGTCGGTGGGGTCGGCGCTCTCCACCGGATGGGGGCTCGTGGCGGGGCGGGTCCCCGCCTTGGGTGGCATCACCCGCTCCAGGCAGGCGTGCACGGCCCCGAGCAGCGCCCCGAGCCGGCCGCACTGACCCGGCGTGAGCTGGCCGCCGTGCCGGTGTCTGCCGTCGATCCAGGGATGCAGGGCGTAGGCGTGGCCGCCGACGACGGCGACCGTACGGCCCTCGCGGTGGGTCAGCGGCGGGGCCACCGGCACGCCGAGGTCGGCGAGGCGCTGGGTGGCCCGGTGCCGGCGTTCGATCGCGGCCGGGTCGGCGGTGTCGGGGTCGAAGTGGTGCTTGAGGAAGTAGCGGCCACGGGTGGTGAGCAGGCGGTAGCCGCGGTTGAGTAGGCCTTGGTCGACGGGCTCGCAGGTGACGGCGGAACCGGCGGCGTACAGGCGCAGCAGGGCGCCCAGCGGGGGCACGTTGGGCACGAGAGATGGTGCAAGAGGTGGTGCAAGAGGTGGTACACAAGAGCGCGGCACGCGCCAGATGCTAGGGCACGGAAAGGGCCAGTGAGCTGGGGCTTGTCACAGACAGTCGCTTTCGATCGCGGTAAGTGATCGAAACGACGAGGTGCCCCGCCGGCCACCTCGATGTCGCCCCTTTTCCCGTCCCTTTCCCGTCCCTTTCTCGTCCTTCTCCGTCTCCGTGAACGCGGGCGGTGTCACCCACGGAGTCTTCCCGTGGCCTGGTCGGCCGGGATAACGTGCCGTTGCTCCGGCCTCCTGCAAGGCTGTGACCAGCGACCTTCCGGTCCGCGCCGATTTACTTGGAAATCCAAGCAAAAACGCAGGTCAGGAGGGGTTTCACAGAAATGTGGTGCACTGGGTAACGTGACCTTGCAGGGCGCTCGCCGGGGCACCTGTCCCGCCAGTTCCCGGCCGAGCGGCACCCACCCCGTGCCCGGTGGTCTGGAATCGGTGAGCCGCACTGGTTACCCGGCAACCCCGGGAGCCGGACCGACGGAGGAGCACACGTGACCGTGGACAGCAGTGCCGCGCGCAAGCCGCGACGCAGCGCCGCAGGCAAGGCCGGCACCACCAGCAACGCCAGCACCGGCGCGACGAGGGGCACCGAACCGGAGCTGGTTCAGTTGCTCACCCCGGAGGGCAAGCGTGTCAGGATCGCGAAGAACGCGAAGAACGCGCAACACGCCCAGTACGCCCAGTACGTGGCCGACATCACCCCCGACGAGCTGCGCGGGCTGTACCGCGACATGGTGCTCACCCGCCGCTTCGACGCCGAGGCCACCGCCCTGCAGCGCCAGGGCGAACTGGGTCTGTGGGCGTCGCTGCTGGGCCAGGAGGCCGCCCAGATCGGCTCCGGCCGGGCCACCCGGCCGGACGACTACGTCTTCCCGACCTACCGCGAGCACGGCGTCGCCTGGTGCCGGGGCGTCGACCCGACCAACCTGCTCGGCATGTTCCGCGGCGTCAACCACGGCGGCTGGGACCCCAACAGCAACAACTTCCACCTCTACACGATCGTCATCGGTTCCCAGACCCTGCACGCCACCGGCTACGCGATGGGCATCGCCAAGGACGGCGCGGACAGCGCGGTGATCGCCTACTTCGGCGACGGCGCCTCCAGCCAGGGCGACGTGGCCGAGTCGTTCACCTTCTCCGCGGTCTACAACGCACCGGTCGTGTTCTTCTGCCAGAACAACCAGTGGGCGATCTCCGAGCCGACCGAGAAGCAGACCCGCGTCCCGCTCTACCAGCGTGCGCAGGGCTACGGCTTCCCGGGTGTCCGGGTGGACGGCAACGACGTGCTGGCCTGCCTCGCCGTCACCCGCTGGGCGCTGGACCGCGCCCGCAACGGCGAGGGCCCGACGCTGGTCGAGGCGTACACCTACCGGATGGGCGCCCACACCACCTCCGACGACCCCACCCGTTACCGGCACGACGACGAGCGCGCCGCCTGGGAGGCGAAGGACCCGATCCTGCGCCTTCGCCGCTATCTGGAGGCCTCAAACCACGCGGACGAGGGATTCTTCGCGGAACTTGAGGCGGAGAGCGAAGCGTTGGGCAGACGAGTGCGCGAAGTGGTCCGCGCCATGCCGGACCCGGACACCTTCGCCATCTTCGAGAACGTGTACGCGGACGGGCATGCGCTCGTCGACGAGGAGCGAGCCCAGTTCGCCGCCTACCAGGCGTCGTTCGCGGACGCAGAGGGGGTCTGATCATGGCAGCGGAGACCATGGCCACCAAGAACATGCCTCTGGCCAAGGCGATCAACGAGTCGCTGCGCCGCGCCCTGGAGGCGGACCCCAAGGTCCTCGTCATGGGCGAGGACGTCGGCAAGCTCGGCGGCGTCTTCCGGGTCACCGACGGCTTGCAGAAGGACTTCGGCGAGAGCCGCGTCATCGACACCCCGCTCGCCGAGTCGGGCATCGTCGGTACGGCGATCGGGCTGGCCCTGCGCGGCTACCGCCCGGTGGTGGAGATCCAGTTCGACGGCTTCGTCTTCCCGGCGTACGACCAGATCGTCACCCAGCTCGCGAAGATGCACGCGCGCTCGCTGGGCAAGGTCAAGCTCCCCGTCGTCGTCCGCATCCCCTACGGCGGTGGCATCGGCGCGGTCGAGCACCACTCCGAATCCCCCGAGGCCCTGTTCGCGCACGTGGCGGGGCTGAAGATCGTCTCCCCGTCCAACGCCTCGGACGCCTACTGGATGATGCAGCAGGCCATCCAGAGCGACGACCCGGTGATCTACTTCGAGCCCAAGCGGCGCTACTGGGACAAGGCGGAGGTCAACACCGAGGCGATCCCGGACCCGCTGCACAAGGCGCGCGTGGTGCGGGCGGGCACCGATCTGACCCTCGCCGCGTACGGCCCGATGGTGAAGCTCTGTCAGGAAGTCGCCGGCGCGGCGGCCGAGGAGGGCAGGTCCCTGGAAGTCCTCGATCTGCGCTCGGTGTCCCCGCTGGACTTCGACTCGATCCAGGCGTCGGTCGAGAGAACCCGCCGCCTGGTCGTCGTCCACGAGGCGCCGGTGTTCTTCGGCTCCGGCGCGGAGATCGCCGCCCGGATCACGGAGCGCTGCTTCTACCACCTGGAGGCCCCGGTCCTGCGGGTGGGCGGCTATCACACCCCGTATCCGCCGGCGCGCCTGGAGGAGGAGTACCTGCCGGACCTGGACCGGGTGCTCGACGCCGTCGACCGTGCCCTGGCGTACTGAGGAGAGGGTCGTGACGACGATGACGGACGCGTCCGTACGCGAGTTCAAGATGCCCGACGTGGGCGAGGGGCTCACCGAGGCCGAGATCCTCAAGTGGTACGTCCAGCCGGGCGACACGGTGACCGACGGCCAGGTGGTGTGCGAGGTCGAGACCGCCAAGGCGGCCGTGGAACTCCCCATCCCCTACGACGGCGTGGTCCGTGAGCTGCACTTCCCCGAGGGCACCACGGTCGACGTGGGCACCGTGATCATCGCGGTGGACGTGGCCGGCGGTGCCTCCGTGCCCGTGCCCGCCGCGCCGCAGGAGTCCGAGCCCGAGCGGCCCGAGGCGCCCGCGGCGGAGCCTGAGGCACCGGCCCGCCAGCCGGTGCTCGTCGGGTACGGCGTCGCGACCTCCGCGACCAGACGCCGCCCGCGCAAGGCCCCCGAGACCGCCGCCCCCGAGGCCGCCCGGGCGGTCCAGCCCGAGCTGAACGGCCGCGGCGGCGTGCCCGCGGCGCCGCGGCCGCTGGCCAAGCCCCCGGTGCGCAAGCTGGCGAAGGACCTCGGCGTCGACCTGGCGACGGTGACCCCGTCGGGCCCGGACGGCGTCATCACCCGCGAGGACGTGCACGCGGCGGTGACCGCCACGGCGCCTGGGCCCGAGGCCGCGGCCCCGCTCCCGGCCCCCGCCGCCCCGGCTCGGGTCGTGACCTACGACGGCGCGCGCGAGACCCGCGTCCCGGTCAAGGGCGTGCGCAAGGCGACCGCGCAGGCCATGGTCGGCTCGGCGTTCACGGCACCGCATGTCACGGAGTTCGTGACGGTCGACGTGACGCGCACGATGAAGCTGGTGGAGGAGCTGAAGCAGGACAAGGAGATGCAGGGGCTGCGGGTCTCCCCGCTGCTGCTGATCGCCAAGGCCCTGCTGGTCGCCGTCAAGCGCCACCCGGACATCAACGCCTCGTGGGACGAGGCGGCCCAGGAGATCGTCCTCAAGCACTATGTGAACCTGGGCATCGCGGCGGCGACTCCGCGCGGCCTGATCGTCCCGAACATCAAGGACGCGCACCTCAAGACGCTTCCGCAACTGGCGCAGGAGCTGAGTGACTTGGTGTCGACGGCGCGCGAGGGACGGACCAGCCCGGCGGCGATGCAGGGCGGGACGGTGACGATCACCAACGTCGGTGTCTTCGGCGTCGACACCGGCACGCCGATCCTCAACCCCGGCGAGTCCGCGATCCTCGCGGTCGGCGCGATCAAGCTCCAGCCGTGGGTCCACAAGGGCAAGGTGAAGCCGCGGCAGGTCACCACCCTGGCGCTGAGCTTCGACCACCGCCTGGTGGACGGCGAGTTGGGCTCCAAGGTGCTCGCCGACGTGGCGGCCGTCCTGGAACAGCCGAAGCGCCTGATCACCTGGGCGTGACACAAGAGCGCCCGACCGGTTCCGGACGACAGGGCCCGCCGCTGGGTGCGGCGGGCCCTGTCGTCGCAGGGTGCGGCGTCAGCCCAGCCTTGCGAAGCCGTAGTTGAGGAGCTTGGTGGCGTCCTTGCCGCGCTGGGTGGCGCTCGTGGAGGCGAGGACGGTGCCGATGACCGTCTTGCCGTTCCGGGTGGCCGCGAAGACCAGGCAGTACTTGGCCTCCGGGCCCGATCCGGTCTTCACGCCGATCGCACCGCTGTAACTGCTGAGCAGCGTGTTCGTGTTGGTCCACGGCTGCATCGTGCGGGTGCTGCCGGTCTTGGTGATCGTCTTCGCCGTGTACTTCTTGGTCTTGACGATCGAGCGGAACGTGGAACTCTTCATCGCGCTGCTGGCGAGCTTCGTCAGATCGCGCGGCGTCGAGTAGTTGGAGCCGTTGCCGATGCCGTCGAACGAATCGAAGTGCGTGTTCGTCAGGCCGAGGTTCTTGGCGGTCGAGTTCATCTTGCCGATGAACGACTTCACGCGCTTGGCCCGCGTCGAGCCCGTACCGAACTTGTCGGCGAGCGCGTAGGCGGCGTCGCAGCCGGACGGCAGCATGAGGCCGTACAGCAGCTGGCGCACGGTGACCTTGTCGCCGACGATCAGGCGGGCCGAGGAGGCGTTCTTCGACACGATGTAGTCGCTGTACGCCTTCTGGATGGTGACCTTGGCGTTCAGGTTGAGGTTCGACTGGGCGAGCACGACCTTGGCGGTCATGATCTTCGTGGTGGAGCCCGTCGAACGCCGGGTGTCCGCCGCCTTGGTGTACAGCGACTTGGCGTTCGCGTTGTTCATGACATAGCCGCCCTTGGCCGCGATCGACGGCGTGGTCACGGCCTGCGCGGGCGCCGCGGTGAGGGCTCCGGTGGCGAGCATGGCGCCGGACGTGACGGCGACGGCGACGGCTCTGCGCATGCGGATGCCCTTGGTGCCGTTTATCAAGTTAGGTACCCCGATTGTGTGAATGCGCCTGGTGTGCGGCCGGGTTGAGGTGGCACGGGAGTAGGGCCGCACGTGTGTGACACGTGAGTAGCACAGAAGGTTGTGCTCTCCCGCCGGGGACACCCGGATTTCCCTGCGGGGTGTCTGTCGGGGTGATCCAGGAGACGCCGGCGCGCCGTGGGCGGTCCGCATCGTGGACGGCTCGTGTCATGCGTACGTGATGTATCTATGATGTGCGCATGCCTTCAGCGCCGCCCGCACCGTCCGCTCCCGTGAAGCAGCCACCCGCCGCCGACCGCGTCTACGCCCACATCAAGCAGGGCGTCCTGGACCGCCGCTACGAGGGCGGCACCCTTTTGACCGAGGGCGAACTGGCCGAGGCCGTCGGCGTCTCCCGCACACCGGTGCGCGAGGCGCTGCTGCGGCTCGAAGTGGAAGGGCTGATCAAGCTCTACCCGAAGAAGGGCGCCCTGGTGCTGCCCGTCTCCGCGCAGGAGATCGCCGACGTCGTGGAGACCCGGCTGCTGGTCGAGGAGCACGCCGCACGCAAGGCCGTGCCCGCGCCGCCCGGGCTGGTCGAGCGGCTGACGGAACTCCTCGCGCGGCAGAAGGAGCAGGCGGCGGCCGGCGACCTGGCCGCCGCCGCGGTCACCGACCGCTGCTTCCACGCCGAGATCGTGCGCAGTGGCGGCAACGAGATCCTCTCCCGCCTCTACGACCAGCTCCGCGACCGCCAGCTGCGGATGGGCGTCGCTGTCCTGCACTCCCACCCGGACCGGATCGCCAAGACCCTCGCCGAGCACGGGGAGATCCTCGACGCGCTGCGCTCCGGTGACGCGGAGGCGGCCGTCGGCATCGTGCACCGGCACGTGAGCTGGTTCTCCCACCTCGCACGGGGTGAGGTGCGGTGAGCAACGCCACCCTCCCCGGCGACCCGCCGGGCGGCCGTCGCGCGATCGCGATCTGGGGCATAGGCGTCGCGGTCTACTTCGTCGCCGTGATCTTCCGCACGTCCCTGGGCGTCGCCGGCCTGGACGCGATCGACCGCTTCCATGTGAACGCCTCCGCCCTGTCGACGTTCTCCATCGTCCAACTCCTCGTCTACGCGGGCATGCAGATACCCGTCGGCCTGCTCGTCGACCGGCTCGGCACCAAGAAGGTGCTGGGCCTGGGCGCGGTGCTGTTCACGGCGGGCCAACTGGGCTTCGCCTTCTCCCCGTCGTACGGCACGGCGCTCGCCTCGCGCGCCCTGCTCGGCTGCGGCGACGCGATGACGTTCATCAGCGTGCTGCGGCTGGGCACCCGCTGGTTCCCGGTGCGCCGCAGCCCGCTGGTCGCCCAGCTCGCCGGCCTCGTCGGGATGGCGGGCAACCTGGTCTCCACGCTGGTCCTCGCCCGGCTGCTGCACGGCATCGGCTGGACCCCGGCGTTCGCCGGCAGCGCCCTGGCCGGCGTGGTGGTCCTCGTGCTTCTGCTGCTCTTCCTGAAGGACCACCCGGAGGGCCATGAGCCGGAGCCGTTCCCGCACCGGGGCTCCGCCTATGTGCGCAGGCAGATCGCCGCGGCCTGGCGGGAGCCGGGGACCCGGCTCGGCCTGTGGGTGCACTTCACCACCCAGTTCCCGGCGATGGTGTTCCTGCTGCTGTGGGGCCTGCCCTTCCTGGTCGAGGCCCAGGGCCTCAGCCGCGCCACGGCCGGCGAACTGCTGACCCTCGTCGTGCTGTCCAACATGGTGGTCGGCCTGGTCTACGGCCAGATCGTCGCCCGGCACCACGCGGCCCGGCTGCCGCTGGCCCTCGGCACCGTCGGCGCGACCGCACTCGTCTGGGCGGCGACCCTCGCCTACCCGGGTGAGCGGGCGCCGATGTGGCTGCTGCTGGTGCTGTGCACGGTGCTGGGCTCGTGCGGACCCGCCTCGATGCTCGGCTTCGACTTCGCCCGCCCCGCCAATCCGCCGGAGCGGCAGGGCACGGCGTCCGGCATCACCAACATGGGCGGCTTCGTCGCCTCGATGACCACCCTGTTCGTCATCGGGGTGCTGCTGGACGCCACCGACGACGACTACACCGTCGCGTTCTCGGTGGTGTTCGTCCTCCAGGCGCTCGGCCTCAGCCAGATACTGCGGTTGCGCAGGCGGGCGGCCCGCCGGGAACGGGAACGGCTGGTCGCCAGCCGGGTGGAGACGGTCCACGTCCCCGCCTGATCCGGCAGGCCGGGGCGGGGCGTTCGGTGCGTGCGGTGCGTGCGGTGCCTGCGGTGCGTTCGGGGTGGGGTGGGTCGGTGGTCGGGTGCGGGGGCGTTGTGGCTGGTCGCGCAGTTCCCCGCGCCCCCCCTCCGGGGACGTCGGAGGTTCCTCGGCTGGCGCGCCGTTGTGGCTGGTCGCGCAGTTCCCCGCGCCCCCCTCCGGGGGCGTTGTGGCTGGGCGGGCTGTTCCCCGCGCCCCCCTGCGGGGGCGTTGTGGCTTTGGGGGCGCTGGGAACTAGTGGGTTGGGACGAGGGTGAGGTAGGCGATGCCCAGGAGGTTGCGGTAGCCCATCCACTGGGTCCGGTGCCGGTCGAGTCGGTCACGGGTCTCGGCCGCCAGCGGATGGCCGGGGTGCCGGGCGAGCCATACCTCGGTGTCCGCCTGGTAGCCCGACTCGAACTCCTGCCACTCGTCGGCGTTCGCGGTCTCCGTCCACTCCGGCCGGAACCCGGCCGCCACCGCGAGATCGATGAGGCCCGCCAGGCCGTGGTACTCGTCGGCGGAGGCGCCGGGCCAGATGCCGGACAGCTCCGCGGGCGTCGGGGTCCGCTCCCAGAAGCCCTCGCCGAGCAGCACCCGGCCGTCGTCCGCGACCAGCCGCCGCAGCTCGCGCAGGGCCTCGGCCGTGTGCGCGGGCGCTTCGGCCGCGCTCAGCGCCTGGCTGGCGCCCAGACACAGCACCAGGTCGGCGGGCCCGCGCCGGGAGTCCACGCCCGACTCCTGGACGAACTCCACCCGGTCCGCGAGCCCCCGCGCCGTTGCGTTGCGCCGCCCGCGGGCCAGGTCCTCGCCGTTCAGATCGATCCCGGTGCCGCGGGCACCCGGTACGGCGGCCAGGACACGGAGCAGCAACTCGCCCCAGCCGCAGCCGATGTCGAGCACGGTGGCCGGCTCCGTACCGGCGAGCCGCGCCACCATCCCCGCGGCGCGCGCCTCGGAGAGCGGGCCGTGGAAGGTGAGCCGGGTCAGCCGAGGCGGACGGTCGTCGGTCTTGGCGGCACCGTCGGCGTGCTGGGTGGTGTCAGTCATGCCGCGCACGCTAGTTCGCCGATGCGCCGCCGCACACCGATTATCGGGGCGGCCGCCGGTCAGCGGCCGACGCCCGGCGGCCGACGCTCGATGGCGCCGCCCGCCTGCGACCCGCCCCGTCTACGGCGTCACCGTGAAGTGACGCAGGATCGCCGTCGTCAGCTCGGGATCCCCCTCCGTCTTCACCCGGTCCGCGACCGCCTCCGGGGTGACCCGGCCGCAGGCCAGGCGGACGTAGGTCTCCCAGTCCAGGGTGAGGGTGGCCGCGGGACCGAGGGCGGGGGCGGTCTCCAGGGTGCCGCGGCCCTGGATGTCGACGCGGATGGTGCGCAGGAACTCCACGGGTCCGTGCACGTCGAAGACGATCGCCGAACTGCGCGGGGCGCCCGCGTCCTTGGCCACGATCTTCGGCAGGGCGGCGAGCAGTACGTCCCGGACGACCTGGGCACCCGGCGAGTCGAGGTTGCCGGGTTGGCCGAGGGCGGTGCGCAGATCCTGCTCATGCACCCACACGTCGAACGCCCGGTTCCGCATGGCCTCTTCGAGCGTGATCTCCGCGCCCAGCGGGCCGCGCACCTTGGTGCCCGGCTCACGGGACTCGTTGCGCAGCTGGCGGTTGCGGCGGATGATCGTGTACTCCAGCTCGGCGGTCATCTCCGGCGCCGTGTGGTGCCGGCGCACATCGACCTGCATCTCCATGTAGCGCTGGTGTTCATTGGTGACGTGGAACAGGTCCCGGGGCAGCGTGTGGATGGGCCGTGGATCGCCGAGCATCTCGCAGTCCAGACCGATCACATGCGACACGACGTCACGGACGGACCAGCCGGGGCAGGGGGTCCGCCGGTTCCACTCACCCTCCACAAGCGGCTGCACCAGCTCGGATATCGCTTCGATGGAGTGGGTCCAGGCGTCGGCGTAGGGCTGGAGGGTGGGATGCAGACTCACGGAACGGGACCCCTCGGCGGTCGGTACACGGGCGGTTGGTGGCGGCGTTGCCAGTGGGAGGTGGCTGTCGGCGGGTGTCTCGGAACTCCCCCAAGCTATCGGCTTCGCTCGAACAGGGGGGACCCCCAAGTTACGCTGCTGTGAGGCACCCCGGCAGTGCTTTCGTGTGACGATCGTAGGCCCGTATGGACGGCTCGAATGCCAGGGCGGTGGTAGTGTGCGCGCTTCGCTGATTCAGATCGCCGTAGACGAGGACGAATCGGTCGAATCCCGTAGGCGGCGGATGGCCGCGGCGGTACGGGAGCAGGCAGGGGCCGATCTCGTCGTGCTCCCCGAGCTGTGGACGACGGGCGCCTTCGCGTACGAGAAGTTCGGGACCGAGGCCGAACCGCTCGACGGACCGACGTACGAGGCGATGGCGAAGGCCGCCGGCGACGCGGGCGTCTGGCTGCACGCGGGCTCCATCCCGGAACGGGACCCCGAAGGCACCCTCTACAACACCTCTCTCGTCTTCTCCCCCTCCGGCGACCTGGCCGCCGCCTACCGCAAGATCCACCGCTTCGGCTTCGACAAGGGCGAGGCCGTGCTGATGGGCGCGGGGCGGGAGCCGGTGACGGTCCGGCTGCCGCAGACCGTCCTCGGCGTGGCCACCTGCTACGACCTGCGCTTCCCCGAACTCTTCCGCGCCCTCGTCGACGCCGGAGCCGAGACCCTGGTGATCCCGGCCGGCTGGCCCGAGCGCCGCCGCGCGCACTGGACGCTGCTGGCCCGGGCGCGGGCGGTCGAGAACCAGGCGTTCGTGCTCGCGTGTGGAACGGCCGGGACGCATGCGGGAGTTCCCCAGGCGGGTCACTCGATCGTGGTGGATCCCTGGGGCGACGTACTCGCGGAGGCGGGGCCCGGCGAGCAGGTCCTCACCGTGGACTTCGACCCGGCGCAGGTGGCCACGACCAGGGACCGGTTCCCGGCCCTGAAGGACCGGGTCCTCGGCCTCGATCCGCCAACGCGTCCCTGAACCCCCTGCACCTCTGCATGCCGCGCACTTCTGCACGCCCTGCGCCCCTTGGCATGCCGTCGGCCCTAGCCGTCCGCGCGTTCCTTCTCCGCCAGGTGGATCACGCACACCGTCACCGCGATCAGCAGCGCCGCGTCCGCGTCCTCGCGCACCACGTCGACGCCGTACGTCTCGCGCAGATGCAGCCACCGCCGGGAGATCACCGCGAGCAGTTCCCCGTCGTACTCGACGGCGAACTCCCGGTCGAGGATCTTGCCGCTGACGTCCAGTTCGGTGCCGTCCGCCAGGGACACCCGGTAGTGGTTGCGCAGCAGGGACAGCCGCTTGCGCCGGACGGTCGCCAGCGGCTCACCGCCCCGCTCGATGACCATGGTGTCCCTGAGCGCGAACATCTTCTGGCGGATGTCGACGAGCACGCGCCCGTGCGTGTCCTTCAGCTCGAAGGTGTCCCGCAGGCGCATCGCCTTGCCGTCGACGAGGAACACCTTGGAGCCGTGCTCGTCCTCGATCCAGTAGTCGTCACCGATGCCCAGCAGCCGGTCGCGTACGAGGAATCTCATGCTCCTAGCGCTTCCCCGGCGGCGCGTTTGACACGCCGTCCGTAGTCCGACGGGCGGCGTGTCGGACGCGCCGGTGCCGGCCGGCACGGACGTTGGTCAGATGCCGTAGCCGTCGGTGTAGCCGTCACCGTGGTGACGATGGTGGTGCCGCTCTTCTTCCACGACGGTGGCCGAGGGCGGCACCACCACGCGGCGGCGACGGGCGATGCTGGTGAACGTGACGGTACCGATCAGCCCGACGATCATCAGGATGAAGCCCACCAGAGGGACGTTGACCCCTGCCAGGTGCCAGTCGGTCGCGAACGCGAGGATCGCTCCGACGGCGATGAGGACGATGCAGCCACCGAGGCCCATGAGGTGCCTCCCCTTCCGGTCCGGTCTCCGGGGTCGTTCCGGATGACATCGGGTACCCGGGGCCGCTCCGGGCATGCCGCCGCCCGACCGGTGGCCGCGTGACCGGATCACGACGGCCGACGCTCCCGGGGAGCAGTACTCCGGGAGCCGGCGTCGGGTGGAAGGTCACTGCTCCAGGAATGCGACCAGGGCGTTGGCCAGGAGGTGCGGGTCGTCGGCGCCGCACAGTTCGCGGGCGCTGTGCATCGACAGGATCGCCACGCCGATGTCCACCGTCCTGATGCCGTGCCGGGCGGCGGTGATGGGGCCGATGGTGGTGCCGCAGGGCATCGAGTTGTTGGAGACGAAGGACTGGAAGGGGACGCCGGCCTTCTCGCAGGCGGCGGCGAACACCGCACGGCCCGAACCGTCCGTGGCGTACCGGTTGTTGACGTTGACCTTGAGGATCGGCCCGCCGTTGACGCGCGGGTGGTGCGTCGGGTCGTGGCGCTCCGGGTAGTTGGGGTGGACGGCGTGACCGGTGTCGGAGGAGAGGCAGACGGTGCCCGCGAAGGACCGGGCGCGGTCCTCGTAGCCGCCGCCGCGTGCGAACACCGAGCGTTCCAGTACGGAGCCGAGCAGCGGCCCGTCCGCGCCGGTGTCCGACTGCGAGCCGTTCTCCTCGTGGTCGAAGGCGGCCAGGACCGGGATGTGGGCCAGGTCGCGCCCGGAGCCGGCGGCGGCCGTCAGCGCGGCGATGCCCGCGTGCACGGACAGCAGGTTGTCCATGCGCGGACCCGCGACCAGCTCCCGGTCCCGGCCCAGGTAGGCGGGCGGTTCCACGGAGTGCGTCATCAGGTCCCAGCCGGTGACCGCACCGGCGGGCAGCCCGCACTCGTCCTCCAGGAAGGAGATCAGGTCGCCGCCGCGCACGGCGTCGCTCAGACCCCACACCGGCTGGAGGTGGCGCTGCTTGTCGAGCTTGAGCCCTTCGGCGGTCACCGAGCGGTCGAGGTGGATGGCGAGCTGCGGCACCCGCAGCAGCGGCCGGTCGACGTTGACGAGGCGGGTCGAGCCGTCCCGCAGCGTCAGCCGGCCCGCGATGCCGAGGTCGCGGTCGAGCCAGGAGTTGAGCAGCGGCCCGCCGTAGATCTCCACGGCGACCTGGCGCCAGCCGTGCGCGCCGCTGTCCGGCAGCGGCTTGACCCGCAGGTTGGGCGAGTCGGTGTGGGCGCCGACGATCCGGTACGGCGTGTGCGGGGCGGCGCCCTCCGGGACGTACCAGGCCACGATCGCCCCGCCGCGCAGCACGAACTTGCCGCCGGCCGTCCCGTCCCAGCCGTCCGTCTCCGCGACCTGCCTGAAGCCGGCCTTCTCCAGCCGCTCGGCGGCGTTGGCCACGGCGTGGTACGGCGAAGGGCTCGCGCTGAGGAAGGACATCAGGTCGTCGGTGTGGCCGCGGTCGAAGCGGGATGGTTCGCTCATGGGTTCACTTTAACGACGTGCGTGGGCCCGCTCTCCCGGTCGGGAGGGCGGGCCCAGGCGGGTGAAGTGGCGGGTGAGGCCGCTGATGCGGCCGTCGGCCAGAGGGCCGCCTCGTCCAATGCTGTCGTCGGCTAGAAGGCGGCCTCGTCCAATGCTGTCGTCGGCTAGAAGGCGGCCTCGTCCCATGCGGCCGTCGGCTAGAAGGCGGCCTCGTCCAGCTCCATCAGGTCGAGGCCGACGTTCTCGGAGACCTTGCGGGCCAGGGTGACGCCGGGCAGGACGTTGGCCGCGAAGAACTTCGCCGCCGCGATCTTGCCCTGGTAGAACGCCTTGTCCTTGGCGGCGGCGGTCTCCAGCTTCTCGGCGGCGACCGCGGCGCCGCGCAGCAGCAGATAGCCGACGATCACGTCGCCGGAGGCGAGCAGCAGGCGGGTGGTGTTCAGGCCGACCTTGTAGATGTTCTTGACGTCCCGCTCGGTGGCGGCGAGATCGGTGAGCATCAGACCGACGATCGCCTCCAGCTCCACGGCCGCCTTGGCGAGGTGCTCACGGGCGCCGGCCAGCTCCTCGCCGCCGGTGGCGAGGGCCAGGAACTTCTTGATGTCCTCGGCGAGCGAGTTCAGCGCGGCGCCCTGGTTGCGGACGATCTTCCGGAAGAAGAAGTCCTGGCCCTGGATCGCGGTGGTGCCCTCGTACAGGGTGTCGATCTTGGCGTCGCGGATGTACTGCTCGATCGGGTACTCCTGAAGGAAGCCCGAGCCGCCGAAGGTCTGCAGCGACTGGGCGAGCTGCTCGTAGCCCTTCTCGGAGCCGTAGCCCTTGACGATCGGCAGGAGCAGGTCGTTCAGGGCGTGCTCGGCGGAGGCGTCCTCGCCGTTCGCCTCCTTGACGGCGATCGCGTCCTGGACCGCGGCGGTGTGCAGCACGAGGGCGCGCATGCCCTCCGCGTACGCCTTCTGTGTCATCAGCGAGCGGCGCACGTCGGGGTGGTGGGTGATGGTGACCTTGGGCGCGGCCTTGTCCATGAAGTTCGCCAGGTCGGGGCCCTGGACGCGCTCCTTGGCGTACTCCAGCGCGTTGAGGTAGCCGGTGGAGAGCGTGGAGATCGCCTTCGTGCCGACCATCATGCGGGCGAACTCGATGATGCGGAACATCTGGCGGATGCCGTCGTGCCTGTCGCCGATCAGCCAGCCCTTGGCCGGGTGCCGGTCGCCGAAGGTCATCTCGCAGGTGTTGGACGCCTTGAGGCCCATCTTGTGCTCGACGTTCGTGGCGTAGACGCCGTTGCGCTCGCCCAGCTCGCCGGTCTCGACGTCGAAGAGGTACTTCGGGACGAGGAAGAGGGACAGGCCCTTGGTGCCGGCGCCCGCGCCCTCGGGGCGGGCCAGGACGTAGTGGAGGATGTTCTCCTCCATGTCGTGCTCACCGGAGGTGATGAAGCGCTTCACGCCTTCGATGTGCCAGGAGCCGTCCTCCTGCTGGATCGCCTTGGTGCGGCCGGCGCCGACGTCCGAGCCCGCGTCGGGCTCGGTGAGGACCATGGTGGAACCCCAGGTCTTCTCGACCGCGATCCGGGCGATCCTCCGCTGCTCCTCGGTGCCCTCGTCGAAGAGGATGCGGGCGAACGCCGGGCCGGAGGAGTACATCCACACCGCCGGGTTGGCGCCGAGGATCAGTTCGGCGTACGCCCAGATCAGTGACGGGGGAGCCGTGGTGCCGCCGATCTCCTCGGGCAGGCCGAGGCGCCAGTACTCGGAGTCCATGAAGGCCCGGTAGCTCTTCTTGAAGGAGGCCGGGACGGGCGCGGTGTTGGTCTCGGGGTCGAAGACGGGCGGGTTGAGGTCGGCGTCCGCGAACGACTCGGCCAGTTCGTTCTCGGCGAGCCGGGTCAGCTCTTCGAGGATGCTCCTGGCGGTGTCCGCGTCCATCTCGGCGAACGGGCCCGTTCCGTACAGCTTGTCCCGGCCGAGTACTTCGAAGAGGTTGAATTCGATGTCGCGGAGGTTCGACTTGTAGTGCCCCATGGTGACGGCTCCGTATCGGACTCGGCGAGGCACTGACTCCTCGCATCTGGTTCACATACCAACAAGTAGCTACGATGATGCTACCCGTCGGTAATAACAAGCAACCCCTGCTGGGCCAAGTGTGAGCTAGTCGCCGACGGTCAGTCGCCGACGGTGGGCGAGGATCGACGGTGCGGTGCCGTTGTGGCTCGTCGCGCGCCATCGTGCGCCTGCCGTCCGTCGTCTGCGGCGCCGTCGTGGCCGGTCGCGCAGTTCCCCGCGCCCCTTCGGGGGCATTTGCCGGCTGTTGGCTGCGGCGCCGTCGTGGCTGATTGCGCAGTTCCTCGTGCCCCACTGGGGGTGGTGTTGGGTGGGTGGGGAACGGTTGGTGGTCCTGCTGGGGGTGCGTGGGGGTCGGTACGCTTGCGGGCATGTACGGATACGGCCAGCCCATGGACGGGGGCGCCGCGCAGCAGCAGTACGCCCCGCCGCAGCAGCAGATGCCCGGCGGGTACGGGCAGCAGCCGCCGCTCTACCCGGAGCCGTCCCCGCCCTCGCTCGCGGACGCGGTGCGTGCGTTCACCACCGGCCAGATGGCCGCCGAGGACTTCCAGCAGGTGTTCGCCACGTCCAAGGTCTACTGCCCGCGCGGCGACAACCCCGGCTTCCTCGCCCTGCACAACACCCAGCAGCCGGTGATCCCGATGTTCACCTCGCTCAAGGAGCTGCGCCGGTACGCGGGCAAGGAGTCCAAGTACTTCGTGATCACCGGCGCCGAGGTGATCGACCTGCTGCCGACCGGCTACGGCTTCGTCCTGGACATGGAGGGCGAGCACCGGATGGTCTTCGACGCCAAGGCGGTCGAGCAGATGGTCGACTTCGCCATGCGCCGCATGTACGGCTGACGACCGGCCGATCAGCGCCGCACCCGTGCGAGCCCGGAGGGAATTCCCTCCGGGCTTTCTCCGTTGGGGGTGGCAGAAAGTTCAACGCTCAACTAAAGTGACCGCACAAGGAGGTACCGACATGCCTGCAGTGACCGTCGAGAACCCGCTGACGCTGCCCCGTGTGGCCGCGCCCGCCGACGCGGTGGCCCGTCCCGTGCTCACCGTCACGACCGCGCCGAGCGGTTTCGAGGGCGAGGGCTTCCCGGTGCGCCGGGCCTTCGCCGGGATCAACTACCGCCATCTGGATCCGTTCATCATGATGGATCAGATGGGTGAGGTGGAGTACGCGCCCGGCGAGCCCAAGGGTACGCCCTGGCATCCGCACCGGGGCTTCGAGACCGTCACGTACATCATCGACGGGATCTTCGACCACCAGGACTCCAACGGTGGTGGCGGCACCATCACCAACGGCGACACCCAGTGGATGACCGCGGGCTCGGGCCTCCTGCACATCGAGGCGCCGCCCGAGGCGCTGGTCGTGTCCGGCGGCCTGTTCCACGGGCTCCAGCTGTGGGTGAACCTCCCCGCCAAGGACAAGATGATGGCCCCGCGGTACCAGGACATCCGCGCCGGCAGTGTCCAGCTGCTCACCAGTTCCGACGGCGGCGCGCTGCTGCGGGTCATCGCCGGTGAGCTGGACGGCCACGCCGGTCCCGGCATCACGCACACGCCGATCACCATGGTCCATGCGACGCTGGCGCCGGGAGCGGAGATCACCCTGCCGTGGCGGGAGGACTTCAACGGTCTCGCGTACGTGCTGGCGGGCCGCGGCACCGTCGGCGCCGAGCGCCGGCCGGTCCAGCTGGGCCAGACCGCCGTCTTCGGCGCGGGTGGCGCGCTGACCGTCCGCGCGGACGAGAAGCAGGACTCCCACACGCCGGACCTGGAGGTCGTGCTGCTCGGCGGGCAGCCGATCCGGGAGCCGATGGCCCACTACGGTCCGTTCGTCATGAACACCAAGGACGAGCTGATGCAGGCCTTCGAGGACTTCCAGAAGGGGCGGCTCGGCACCGTGCCGGCCGTGCACGGGATGACCGAGGCCGGTCCGCAGGACTGACCGGAGCGCCGGCCGGGGCCCGTTCCGGCCGGCGGCTCGGGGGTGCGGACGGGTGCTCCGTGTCCGTATCCCCCGGTGTCATGTCTGTTCCTGCAGTTCGAACCAGATGCTTTTGCTCTCGCCGCGTGGGGTGACGCCCCATGCGTCGGCGAGCAGTTCGATCAGGAGCAGGCCGCGGCCGGAGGAGGCCAGTTCGCCGGGGCGGCGCCGGTGCGGGAGGTCGTCGCCGGCGTCCGTGACCTCCACCCGCAGCCGACGCCGGTCCGGCCCGCCGCCGACCTCGGCGAGCAGCAGCGCGTCCGCGTCGGTGTGCAGGAGCACGTTGGTGAGCATCTCGGAGACCAGGAGCACCGCGGAGTCGACCTGTTCGGCCGAGGCCCAGTCGTGCAGCAGTCCGCGCACGTGCCGGCGGGCCTCGGCGATCCGCTCCGGTTCGGTCTGCGCCACGGCCAGCAGCGTGCGGCGGACCGTCGGCCGGATGAGGGGGGCGCCGTCCGTGCCGGCCTCGGCCGCCCGGTGCACGAGCAGCAGGGCGATGTCGTCCTCGCGCCGGTCGGCCAGCGGCCCGGTGGTGTGGTGGGAGGACGGCCCGTGGACGCCCTGTACCAGGGCGTCGGCGAGCGATTCCAGGTCGCCGTCGTGCTCCTCCAGGATGGTGCGGATGCGCTGCCAGCCGCTGTCCATGTCATGGCCGCCGGTCTCGATCAGACCGTCGGTGCAGATCACCATGGTCTCGCCCGGCTCCAGCACGAAGCGGGTCGTCGGATAGTCGGCGTCCGGGTCGATGCCCAGCGGCAGTCCGCCCGCGGTCGGCCGGGTCATCACCGTCTTGTCCGCCATGCGTATCGCCGGGTCCGGATGCCCGGCGCGGGCGATCTCCAGGGCTCCGGACACCGGGTCCGCCTCCACATACAGACAGGTCGCGAAGCGCAGGTCGGTGGCGTCGTCGGTGCCGGTGGTGATGCCGTGCAGGAAGCGGGAGGCCCGGGAGAGGACCGCGTCCGGGCGGTGGCCCTCGCAGGCGTAGGCGCGCAGCGCGATCCGCAGTTGTCCCATGAGCCCGGCCGCCCGCACGTCGTGCCCCTGTACGTCCCCGATGACCAGCGCGTATCTGCCGCCTCCGGGCTGGTCCCGTGAGCTGCCGCCGGGCAGCGGGATGATGTCGTACCAGTCGCCGCCGACCTGGAGTCCGCCGCCGGTGGGGATGTAGCGGGCGGCCACGGTCAGGCCGGGCACCTCCGGGCCCAGGTCGGGCAGCATGGAGCGTTGAAGGCTGTCGGTCAGCTCCCGCTCCGAGTCGGCGGCCTCGGCCCTGGACAGCGCCTGGGCGAGCATGCGGGCCACCGTCGTCAGCACGGACCGTTCGTCGGGGGTGAAGGCGACCGGGTAGGTGAAGGCCGCCAGCCAGGCGCCCATCGTGCGGCCGCCGGCCGTCAGCGGCAGGAATGCCCAGGACCGGCGGCCGAACGGCTCGGCGAGCGGCCAGGTGACCGGGTAGCGGGTGCGGTACTGCTCCGGTGAGGACAGATAGACGGCGCGGCCGGTGCGCACCACCTCGGTGGCCGGGTAGTCGGTGTCCAGCGGCATGTTGAAGAAGGGCGCCTCGTCGCCCAGCTGCTGCCCGTGGTGGCCGATGATCGTCAGGTGGTCGCCGACCCTGGCGAAGACCGCGAGACCGTCCGGCGAGAAGCCCGGCATCGACAGTCCCGCCGCGACCCGCAGCACCTCCGCCGTGGACGGGGCCTCGGCGAGCGCTCGGCCGGCGTCCAGCAGGAAGGCCTCCCGGGAGCGCCGCCAGTCGCCGTGCACGGCGCGCCGCCCCGCGGGGGTGCCGGGGGTCGGCTCGGTGACCTCCTGGAGGGTGCCGATCAGATCGAAGGTCTGCCGTTCGGCGTCGAAGGACGGCTTGGACCGGCTGCGTACGGTGCGTACGACCCGGCCCCGCTCGTCCATGATCCGGATCCGTACCTCGGCGAGGGTGTCCTCGGCGACGGCGAGCCGGACGACCCCGGTGATCTCGTTCCAGTCGACGGGGTGCAGCCGTGCCCGGGTCTGGGCCTGGGTGAGGGTGGCGGGCTCGGCGGGCAGTCCCAGCAGGCGAGCGGACTCCGCGTCCACGGTGACCAGCCCGGTGGCGGTGTCCCAGTGCCACAGCCCGGTCGCGAGCGTGGTGAGGACGTGCTCCACCGCGGGCATGGGATCACCGGTACGCATTGCCCCACTCTAAGAAGAAGTGATCGAAAAGTGCCAGCGGCCATCGATCGGTCGCCGGCTCCGAAACGATGGGGAGTCGGTCTTGGCTCGCCCGGTAGGCTTGGGGAGAGTTTCACGTGAAACGAGCCCCCGATCCGCGAAGGCTGGATGAACGACGATGCATCGGTACAGGTCCCACACCTGCGGCGAGCTCCGCGCCTCTGACGTCGGCACCGACGTTCGGCTGAGTGGCTGGCTGCACAATCGGCGCGACCTGGGCGGCATCCTCTTCATCGATCTGCGCGACCACTACGGCATCACTCAGCTCGTCGCCCGCCCCGGGACCGAGTCGTACGAGGCGCTGGACAAGCTCTCCAAGGAGACGGTCGTCCGGGTCGACGGCAGGGTCGTCTCGCGCGGTGCAGAGAACGTGAACCCGGATCTGCCGACCGGTGAGGTCGAGATCGAGGTCGGGGCGGTCGAGGTGCTGGGCGCGGCGGCCCCCCTCCCCTTCACCATCAATACGGAGGACGGGGTCAACGAGGAGCGGCGTCTGGAGTACCGCTTCCTGGACCTGCGCCGCGAGCGCATGCACCGCAACATCATGCTGCGTACGTCGGTCATCTCCGCGATCCGCCACAAGATGGTGGCGATGGGCTTCAACGAGATGGCGACGCCGATCCTGTCGGCCACCTCCCCCGAGGGCGCCCGCGACTTCGTCGTGCCGTCCCGGCTGCACCCGGGGAAGTTCTACGCCCTGCCGCAGGCGCCCCAGCAGTTCAAGCAGCTGCTGATGATCTCCGGCTTCGACCGCTACTTCCAGATCGCGCCCTGCTTCCGCGACGAAGACGCCCGTGCGGACCGCTCGCCGGGCGAGTTCTACCAGCTCGACGTCGAGATGAGCTTCGTCGAGCAGGAGGACGTCTTCCAGCCGATCGAGAAGCTGATGACGGAGCTGTTCGAGGAGTTCGGCGGCGGCCGTCATGTCACCTCCCCCTTCCCGCGCGTCCCGTTCCGCGAGGCGATGCTCAAGTACGGCTCCGACAAGCCGGACCTGCGCGCCAAGCTGGAACTGGCCGACATCACCGACGTCTTCGAGGGCTCGGAGTTCAAGGCGTTCGCGGGCAAGCACGTGCGTGCCCTGCCGGTGCCGGACGTGGCCGCGCAGCCCCGCAAGTTCTTCGACCAGCTCGGCGAGTTCGCCGTCGCGCAGGGCGCCCAGGGCCTGGCGTGGGTGCGGGTCGCCGAGGACGGGTCCCTGTCCGGCCCGATCGCCAAGTTCCTCACCGAGGAGAACGTCGGCGAGCTGACCAAGCGCCTGTCGCTGGCGGCCGGCCACGCCGTGTTCTTCGGCGCGGGCGAGTTCGACGAGGTCTCGAAGATCATGGGCGCCGTGCGGGTCGAGGCCGCCAAGCGTGCCGGGCAGTTCGAGGAGAACGTCTTCCGCTTCTGCTGGATCGTCGACTTCCCGATGTACGAGAAGGACGAGGAGACCGGCGCGATCGACTTCTCGCACAACCCGTTCTCCATGCCGCAGGGCGGCCTTGAGGCCCTGGAGACCCAGGACCCGCTGGACATCCTCGGCTGGCAGTACGACATCGTCTGCAACGGCGTCGAGCTGTCCTCCGGTGCCATCCGGAACCACGAACCGGAGATCATGCTCAAGGCCTTCGAGATCGCGGGCTACGACCGCGAGACGGTGGAGGAGAAGTTCGCGGGCATGCTCCGCGCCTTCCGCTTCGGCGCCCCGCCGCACGGCGGCATCGCCCCGGGCGTCGACCGCATCGTCATGCTCCTCGCGGACGAGCCGAACATCCGCGAGACGATCTCCTTCCCGCTCAACGGCAACGCCCAGGACCTGATGATGGGCGCGCCGACCGAGCTGGAGGAGGCCCGGCTGAAGGAGCTGCACCTGTCGGTGCGCAAGCCGCAGCCGAAGTAGTCACACTGCGTCAAGGGCCGGAAACCACCGTCGGTTTCCGGCCCTTGTGCCGTTTCCGGAGGCCGAGACGGGGCCCACGGAACCGTCCCACCGGCTCCGTGGGCCCCGTCGGTGACGCATGCCGCCGGTGTCCCGCTCGCGTCCGCTCGCCCTGCCGCTGCTCGCTACCCGGCTTCGCCGCCGAAGCGCTCCTTGTAGGTCTCCAGGTCGTCGTCCGTGAGCTTGGCGAACAGAACCGGCGGGACGGTGAAGGGGGTGCCGGCGGGCACCGAGGCGAGCGCGCGGGCCTCGTCCTCGGTGACCCAGGCCGCCGTGTCGTCCGGCAGGGAGAAGGCCGCGCGCATGGCGGCCGACGCCGACGGGATGAGCGGTTCCGAGACCACCGCGTACAGGTGGATCAGGTTCATCGCCGTGCGCAGCGTGAGGGCCGCGCCGTCCTTGTCGGTCTTGATCTCCAGCCAGGGGGCCTTCTCCTCCAGGTAGGAGTTGCCCGCCGACCACAGGGCGCGCAGCGCCGCCGCTGCCTTGCGGAACTGGAGCGCCTCCATGTGCTCCTCGTACTCGGCGAGCAGGCGGGCGATCTCCGTACCGAGCTTCGTCTCCGCCTCACCGGGCTCGCCGCCCGCCGGGACCTGCTCGCCGAAGCGCTTCTTCGAGAACGACAGCACACGGTTGACGAAGTTGCCGAGGGTGTCGGCCAGGTCCTTGTTCACCGTGGCCGTGAAGTGCTCCCAGGTGAAGGACGCGTCGTCCGACTCGGGGGCGTTGGCGATCAGGAAGTAGCGCCAGTAGTCGGCCGGAAGGATCTCCAGGGCCTGGTCCGTGAAGACGCCCCGCTTCTGCGAGGTGGAGAACTTCCCGCCGTAGTACGTCAGCCAGTTGAACGCCTTGACGTAGTCGACCTTCTTCCACGGCTCGCGGACGCCGAGTTCGGTGGCCGGGAACATCACCGTGTGGAACGGGACGTTGTCCTTCGCCATGAACTCGGTGTAGCGGACGTCCGTGTCGACGTCGTACCACCACGACTTCCAGTCACGGCTCTCCGGGTCCAGGTCCGACCACTCCTTCGTCGCGCCGATGTACTCGATCGGGGCGTCGAACCAGACGTAGAAGACCTTGCCCTCCGCCGCCAGCTCCGGCCAGGTGTCGGCCGGGACCGGTACACCCCAGTCCAGGTCGCGGGTGATCGCGCGGTCGTGCAGGCCCTCGGTCAGCCACTTGTGGGCGATGGAGGACGCCAGGTGCGGCCAGTCCTTGTCATGGCGGGCCACCCACTCGCGGACCTCGCTCTCCAGCTTCGACTGGAGCAGGAAGAGATGCTTGGTCTCGCGGACCTCCAGGTCCGTGGAGCCGGAGATCGCCGAGCGCGGGTTGATCAGATCGGTGGGGTCCAGCACCCGGGTGCAGTTCTCGCACTGGTCGCCGCGGGCCTTGTCGTAGCCGCAGTGGGGGCAGGTGCCCTCCACATAGCGGTCCGGCAGGAAGCGGCCGTCGGCGGGGCTGTACACCTGGCGGATCGCGCGCTCTTCGATGAAGCCGTTCTCGTTGAGCCTGCGGGCGAAGTGCTGGGTGATCTCGACGTTCTGCGCGCTGGAGCTGCGGCCGAAGTAGTCGAAGGCCAGCCCGAAGCCGTCGTAGACCGCCTTCTGCGCGTCGTGCGCCTGGGCGCAGAACTCGGCGACCGGCAGGCCCTGCTCCTTGGCGGCCAGCTCCGCGGGGGTGCCGTGCTCGTCGGTCGCGCAGATGTACAGGACGTCGTGGCCGCGCCGGCGCAGATACCGGGAGTACACGTCCGCCGGGAGCATGGACCCCACCATGTTGCCCAGGTGCTTGATCCCGTTGATGTACGGAAGGGCGCTGGTGATGAGGTGTCGAGCCATCGCGGGCTGCTCCCAAGTCGCTACGTGGGGTGACGGTCGGCCGTTTTGCGGGTCGCTTTCGTCCGTCTACGAACCTTGAAATCGTAGCCGACATGGGTGCGCCGCCCGCCTCCCGTTCTACGGGGTGGAAGCGGGCGGCGCGGGACGGGATGGCCGGGGCGGGGTGGCCCGGCGGGGGTTACGGGCGCCAGCCGGCCAGTACGCCCTCGTAGAGTTCCGCGTCCGTCAGCTCGCGGGGGGTGGGGCCCGCGTGGAAGAAGGACGCGTTGCCGGTCTTCAGCTTGCGGAGGTAGTCGAACGCCTTGTTGTCGTGCTCACCGAAGGCGACGAAGGAGAAGAAGACGGACGGGTGGTTCTTCGCGGCGTTCGCGAGGGCCTGGGTGGCGGGGGTCTTGGCGTCGGGGGCGCCGTCCGTCTGGAACACGACGAGGGTGGGAGTGGTGGCCGCCCCGGACTTCTCGCGGTGGGCGAGTACGGCTTCCACGGCGGCGTGGTAGCTGGTGCGGCCCATGCGGCCGAGGGTCGCGTGAACGTCGTCGATCTTGTTCTCGTGGTCGGTGAGGGTGAGGTCCGCGGTGCCGTCCACCTCCGTGGAGAAGAAGACGACGTGGACCGTGGCCTCGGGGTCGAGCTGGGCGGCGAGGGCGAGGGTCTGCTCGGCGAGGGCCTGGGCGGAGCCGTCCTTGTAGTACGGACGCATGGAGGCGGAGCGGTCGAGCACGAGGTACAGCTTGGCTCGGGTGCCGGTGAGGTTGGCGTTCGCCAGGGCGGCCGCGGCGGGGCGCTGCGCTGTGCCTGAGCCGTTTTCGGTGCCGTCCGTCTCTGCGGCGCCGTCGACCGTCTCGGCTTCGCCTTCGGCGGTTGGGTTCCCAGCGGCACCGCCTGTGCGGGTGTCGTTGTCGGCTGCGGGTGGCCCGCCGTCGGCGGCTACCGGTTCCTTCGGGGCGGCGGCAGTGTCCGTCTCGGCTTCGCCTTCGGCGGTTGGGTTCCCACCGGCACCGCCCGTGCGGGTGTCGTCGTCGGCTGCGGGTGGCCCCACCGGGGCGTCCTCGCCGTCGGCGGCCACCGGTTCCACCGGGGCGGCGGCAGTGTCCGTCTCGGCTTCGCCTTCGGCGGTTGGGTTCCCACCCGCACCGCCCGTGCGGGTGTCGTTGTCGGCTGCGGGTGGCCCCAGCGGGGCGTCCTCGCCGTCGGCGGCCACCGGTTCCACCGGGGCGGCGGCAGTGTCCGTCTCGGCTTCGCCTTCGGCGGTTGGGTTCCCAGCGGCACCGCCCGTGCGGGTGTCGTCGTCGGCTGCGGGTGGCCCCACCGGGGCGTCCTCGCCGTCGGCGGCTACCGGTTCCTTCGGGGTGGCGGCATCCGTCTCGGCTTCGCCTTCGGCGGTCGGGTTCCCAGCGGCACCGCCCGTGCGGGTCTCGTCGTCGGCGGCTACCGGTTCCTCCGGGGTGGCGGCAGGGTCCGTCTCGGCCTCCGGCTGGGACTCGGCCGCAATCGCGACCGGCTCCTCCTCGGCCTTGGTGACCGTCGCCGTCGCCTCCGGCTCGGGATCCTGCGGGGTTTCGGTGTTCGAAGCAGCCACCGACGGCGCCGCCTCGGCCCCGTCGGTCGCCTCAGCCACGTCCGCCGATCCGGTTGCGTCGGTCGCGGCAGTCGCCTCCGCCGTCGGTTCGGCCGTGTCTGCGGAACCAGCGCCCTCGGGCGGCCCATCCCCGTCTGTCGATCCGGCCGCGTCGGTCGGTGGGGTCTCCTGAGGCGGCGTCGTGACGTTGTCGAAGGCCGCTGTTACCAGGTCGTGTTCCGAGGGGGTGGAGCGGCGGGGTTCCGGGACCTGAGCGGGGGCCGGCTGCGGGTCGGCTCCCTGTGCCGCCGGCTCCGGCTCCGGCGCCGCAGGCAGTTGCTGCGCGGGGAACTGGTCCGCACCCTCTGCCGCGGCCGTGGGCCCCTTGCGTGATCGGCCGAATGCGTTCCGCAGGAGAGTGAGAATGCCCATGTGCGCAACCCTTCGCGTGAGTTGATGCCGTCGATCCCTGGCCAGGACGGACACGTAAGGTTAGCGGCCCCAGATGGTGATCTTGGGCAGGGGCGAGGGTCCACGGCCGAGCGCGGCAGCGCGTCGGCGGCTCGCTCCCCAACCCCCTTGAGGCTCCGCGCGATTCACTTTTCGTTCATCTGGAGGCTGTCCGCTCGCACACGCCTGCCCATACCGTCACGCCCATACCAAGGGTTCGCAAGGGGAGAGCAAAATGCGCAATCTGCTGCCGATCATCGGCTCGCATTCGGGCGGGCGTTCCGCCATGACCTGTCGTTTCCGGTGTGGTGACGCCTGCTTCCACGAGGTGCCCAACACCAGCTCGAACGAGTACGTCGGCGATGTCATCGCCGGTGCCCTGAGCCGCCGTGGCGCGCTGCGCGCCGCCGCCGCGGTCACGGTGGCCGCCGCCGCGGGCTCCGCCGTGGTCGCCGGTGCCCCGCAGGCCGCCGCCGTGGACGCGAAGCACGGCAAGCCGGGCAGGCCGGTCAAACCCGGCCGGGCCGCGCGCGGCCTGCGGTTCGAACCGGTCGCCCCGAACACCGCCGACCAGGTCACCGTGCCCGGCGGCTACCGGCAGAACGTCGTCGTCCGGTGGGGCGAGCCCATCCTGCGCGGTGCCCCCGCCTTCGACCCGGAGCGCCAGACGGCCGCCGCGCAGGCCGGTCAGTTCGGCTACAACAACGACTTCCTCGCCCTGCTGCCGGTTCCCGGCGAGCACCGCCGCCAGCTGCTCGTGGCCAACCACGAGTACACGGACGAGATCCTGATGTTCCGCGGCTACGACGCCGCCAACCCCACCCGTGAGCAGGTCGAGATCGCCTGGGCCGCGCACGGTCTGTCGGCCGTCGTCGTGGAGGAGGACCGCAGGAGCGGCAGGCTGACCGTCGTCAACCGGCACCACCTCAACCGGCGGATCACCGCCACCAGCGAGTTCCGGCTCACCGGGCCCGCCGCCGGGTCGAGCCTGCTGAAGACCTCCGCCGACCCGACGGGCCGCAAGGTGCTCGGCACCCTCAACAACTGCTCCGGCGGCACCACCCCGTGGGGCACCACGCTGCACGGCGAGGAGAACTTCAACCAGTACTTCGCCAACGCCAACCGGGACACCGACAAGCGCTACGGCATCGGCACCGGCGAGACCGAGCGCAAGTGGGAGCGCTTCGACAAGCGGTTCGACGTCACGCAGGAGCCCAACGAGGTTCACCGGTTCGGCTACGTCGTCGAGTTCGACCCGTACGACCCCACGTCGACCCCGCGCAAGCGGACCGCCCTCGGCCGGTTCAAGCACGAGGCGGCGACCGTGCGGATGACGCCGGACGGGCGTCCCGTCGTCTACACCGGCGACGACGAGCGGTTCGACTACTTCTACAAGTTCGTCGGCAGCAAGCGGATGCGGCACGGCAACAGCCGTTCCGCCCGCGAGCACAACCTGACGCTGCTGGACGAGGGCACCCTGTACGTCGCGAAGCTCACCGGTGACTCCCCGGCGAGCGAGATCGACGGCAGCGGCACGCTCCCCGCCGACGGCGAGTTCGACGGCCGCGGCACCTGGATCCCGCTGGCCACCGCCACCGCGCACGGCGCCGTCTCGCACGTCGAGGGCATGAGCGCGGAGGAGGTCTTCGTCTTCACGCGGCTCGCCGGTGACAAGGCGGGCGCCACGAAGATGGACCGCCCGGAGGACATCGAGCCGTCGCCGCAGTCCGGCAAGGTGTACGTCGCGCTCACCAACAACACCAACCGCGGCAAGACCGGTTCCCCCGCCGCCGACGAGGCCAACCCGCGCACCAACAACAAGCACGGGCACATCCTCGAACTCACCGAGCGGGGCAACCGGGCCGACGCCACCTCCTTCGGCTGGTCGGTGTTCCTGGTCGCCGGTGACCCCGGCGACCCGGCCACCTACTTCGCGGGCTTCCCGAAGGACCGGGTGAGCCCGATCTCCTGCCCGGACAACGTGGCCTTCGACGCGCACGGCAACCTGTGGATCTCCACCGACGGCAACGCGCTCGGCACGCACGACGGCCTGTTCGGCGTCGCCACCAAGGGTGACCGGCGCGGTGAGCTGAAGCAGTTCCTGACCATGCCGAACGGCGCGGAGACCTGCGGCCCGATCATCCAGGAGCGCCGCGTCCTGGTCGCCGTGCAGCACCCGGGCGAGGTGGACGGGGCGTCCGTGGAGAAGCCGGCGAGCGCCTGGCCGGACGGGGCCGGGAAGATCGTGCGGCCGGCCGTGGTCGCGGTGTGGCGTGCGGACGGCTGCGACATCGGCGTCTGACGGGCCGTGACGTTCGTCGTCCGACGGGGGCGGCGCGACGTCGGCGTTTGACGGGGGCGGCGCGGTGCCGGCGTCTTGCGGGGTGCGGTGCCAGCGTTTGACGGGGGCGCGGTGTCGGCGTCTGGCGCGGCGCGACGTCGGCGTTTGACGGGGGTGGCGCGGTGCCGGCGTCTTGCGGGGCGCGGTGCCAGCGTTTGACGGGCGCGGTGTCGGCGTCTGGCGCGGCGCGACGTCGGCGTTTGACGGGGGCGGCGCGGTGCCGGCGTCTTGCGGGGTGCGGTGTCGGTGTCTTGCGGGGCGCGGGGCGGTGTCGGTGGTTCGGCGGTGTCGGTGCTGGGACGCGATCGCGCGGGCCGCGGCGGCATCCTGGCGCAACGGCTCCAGGACGCCGTCCGCGGTCCGGTGAGGTCCGTACCGGGCCGCGATCAGCGTCTCCGCCCGGCGCACGCCGTCCGCCGGCTCCCCGAGCCCGCGCACGCGCCCGCCAGTTCCCTGAGCCGGTGCTCGTCCTCCGCGGCTCCCTGAGCCGGCGCTCGCTCTCCGCCGCTCCCCGAGCCGGCGGACCACCTGGTCGACCTCGGCGGCGGACGGGGGCGGGGCACCGTACCGCATCCGCATCCGGGTCGCCGTCGTGGCGGCGACGATGTCAGGGCGCGCCGGAACTCGGTGCGGATGACCGAGACGCCGCGGTGGAGGCGGCGGCGCCTGCGGACACCCGTGGCCGGGTCGGCGTCCGGCCGGAACGCCGACTCGACGTCTGCCGTCGTCAGGCTCCCGGGGTGGCGGTGGGGCCTCCCGGAGGCCAGCCTGCTCCGACGCCGGCTTCGGTCTGGACGGGCTCGTCGTCGAATTCGGCGGGGCGCGGCGTTCGGGCGGCGTCCCGGCGGGTCGGCAGGACACGCGGCCGAGGGGACAGAGCGCGTACGTTCCGGGTCAGCCAGGTGACCACGGCCACCGTGAGGCCGAGGCCGAGCAGCAGCCAGGAGACCGTGCGCAGGGTGGCCGTGAGGGCGTCGTAGACGGCGCCGGCGGCCGGCTGGGGGACGTCGGCGGGCAGGTCGGCGAGGGTGAGACGGCGGCCGATGGCGAGGGCGACGCCGAGCAGGGCGCCGCCGAGGGCCGTGCCGAGCGCGGTCGCGGTGATCGCACGACGGCGGTGGACGGCGAGGGCGATGCCCGCGACGGCGAAGACGACGGCCGCCACGGGGAGCCAGAAGCCGGCGACTTCGAGCACGTGGTATCCCTTCCGGAGCGGAGCCAGTTCGTGGGCGGGCAGGACGGCGAACGTGGTGTGCTCGACCGGGATCCGGTCGGCGAGCGGCATGTGGTCCTCGGCGAGTTGGCGTTTGACCTGGGCGGTGACGGGCGCGAGGTCGACGGTGACCGGCTGTTCGAGCAGGTCGTCCTCGGCGTCCTCGTCGCGCAGCGCGCGCAGTACGGCGTCGTGGGTGGCGCGGTTGCCCTCCTCCCAGGCGAGACGGAAGGCGCGGGTCTGGGTGAAGGAGTGCACCGCGTCGTGCACAAAGGGCCCGACGGCGCCCCGCACCGGGCTGACATCGAACTTCTGGTCGACCTCGCGCATGATTCCGGCCCCGACGGTGTCCGCGACCGCGTCACGCACGTCCGGGTCGGCGGCGAGCGGCGCCATCGTCGTGACGTACCGGCCGGTGTCGGTGAGACCGTACGCCGCCCAGGCCGCCAGCGCACCGAACGGCACGAGGAAGCAGGACAGGCCGATCAGCGCCACCGACAGGGCGCTCCTGAGACGTGGGGGCACCCTCCCAGGCAACGGCCTCCGGCCCCGAACGGCGACCGTTGTGCCTGCAATCGGGTGGAACACGGACCGTGTCGAACCCGCCACCGCCACCAGACGCCCACCACCAACGGCCCCGTCGTTGGGCCCCGACGGCGGCACCGCCCCGCACGCGGCGACGGTCCCGATCGGGTCGGCGCTCCCGGGCCGCGACGCGCCGCCGCGGCTTCGGGAGCGGTTCCGGTCGCAGCCCGGCCCTGGCGGAGCCACACTGACCCGGCGCCGGCACTGAGCCCCGCTCTGTGGTGGTCCTGGGCGTGGTGGCGTGCGGCGGTCTCGGCTGTGGTTCCCGCCCGGCGGGGGCCTGCACCTCGCATGTCCGTTTCGGCCCCGCGCCGGAGGCGGGGTCAGCGGATGCGGTGGCCCTCTGCGTCCTCGTGGGTGTAGTAGCGGTAGAAGATCACGATGAAGATGACCGCGGCGATGGCCAGTGACATGCCGGTGGAGCGCAGCGCGGACTCCCCGGACTGGCTGTACAGGAAGCCGAACGCGATGCCGCCGAACGCGGTCCACAGCAGCGCGTGCACCTCCCGCCGCATCCGCGGGGCCAGCGCCTGCACGCCCAGGTACACCAGGACGAACACCAGCGCGGTCAGGAAGCCGAACAGCAGGTTCGAGCCGGTGATGGGCCCGCCGTCCCGCCGGTTGGCCGCGGCCCAGTAGCCGTAGAGCAGCCCGAGCAGGACGGGGAACGCCAGCCGGGCCACGGCGTGGGTGCGCTCGTCGAAGACGTCGGGTGTCCGGCCCTCGCGGGGCATGCCCTTGGACGCGGGTGCCGCATGAGCCATGAGAGCACTCCTCTCCCTCTTCGCCCCCGGGTTTCGCCCCGGGCTTCCAGCGCACACCTGGGCCGGGGGCCTGGCAAGTCGTACGGGCCGGGTGCCCGGATGCGGCCGGTGCGCACCCATGCTTGTCTGAGGTCCATGAAGGGCGGGCCGCACGCCGTGAGCGGTGACGACGACGCCCCGCCGCGGCAACCGCTGCGGATCCGCGGGCTCGGCGTGGCGTGGGTGGTGCCGCTCCTGCTGCTCGGGCTGATCGTCGTGGTCGACATCAACACCACCGAGAAGTTCCGCATCATCTCCTGGATCGTCCTCGTGCCCGGCACGGCCGCCGCGATCTGCGGGGTGTGGACCACGGCCGGGTTCGCGGTGCTCTCGCTGCTGGCGTACATCCTTGTGGACGCCGCCTGGCCGAGCCACTACCAGGCGGGCCTGCCCGACTTCGTCCTGATCGCCCTCGGCGGGGTCCTCGCCACCCTGGCGTGCGCGGTCCGGCTGCGCACCGAACGCCTCATGCTGCACATGCGGGACGCCGTCGACACGACCCGCCGCACCGTGCTGCGTCAGCTGCCGCCGGCCTGGGCCGGCCTGGAGAACGCGGCCGTCTATCTGTCCGCGGACACGGACGCCCGGGTCGGCGGCGACTTCTACGACATCCAGCCCGGCCCCTACGGCCCGCGCGTCTTCGTCGGCGATGTGCAGGGCAAGGGCCTGGGCGCGGTGGCCACGGCCGTCGCACTGCTCGGCACCTTCCGGGAGGCCGCCTACCACGAGCGGGACCTCGCGGCCGTGGCCGCCCTCCTGGAGACCCGGATGCTGCGCCACCGCCGGTACACGGCCGGCCTCGGCCGCAAGGAGGGTGACCGGTTCGCCACCGCCGTGCTGGTCGGCTTCCCCGTCCGTGAGTCGGGCTTCGTGGAGATCGTCAACTTCGGTCATGAACCGCCGATTGCGGTCGCCCCCGGCGGGGTGCGGCTGCTCCCGCCCGGCGACGATCTGCCGCTCGGCATGGGCGAGTTCGCGGACGGACCGCCGCGGGCGCACCGGGTGGCGCTGGGCGCCGGGGAGACCCTGCTGCTCGTCACCGACGGGGTGACCGAGGCCAGGGACGGGACCGGGATGTTCTATCCGCTGGCGAAGGAGGTGACCCGGGCGGTGGCCGCGGACCCGCGCACGGCCGAGCCGGCGCGGCTGGTGGCCGTGGTGCGGGGCGGCACGCTCCGCCACACCGGCGGTCATCTCGCGGACGACACCACGGTTTTCGCGGTACGACGGGTGATGGGCTGGACTCCCGCCCAGATTCCCGTACGGGGACGTTTGCCGTCCTGAGGCCCTTCTGCGCAGCAGCAGCGGTTACCGTGCTGCCCTAGGTGATCGACAGGGGAGGGACGATGCCCGGAACCGTGCTGCTGCTCGCGGCCTCGCCGATGGGTCGGGGGCGCCTGGTCGACGCGGCGTCCGTGCTCCCCGTCCTCGCGGCCGTCGCACCCGATGTGCTCGCGGGCACGGACACCGCCAACGTGGTCGAACTCGCCGATCCGCTGGAGCCGCAGGCCGTGCTGACCCGGCTGCGCGCCGCCGCGGCGGCCCCCGGCCCGCTGACCGTGTTCGTCACCGGCCAGCTCCAGCTCGACCGGCGCCAGCGCCTGCCGCATCTGGCGCTGGCTCGCACCACCGCGGCGACCGTTCGCTACACCGCCTTCCCCTGGCACTGGATCCGCGAGGAGCTGCGGCTGCGCCCGTCCGGCGCGACCACCCTCGTCGTCGATCTGCACGCGGACGCCGAAACCTGGCAGCACCTGCGCACCACACCGCTCGACTCGGGCCGCAACAACCCGGTCTACGGCCGGATAGCGCCGCCCCCGGCCCGCCGCGCCATCGCCGTGCCGTCGTACATGAAGGCGGTGGCGACGGTGCTGCGCAGCGGGCACCGGCCGCCGCTTGAGCAGCTGCACCAGCAGGTGGTGGCCCGGCTGGGCGAGGAGGCGGCCGGCAACATCCTGCTGGCCGCGCCCGCCCCGGCGGGCGATGATCCGCACGCCGCGATCGCCGCCGCCGTACAGGCCGGCCGGCACGCCGAGGCGGACGCACTGGCCGCGCGCTGGGAGCAGGCCGCGGTGCGCGCGCACGGCCCGGGTTCCGAGGGCGCGCTGCACTGGGCCGAGGTCCGCGCGGACCTCGCGATGTTCGCGGGCGACGCGGTGCGCAGCTGCCGCACCTGGCTGACCGTGGCCGGGGCCCGGCTGGCCGTCGGGCAGCCCGCCGACGCGCCCGCGGTGGAGGCGGCCGTGGACCGGGCCCACCACCAGTGGGGCCGCATCGCCGACGCGGCCCACGCCCGGGAACTCGGCCCCGCCCTCGCGGACCTGCGCCATCGCGTCCCGGGCCGCAGACAGGGCGCCCTGGACCATGTCCGGCAGCATCTGCGGGAGTTGCAGACCCAGGGCTGACCGCCCGGTCCGTCAGCTGGTGAAGGTGAAGTACTTCCAGGCGCCGTGCGTGGTCGAGTTCACGGTGTCACCGGAGCCGCCGTTGACGTAGGAGGAGCGGGCCCTGAAGCGCCAGCCGGTGTCGTGGGTGCCCTCCAGCCGTACCTGGGACACGCCCGCGGAGCTGAGCGCGAAGTAGTCCGTGCCGATGTCGTACCAGTGGCCGCTGTAGTACAGCTGGAACGTGAGCCGCTGCTTGCGGCCCGGGTAGGCCGACATCGTGGTGGTGAACAGCGGGTCCTTGGACTTGCGGAAGAAGGAGTACGTGTGGCCCCACGTGCTCTTCGTCTTGTAGTGGCCGCTGACCGACGTGGACACCTTCACCCGGGCGCCGACCGTGCTGGCCACGGTCCGCGGCTGGTAGCGGGCGTCGCCCGCGAACTTCGCCGTGACCTTGGTGTCCCGCTTGAGGTCCAGGGTGACGGACAGGTTCCCGCTGGAATTGACCGTGCCGGACTTCACCAGCTTGTTCGGCTTGTCCCCGCCGAACGGGTCGGCCCAGATCTCCACCTTGCGGTTCTTGTACGTCGTGCCGAGATGCGCCGTGAACTTCACGTCGGCGCCGTACGCATACACCTTGCCGTTGTTGGTGAGGGTCAGCGCCGGCTTGACACGGGAGACGTCGACGGAGTCGCTGCCCGAGCCTGCCGCGTGCCCGGCGTCACCGGCGTATGTCACCTTGTAGGTGACCTTGCCGCCGACCGTCGGGGTGTCGGTGAAGGAGTACGTGCCGTCGCCCTTCACCGTCGCCGGGGGCAGCTGTCTGCCACTCGGGGACTCCAGGTCGGTGCGGGTCACCGTCAGCGGGGACCCGGCCGGGAGCGGCACCCTTGAGGTGACCTTGCCCTTGACGGTGAGCTTCTTGGCGCGGGGCGCGGTGGCGGGGGCGTCGACCTTGACAGCTGTGGCCGCCTTGGTGGGGCTGGTCAGCACGCGCAGGGAGAAGACGTCGTTGCTGTTGGACGTCACCGCGAACAGGCGGGAGGCGTCCGTGGTCCAGGCGAGGCCGGAGTCGGCGAGCACGTCGGAGCCGGTCGTGTCGCCCGTGTTCGGGAAGTCGTACTCGTGCACCGCCGTGGTGTCGCCGGGCCGGTAGATGTAGACGTCCGGGTCGTACCAGCCGTCGATGCCCGCCGCGACCGTGCCGTCGGGGGCGATGGCCACGGCGTTCGGGTACGCGTTGCTGGCGTAGCTGCCGTTCGGAGTGAGGTCGGCCGTCTTGAACACCGGGTGGTGGTACGGGGATCCGCTGGCCGTGATGACGTTCTGGCCGTCCGGTGTGACCGCGACGTCCCGGATGAACGAGCCCGCGGTGGTGGCGGCGAGCCGCACGGGGGCGCCCGTGGTGACGTCGTACGAGACCAGCGAGGACGGGCTGCTGTCGGTCTCGCCGGCCAGCAGCACGCCCGAGTCCGGGGCCGCGTCCAGGATCGGCGCCCCGTACCAGGAGCGCGTCGCCTGCCCCAGCGTGATCACGGGCTGCTCGCCCGTCAGGTCCACCGAGCCGAGGTCGCCGTAGCCCGAGGCGCCGTAGCCGAACCAGATCCGGCCGCCGGCCACGGCGACGCTTCGCGGCTGGTCGCCCACGGCGTAGCGGGCGGACTCGGTGCCGGTCGCGGTGTCCACGGCCACGATCGCGTCGTCGCCGCCGACCGCCGCGTACAGCGTCGCCGAGTCGGCCGACAGCTCCAGGCCGGCGACGCCCGGCAGGGCGGTCAGCTGCTGCACGACGGTCCCGCTGTAGGTGGTGACGACGATCTTTCCGCCGGTCGGATCGCTGACGAAGACCCGCTGGTGGGCGGAGTCCACCACGATGTCGCCGGCCGACCTGACCGGCAGGATCCTGGTGGAATCGGCGTACGCCGGAGTGGTGGCGGCGAGCGCCGCCGAACTGAACAGGACCGCCAGGGCGGTGGCGGCGGGAAGGGTGCGCATACGCACGCTGATTCGAACCCCCCGGAACGAAGAGATGTGGACGCCACGTGCCGGCTCTTGTGGTCAGTCTGTGAGCCAGGTGTGGCGTGTGTGTGAAGACTAGGGCCCGACGACTAGGTCATGCCACCGACAAAAGGGCCGGTGCCGCCAAGCCGAGGGCGCGGACGCCGGGTCCGACCGTCGAGGTGGTCACCGTTCTGTTCCTCCACGGGTTGTCCCGTGTGGATCCTCGCCGGTGTGGGCGGCGTTTCGGGGCGTGGGGGTGCGCTGGGCGGTGGCGTAGCGGCCCGGGGGGAGGCCCGTCGAGCGGCGGAAGGCGTTGCTGAAGGCGCTCGCTGATCCGTATCCCACGGCATGGGCGATGCCGGTGAGCGTCTGGTCGCCGCGGCGGAGAGCGTCCTTGGCCAGCGCCATGCGCCAGGCCAGCAGATATTCCATCGGTGTGGTGCCGACCCGTTCCGAGAAGCGTTCCGCGAACACCGAGCGCGACATGTGCGCCGTCGCCGCCAGCTCGGCCACGGTCCACGGACGGCGGACTTCGGCGTGCATGGCATGCAGAGCGGCTGAGACCTGTGGGTCGGCCAAGCCGCTGAGCAGACCCTCGGAACGGATCTCCGGTCCCGAAGGGCCATGGCCGCGCAGTGCCTCGACGAGCATCACCTCGACCAGGCGCGGGAGGACGTAGCCGGCGCCGGGACGATCTGAAGCCGCCTCATCGCCGATCAGGTCGAGGAGATGCGAGATGCGTCCGGTGCCGGGGTCGGCGCCTCGGCAATGGATCCTGCCCGGGATCAGGGCGCGCAGGAGGTGGGCATTGGTTGCGTCGATCAGGAAGTGGCCACCGACCAGTTGGCAGGTGCGCCCGGCTCCGGCGCCGACGGTGACCGCCTTGTCGGGGGCTTGAGCCATCAGCATCTCACCGTCTACGGGTGCGGTGTCCGGGTCGCTGGAGAAGGTGAAGGCGGCCTGCGGCCCGGAGAGCAGGAGAAAGTCTCCCTGGGCCAGTTCGAGTGCGGGGCCGCAGCCGAGGAGAAGGCAGTGGCCCCGCGTCACCGTCCCGAAGGTGATGTCGCTATTGGCGGGGAATCGGATCGCCCATCGGTCGGCGCCTTCGATCCGTTTCCACAGGACCGCATGAGGGCGTATAAGGCGCATCAGGTCAGCCAGAGGGTCAGCCATGTCGGACACTCGCTCATCATCGACGGACGATTGATGATAGACAGTCCCGCGGTGCCGCCGCACCCTGGAGACATGACTGATCAACAGCGCAAGACGGTTCTGGTGACGGGCGGCTCCTCCGGTTTCGGCAGGGCGGCGCTCGCGTCGTTCCTGGCACAGGGGTGGAACGTGGCCGCCACCGCGCGGCAGCCGAGTGCCCAAGGGCAGCAGGGACCCGCCGACAACCTCCTGGTCTGTGCCATGGACGTACGGGACGCCGACTCCGTCGCCGCCGCGGTCGAGCGGGCGGTCGAGCGGTTCGGCCGGCTGGACTGCGTGGTCAACAACGCGGGAGCCGGGCTGCTCTCGGTCTTCGAGGCCACACCCATGACGGCCGTGCGGGAACTGTTCGAGACCAATGTCTTCGGCATGATGCGGGTCACGCACGCGGTTCTGCCGTACTTCGCGGCGCAGGGCGAGGGCCGTGTGGTCAATGTGTCCTCAGGCTCCGGCATCGTGCCCGAGCCGCTCATGTCGGTCTATGCCGCGACCAAGTTCGCCGTCGAGGGCTTCACCGAATCCCTCCGCTACGAACTCGCCATCCGCAATGTCGTGGTCAAGCTCGTCGAGCCCGGCCTGGTGCCGGACACCAACTTCGTACAGCGCACGGCCGAGACCTCCCGAGCAGTGCCCGTCCCACCCGCCTACGAAGGCTACGTACGCCGCATCGTGGCCCGATTCCAGGAGGATTCTCCGTACCGGCTGGCAACGGAAGGCACGGTGGCCGACGCCATCGTCACCGCCGCGTCGGACAACACGACGCACCTTCGCTACGTGGTCGGCGAGGACACCGAGGTGGCGGCTTCGATGCGACGGGAGACCTCGGAGAAGGACTACAACAACTGGGCGCTTTCGACGTACACCGCTGGATGACAACGCAAGGCCATTCAGTCGCGGCTCACTTGCTCGCCGGCGTGATGATTCACGGGGACCGACATGGCGAGCGCGTTGTCGACGCCGTGGACGACGACGCCGGGCCACACCGAGCCGGTACGCCGCAGCAGCAGGGCGTCGACGACGCCGACCACGAACGCGACGGGCAGCACCGGATCGAGGCCGCGCCCGATCGCAAAAACCACGCCGCCGACGAGCACACTGACCAGCCTCTTCCCCGACCGCGTCGATCTGCCCGCGGCGAAAACGGCCCTCCACCGGCTCGCCCAGCGCATCGTCTCCTGACCGCCCGGCTCCCGGCGGCTTGCCCGCAGCGCGGTGGCCCGTGGCCGGCTCATCGAGTGGCGCGCGCCCCTCTATATCGAGGCGGCCCTCTATTTCGAGGCGCCCCTCTATGCCGAGGCGGCCTGACCCGGTCTCTCAGGCCGAGGCAGGCACGTTCGGCATCGGGCGGCTCGGAGAGTCCAGCCAGGTGCGTTGCCCCTCGGGGGTCACGGTCACACCGAAGCGATCCCGGCCGGGTCGGTCGTTGTCCAGGTACAGCTCGTGTGCGGCTTCCACCGCGTCCCACAGCAGCCGGGGCCCGGCCTGCCGCGCCTTGCCGTGCTCCGCGCGTGCCCACGCGCCGTCAGCGCCCCACAGCTCCACGGCCGTCACGCTGCCGTCCTCGGCGCGCTCGAAAGCGAACGCGGTGTCAGGGGCGACGAGGGACTGGACGAAGCGGAACGCCTCGTCTTCGGCGACGGTGGCCAGGTCCAGGCCGGTGAGTCGGCCGCTCGTCTCCTCCGGCCTGCCGGGGTGGGCCGGGGCGCCGGTGGTGCCCGCGTCGCGCACGGTCATGAAGTAGGAGGCGGCGGGAAGGAACCGGCCCTCGGCGCTGCCGTCGTCGGCCACGACCAGTCGCACCGTGCCCCAGCCGAGGGGGCACACGATCAGGCCGGCTGGCCGTACCTGCTCCAGCCACACCGCCGGGATCGTGCTGAAACCGCAGGTGGCGATGAGCCGGTCGTACGGTGCCCGGTCCGGGTACCCCTCGCGGCCGTCCCCGGCCCGGACGAGCGGGGTGTAGCCGCTGCGCCGCAGCCGCGACCCGGCCAGCCGCGCCAGCACGGGGTCGACCTCGACGGTGACGACCTGGTGACTGCCCAGCCGCTCCGACAGCAGCGCCGCGTTGTAGCCGGTGCCGGTCGCGATCTCCAGCACTCGGTGTCCATCGGAGACATCGAGGGCCTGGAGCATGACGAGCATCAGCCCCGGAGCCGTCGAGGACGAGGTGGCCACGCTGTTCGTGAGCTGCGTCGCCAGCGCGTCATCTGTGTACACCAGGTCGAGCCAGTCCGGATCCGCGGACGTCACGCGCCGCTGCTCGCCGCCTGCGAGGGTCCAGAACTCCGGCACGAACGGGTGGCGCGGAACGGTCTCGAACACCTTGCGCCACGCCGGGTCGGTGAGCCGGCCGCCGGCCTCCAGGTCGTCGGCGAGCGCCGCGCGCAGCTCGGCGGCACGCTCCTCGGTGTGCATGGTCATGGTCGTCCCCTGGCGAGTAGGCCGGCGATGTGCGCGGCGATGGGCAGGCCCGTGCGGTTCTGGATCCAGGACCACTCTCCGGACGGGTTGCACTCGAACATCACCCAGACGCCGGCGGGGGTGACGGCGAAGTCGAACGCGCCGAAGTCGAGCCGGAAGTGCTCCAGCCAGCCAAGCACGCCCGCACGTACGTCGTTCGGTACCTTGCCCACGTCGTAGGTGAGTGCGTCGTAGTCGCTACGCCAGTCCACCCGGGCCGCGTCGCTGCCCGCGTGGATCTCCGCGGCGAACATCTCCGTCCCCACGACGGTCAGCCGCACCTCGTGGCTCTTGGCGATCCACTCCTGGAACAGGTGCGCCGTCAGCGACACGGAGTCGTCGATGGTGTCGGGGTCGACCAGGTGGGTCGGGACTCCGGTGCGGCGGCCGTCCGGGTGCTCCAGCGGGCCGCCCATGAGCGGCTTGCAGACCACCCGGCCGCCCACCGCGTGGCAGAACTTCCGGGCAGCCTCCGGGTCCGTCGTGATCAGGGAGCGAGGGGTGTGGAGCCCGTGCGCCGCGGCCACCGGGAGCTGTCCCGGCTTGTGGGAGGCCATGCCGTCGACCTCCGGCCGGTTCACCCAGGTCACCGGCAGCGCGTACAGCATGCCGAGGAGGCCGGCCAGGGCCTGTTCGTTGGCCCACGTGTGGTGAGGCTCCGCCAGTTGCTCGCACACGGCGGGAAGGCGGGGCCGCCTGTAGTAGACGGCCCTCACCTCCTCCAGCCGCACGGAGCGGTACTCGTCGGCCAGGACCCCCGACCAGGGTGCTGCGACATGCTCGACGGACAGGGCCATGGACCGGGGGAAGTCCCCCATGTCGAACCGCATCACCGGCACGCGCCGGATCGTCAGCTCGTCCACCACCAGGTCCGCCGCGGGGTCCAGTTCCTTGGTGACGACCAGCACCGGGCCGCCGGACAGGAGCTTGGTCACCGCATCAGGTACGGGTCGGCCGTGTCGTCGTTCTTGCTGTCCCAGTTCGTGTTCGTGCAACTCCCGGCGAGATACGTGGACCGGCTCCACAGGGCCCCGGAGCCGTCGGTCAGCACGTTGACCTGCCGAGCCGGGTCGTACGCGAACGAGCCCGCCTCCAGGGTCACGGTGTACGGGGTGCGTTCGGCGCGGGCGCCGAACGGGACGAGCGTTGCCGTAGGCATGTCTGCCTCCTCCTCGCGATGGTGCTCGGACTGTTCCGTGTCTCGCCCGGCGCGGGTGCGTCGGACGAGGGCCTTGCGGGCCGCTCCGCCCCCGGTAGGGGAGCCGTTGCGGGGACCTGCCAGGAGTACAGCTCAACAGTTCGACCAGGGACAGGAGTTGGGCGTAGTCCCGGTGTAGGCCCGCGCCACGCGCAGTACGCTTCCGGTCACGCAGGATGATGGGATGGCCCTCGTGGACGACCTGATCCGCCACCCGCTCGCCCACGCCCGGACCGGGCGCGGATGGACCCAGCCCGAACTCGCCCGCCGGGTGCGGACGGCCGCCTTGCGGCGCGGACTTCGCTCCGGCGTGGACCGGCAGCGGATCTGGAACTGGGAGAACAACCGGGCCACCCCCGATGACGACTCCCAGATGCTCCTCGCCGACGTGTTCGAGATCGACCAGCGCCTCGTTGCCCCCCTCGGCTGGCCCCACTGGCTGCCCGGACGCGACAGCTCGATACCTCTCGGGCCCAACAGCACCGTTCCCGCACTTCGAGAGGCTCTGCGAACTTCCATGGACCGCCGTACCTTCCTGACCTACAGCTCCGCCGCACTGGTCGGCATCGCCCACCAGTGGGCGTCCACCGAACCGCAGGCCCTGGCCGCCGCCCTGGACGGCAAGCCCGTCGACGCCGAACTCGTCGACCTGCTGGAAGCCACCGGGCAGAAACTCACCGGCCTCGTCACCGAACAGCGCCAGCACACGCGCACGCTCCTCGACGCCCACCTGACGACCGTCACCGACCTGATCGACGGCGGCACCTACACCCAACCCGTCGGTCAGCGCCTGCACACCCTGGCGGCACGCATGTCTTCCACCGTCGGCTGGCACCGCTTCGACCAGGGCAAGCACGCCGCGGCCGGCCGCTTCTGGCACGGAGCCCTGCACAGCGCCCACGCCTCCGGAGACCGAGACCTCGGCGCCGGCATCATGTCGGACCTCGCCTACCAGGCCACCTGGCTGAAGGATCCGAAGACCGCCACGGAGATCCTGGAAAGCGCCGTCCTGCGCACGGAACACCCCGCCGCTCGCTCGCTGCTGCACCTGCGCCTCGCCCGTGCCCAGGCCGCGCTCGGCGAGGCACACCATTGCCGCCGCTCATTGGCCACAGCCGAACAAGAGCTGGCGCGAACCGCGGGCGAACCGCCGGCATGGTGCGCGTGGATCTCGCCCGCCGACCTGTTGGTGGACTCCGGGCAATGCCTGCTCGATCTCGGCGATCCCGAGCGCGCCCGCACGTTGATCGAGGAGGGCACGGCTCTGCTCCCCGGCGCCCGAGACAAGACCAGGGCCGTGTTCCTCAGCTACGAGGCCGGCAGTTTCCTCCGGACAGGCGAAGCCGACCAGGCCGCAGCTGCCGCGATGCAGTCGCTGACCCTGGCCCAGAAGATCGGCGCCCCACGCTGCGTAGCCCTCGTACGCGACCTCGCGCCCGGATTCAAGCAGTACGCCGGTGCAGACGGGGTCGACGATCTCCTGGAGCGTGTCCACGCAAGCTGAGCCCGTCTCCTCCGGCGGTGCTGTGCATGAAGGCGGGATGGTGGGCTTCGGTTCAGGCGTTAGGGCCTTGCTGTCCGGGAAGGTGAGCGTCGCGGTGTCGGGGGCGCGGGTCGGCTTCGGGAGGCCGTGCGCGTCACGCCGTCGCCTGCCCGGCGCAGCAGTGCGGTGGGGAGGAAGAGCGCGTCGGCGGCGATCATCGCCAACGCGAAGAAGGGGAGGCCGAGCAGGATCCCGATGCCCGCGTGCATGGACATCATGATCGCGACCATGACGGTTCTCAGGCGGCTGTTGAAAAGCGTGAAGGGGAAGGCGACTTCGACGATCACCGTGCCGTAGGTCAGTAGCAGGACGATCAGACTGCTACTGGCGACGGCGTGGGACACAGCGGGCCACGGGGTGACGTCGTCGAGGTGCAGCACGTAGTAGAGCGCCGTTCCGTCCTGCCAGAGGGAGCCTTGGATCTTGTACCAGCCGGAAGCGGCATAGATGAGGCACACCTGGGCCGCGATCACGAACATCGCGCCCGCGTGCACCACGTTGCCGACCATTTCCATGACGGCGCGGGGCTCCCCGGGGCGATGGCGTCGCACCAGCCACCACGCCAGTTGCGCGAGGACGAAACCCCAGAGCAACAGCGCCCAGCCGGCGTCCGGTTTGCCCAGCCCGGTGACCAGGGCGAGCACGGCGGTGAGGACAACCCACAGCACGATCCCGACCATGTCCCGGCCACCGTCGCGGCCGTGTGCGGCACGTCGCGCGTCCAGCGACCAGACCCGGCCGCAGCGGGTGAACACCAGGTAGATCGCCATGAGGTGGAGGACGTTGTCGCCGCCGTCCCCCATGAAGGGGTTGCGGTTCTGGAGCGCCAGCACGCCGATCATGAAGAGCAGCGAGGCGGTGCGGGTCCGCCACCCGAGGAGCAGCATCACCGACGCGGCGATCGCCGCCACGTAGACGATCTCGAACCACCATCGGCTGTCCTGCCACATGAGCACGGTGAACGCCTGGTTCGTCGCGTTCCATTCGCGGGCCATGGCCCAGTTCCACGGGCTGTCCACCCCGTACAGCTCGTCACGGTGCACCCACTCGCGCAGCAGCAGGGCGAGCCAGGTGAAGGAGAAGCCGATGCGAGCGACGGCCGACTGGTACGGCGCGATGGCATCGCCGGTGATACGCGCGACACCTCGCCTGACAGCGGCGCCGATGCGACGCGACGGCCGGGCGGACGGGGACGGGGACGGGGACGGTGGAGAGTGTGCGGTCACTTGAAGTCCTCCGCCGTGACGGGCCACCACGGTTGGACCTCATAGCCGGTCCGCGTGTCGGCCTGCTGACCACTCCACGGGGGCTCTCCCACCGGTGTGTTGGCCGAGCGCACCTGGATGAGCCGCACGGTGCCGCCGTTGACCTCCGGTCCCAGACGATGGGCGGCGATGCGCAGCACGTACTGCCGCATCAGCTCCCCGTACAGGCCGACCGGACGTCCCTCGGTGTCGAGCGAGTCGGCGAAGTTGGCCCAGGCGTGCGGAAGTTCGTCCTGGTGCGCGTGGCTGGGGAGGGGATGGTGCACGATCCGCTTCTGATCCATCGCGGTCAGGTCCACCCAGCCGGTGTCGGTGAGACGTCCGTCTGGCATCTGGACTTTCGTGCGAGCCTGCACATGGGTGTTCACCGATTGCGGATTGGGGGCGAACAGCTGCCATTCCTGTACGAGTTCGGGGGAGACGTACTTGTCGATGTTCGCGGCGTGCCGCTGGGAGAAGGAGTTCGAGGGGGCGTTGTAGAGGAAGAGCATGGCCAGGTGCGCGGTGGCCGCGACCACGACACCCACCACCGTGAGCGCGATGATGCTCACCGACACAGAGGAGAGACCGAGCTTACGGCTCGCCCTGTCGACATGCTCCAAAGACGATCCGGTGCGGTGGCCCACGCTTCCCGCAGCTTCTCCGGTCGGCGCGCGCCTGTCACTTCTGGGCCGCATGCCTCACCCCACGTTGCCCCGGGACGTTGCCTTGCGCGCCGCATTGCGCGTTGCCCTGGACGCGGACGGGGGCGCGTCACCTGGAACTCCGCTCGCCGCGTCATCCCGCCGGCGAACAGAAGGCTGGAAGCGCCCCGTCCCTTCATCGTCCCTCGGGTTCGCCGGAGTGTCGACCGGGGACGGACAGGCCGCGGCCTACGGTGCCGACAAGAAGGTCAGGGCCCCCGCGACCAGGGTTTGGGTGCCGGGGGCGATCGTGGAGAGGTCCGGGGCGAAGTGGGGGCTGTGGTTGCTGGGGACCGACTGGAACTTCTCCGAGAAGTCCGTGCCGGGTGCCTGCTCCCAGACCTCCGCCGGGGTGGTCGTCACGAACCAGTACGCGTACGGGATCGAGCCGAGCGCCAGCCGGCCGAAGTCCTCGCTGCCCATCGCCGGGCCCGGGTCGAAGACCCGCTCAGGGCCGAACATCTCCCCGTGCACGGCGGCGACCCTGCGGTCGGTCTCCGCGTCGTTCACCGTGACCGGGAAGCTGTCCCCCAGCGTCACCTCGGGCTCCCGCGGGCAGCCTGCGGCCACGCACTCCCCGTGCGCGATGCGCCGGATCGCGGCCAGCATCCGCTCCCGTACCTCCTCCGACTGGGTCCGCAGGTTCAGGGCGATGCGCGCCTCGGACGGGATGATGTTGTGCCGGGCGCCCGCCTCGATACGGCCGACGGTCAGCACGGCCTGCTCCCGCGCGGCGATCTCCCGCGAGACCACGCTCTGGAGCCGGGTGACGAGGTAGGCGGCCGTCACCACCGGGTCGACCGTCGTCTCGGGCCGCGAGCCGTGCCCGCCGCGCCCGTGCACCACGATGTCGACGTCCGTCGCGGCGGACAGCACCAGCCCCGGCACATGCGGGTACAGGCCCGCGAGACCCGGTGCCGCGTGCTGGCCCAGCAGTACGTCGGGCCGGGGGAAGCGGTCGTACAGGCCGTCGGCGAGCATGCCCGCGGCGCCCTGCCCGTTCTCCTCCGCGGGCTGCCCCAGTACCAGCAGCGTCCCCGTCCACGTCTCCCGGCCCGCGGCCAGCGCGGCGGCGGCACCGGCCAGCCAGGTGACGTGCAGATCGTGACCGCAGGCGTGCATGACGCCGTCCGTCCGGGACGCGTACGGCAGTCCGGTCTCCTCCTGGACGGGAAGCGCGTCCATGTCGGCCCTGAGCAGTACGGTCGGCCCGTCGCCGTTGCGCAGTACGCCGACGACCCCGGTGCCGCCGATTCCCTCAGCCGTCTCGTACCCAGCCGCGCGTAGCCGCTCCGCGAGCTTGCCGGCGGTCCGGTGCTCGCGCCGGGACAACTCCGGGTGCCTGTGCAGATCCCGGTAGAAGTCCTCCAGGTCGGGGACGGGAAGGTCGGCGGTCAGGTCCAGGGCAGTGCGGGCGGCGGGGGTCACAACAGCAGCGTAGGTCGGTTCTGTGGTTTCCCCCACCTGACCGGAATGGCTCGGTTACGCTCCGCTACACGGTGCACATCCGCGAACTCGGGTGAATGCCTGGGAGAGGTGCACGCTGTGCTTCTGGGCGGGTAGCCGAACCAGGTGTCGGCCAGCCCGGTTCGGCCGAGTTGTTCGATCGTTCCTCGGGCTTGCGCGGACGGCGTTCAGGGCGCCGCGCCGGTCACCGGTGGCGGCCAGGACTCGCGAGCCGACGGCTGCTGCGAGCGCTGCGGCGCTGGGTGTGTTCCCGGCCTGCGGCGGGCGCGTGCGGCGAGGTCGGCGGCGGTGCGCGGGGCGCCGTAGTTCAGCGGGACCACGGCGTGGGTCCCAGACGGCCCCGAATTCTGGCCAGTGGCGGTCCACTCCGACCAGGGGCCAACGTCGATCGTTTAGGCGGCTCGGTCAAGGTGTGAGTGTGTTGCCGATGCTGTGTCAGGTTGCGTGAGTTGGCGGTTCGTCGCGGCGCC